>JBOHIU010000095.1:0-26836 GCA_050725855.1 Xanthobacteraceae bacterium | reverse complement strand
CTCGATCCGGCTCAGCCTTGCTCGGCCTGCAGCATCTTGTTGAGGATGCGCTTATAGCGCACCGGCCCGACGTCGACGGAAAGGACCAACGGATCGAGTGGCCTGTCCGCTTTCTCGATGATGCGCTGCTGCGCCTCGATCACCGGCGCGTCCTGTTCGGCGAAGGCGAAGCGGCGCAGCTCGGCGATCTTTTTCTGCAGATCGCGATTGAGCTTCTCGTCGGTCGTCATCACACCGAACCGCACCGCGGTGAAATGATAGAGCGTCGAGCGCTCGTTCTCCGGGCTGAGCATGTGGATGGCGGTGTAGCCGGTGCCGCTCTCCGGCGCCGCGCCCCTCTTGCAGATGCCGGTGACCAGCCGCAGGTTCGACGGCGCCATCCATCGCATCTTGGTGAATTTGTCGACGCGCGGCGGATGACTGGGCCAGAACTGGGCGAACATGCCGGGCGGTGCCGAGTTGGTGGCGTGCCGTCCGATCACCACGTCATCGCCGTCCTGTTCGACGGCGATCTCGGATTCCACCGTGTCGGCGTTGCCCAGAATGCCCTCGTGCAGATACGAGGTGTGACTGAGATCGAGCAGGTTATCGATGACGAGCTGATAATTGGCCTTGATGGTGATGCAATCGCGCTTGGTGCTGTAAAGCTCCGGCACGTTATCCAGGACGCCGAAGTCCGGGACCTTGGCCGCGTCGGCCGGCGCCGCGCCCATCCAGAGCCACACGGCCTTATGTTTCTCAATGGCCGGATAGCTTTTCACACGCGCGCGGGACGGAATGGTTTTGGCGCCGTGCGGGTTGCGCACACAGGCGCCGGTGCCGTCGAATTCCAGGCCGTGATACGGACATTGAATGCGGTCACCGCCGACGACCTTGCCCATGGAGAGCGGCGCGAAGCGATGCGCGCAACGGTCCTCGATCGCGGCGACCGTGCCGTCGGCCTTGCGGTAGAGCGCGATAGGCTCGTCCATGATCGTTCGCGCGACGACTTGGCCGTCGCCGATGTCGTCGGACCATGCCGCCACGTACCAGGCATTGCGCAGATAGGCGCCCTCGATCATGTCCTGGCGCGGACGCCGGTCGGAGCTCTCGGGTTTTGGCGATGGCGTCCTCATGTCTTCTCCCGGTAAATGGGGTATTTCTTGTGGGCTATCGGACCGGTCGAGCCGGGCCGCAAAACATAGCACGCGTGCCGGACCCGGTCCTGCGGTTCCGAGGCGCTGCGTGCGATAAAGGGGGAGGACCCAATGAAGAAGGGCCTTGGGATTTTGCCGCTGCTGGTCGCGCTTGCCGTCGGCTGTCCGTCGATGCTGCATGCGGCTGGCTATCCCGATCATCCGGTCAAAATCATTGTGCCGTTCCCGCCGGGTGGCTCGACCGATATTACCGCCCGCGTCGTCGCGCAGAAGCTATCGGAGCGGCTGCGCCAGCAATTCTTTATCGAAGACATCGGCGGCGCGGGCGGCAATATCGGCATGGCGGCGGCCGCGCGCTCGCCCGGCGACGGCTATACGATCCTGTTCGCCTCATCGAGTATCGTGGTGAACCCGAATCTGTACAAGACGATGCCGTTCGACGTGGAGAAGGATTTCATCCCGGTCACCAAGGTCGGCGCCTCGCCGAATTCATGGGCCGTCAACGCCGCCTTTCGGGCACACTCGATGAAGGAGTTGATCGACGCCATCAAGAGCCATCCCGGCAAGTACAGCGTGGCGTCGCCGGGCAACGGCACCACGCCCTCGCTGGCGATCGAAATGCTCAAGCAGGGATTCGGGCTCGACTTCGTCACCGTGCCGTTCGCCGGCGGTGGACCCATGGCGCAGTCGGTTATGGGCGGGTTCACCCCGATCACCTGTGCCGCCACCACCACGGTGGTTGGGCTGATCAAGTCGGGCAAGGTCCGCGCGCTGGCGCTCGGCAGCAAACAGCGTTTGGAAACCTTGCCGGATGTGCCGACCCTTTCGGAGGTCGGCATCCAGGATCAGGATTCCGAAACCATGGTGGGCGCGTTCGTCCCCACTGGAACGCCGCAACAGGTCGCCGATTTGCTGCAAAGAGAGATTGCCGAGATCGTCCGCCTGCCAGACGTCAGGAAGCGTCTTCTCGATATCGCCACCATCCCGGGCGGCGATTCGTCGGCCGATTTCGCCGTCTATATCAAGAACGAAATCGCCAAGTGGAAGCGGGTAATCGAAGTAGGTAAGATTCCGAAGATCTAAGCCGCGGCCTCATTAATAAGCAGGCACAGCCTTATGCGAGGAACTGAATGGGCGGAATGCCGCTAAATATCGGTTGGGGCGAAATCGCGTTACGGCTTGGTCTCACCGTCATCGCGGGACTGCTCATCGGCTACAATCGCACCGAGCACGGCAAGGCCGGAGGATTGCGTACGACGCTGTTGGTCTGTCTCGCCGCCTCAGTCGCGATGATCCAGGTCAACCTACTGCTGCCGACGGCTGGGCGGGCGTCTAATTCCTTCATCATGAATGATTTGATGCGCCTGCCGCTGGGCATCCTGACAGGCGTGGGCTTCATCGGCGGCGGCGCGATCATTCATCGCGACAACATTGTGGTCGGCGTGACCACCGCGGCGACGCTGTGGTTTGTCACGGTAATCGGTCTGTGCTTCGGTGGCGGACAGATCGAGCTTGGCATAGCAGCGACCGTTCTCGGTCTTGCCGCGCTTTGGGTGCTGCAATGGTTGGAGTTGCGGTTGCGGCGACAGCGGCGGGCGACTCTGTGCATCGAATGGGAAGGCAACGGCCTGAGCGAGCACGTCGTCCGTGACCGGCTGGAGGCGGCGGGATTGCATATCACCGGAACTGCTCTGACTTTGTCCCCTTCGGGAGCACGGCACGAACTTGTGTTCGATATTCTCGAATTTGCTCTTCCTTACGATTCCTCGACCCCGGCGGTCTGCCAATCGCTCGCCAGCGAACCGGGCGTTATCGAGCTCAAGTGGACGCACTCGTAATGTGGTTCGCTTTGCCTAGCGTTCATCGTGCTTGCGAGCTGTCGGCTGAGCCGCGAGCACAAAAGCTATTCCATCGCCTTGCCACATAATCGTTGATCGGGTGCGTTGGCGCTATTAACATAGTGCAGAACCGATCCGCATTCTTTGGCCGAGGAACGGCGCGCGGGTCGTTGCAAAATCTTTCATTAGGGAAGTCCAGAGGATAGGCGATGATGAACGGCAAGGTCAGCGGCGTGCGCAGCATCGAACTCGGCGTGCGCGATCTTCAGCAATCGGCGGATTTCTACACCAAAGTCTGGGCGCTTGAAGATGTCGGCGCCGACGGCGATGGGGTTCATTTGCGCGCCACGGGCGGCGAGCACCACGTGCTCACCATCCGCGAGCGGCCCAAACCGAGTCTGCTCGGCGTGAACTTCGCCGCCCCGGACCGCGCCACGGTCGATCAACTCTGCTCCAAGGCCAAGTCCTATGGCGTCAAGGTCTTGGCCGATCCGGCTCCGGTCTCCGGCGCGGTCGGCGGCGGCTACGGCTTCCGCTTCGAAACAACCGAGGGACTGCCGATGAGCATCTCGTCGGACGGCATGCAGCACTCCGACGTCGCCCTCGATCGTTCGCGCCCAACCAAGATCAGCCACGTCGTGCTCAACAGCGGGGATGCCGCCAAGCAGATGCCCTTTTTCATTGACGTGCTCGGATTCAGGCACTCCGACAGTACGCATATGATGGATTTTCTGCGCTGCTCCTGCGACCATCACAGCATCGCGCTGGTTCGCGCCAACGGACCCTCGCTCAATCACGTCGCCTACGAAGTGCCTAACATCGACGGGTTGATGCGTGGCACCGGCCGGCTCAAGAAAAACGGCTTCGATATCGAGTGGGGCGTCGGCCGCCACGGTCCCGGCAACAACGTGTTCTCCTATTTTATCGAGCCGGATGGGTTCGTCGCCGAGTACACCACCGAGCTCGACCAGATCGACGAGGCCACGCACGTTCCGCAAGATGCGGCCTACTGGGATAAGGTCATGCCGCAGCGGGGGGATCGCTGGGGCACGGCCGGGCCGCCGTCGAACCGGATGCAGTTTGCCATGTCGGGCGGGCTCTATCTCGGCGAACAGCCGCCGGAAGGCGTGCGCTGCGAAGACATCATCGGGCGCAAACTGCGATGATCTCGCGGGTGTAGATCGTTCGCCGAATACGTTTTGCGTTTCATCATCGGCGGCATTGCGGTGTCGGCGTTGTCGGACGCGTCGCTGATCATAACGGTCCGAATTCAAGGCCGCCTGGCTGGCCCTTGTGCTGGCCTGCACAGCCTGGATTCTGGTTTTCGCTGCTGATGTGGTCGATCCGCCGGCCGTTGCGGCACCTCATGGCGTGAGCCGGGTGACTTGCTCCGGCTTTGCCGTTCGGCCCCCGCCATTGACACTAACGGCGGGGTCACCTGCCATGCTAACAGAGAGAGAGTTGGGGCGTAGGAGCCGCCCGTTCGCCAGTCCACAGTGTATCGGGAGAAGTAATGAGCCGGAACAAGATCGCGATCGTCGGGGCAGGCGCGGTCGGCGGCTATACCGGCGCCCACATGGTGCAAGCCGGTGAGGACGTGACGTTTGTCGATCCCTGGCCGGCCCATGTCGAACACATGCGCCGGCACGGCTTGCGTGTCACCCACGCCATGAAGGAGCCGGAATTCACTGTGCCGGCGCGCGCGCTGCACATCACCGACGCGCAGCAGCTTGCCAAGGAGAAGCCGATCGATATCGCCTTCGTGTGCATGAAATCGTACGACACGGCCTGGGCGGCTATGCTGATCCGGCAATATCTGGCGCCCGACGGGTTCATGGTCTCGCTCCAGAACTGCATGAACGAAGAAGCCATCGCCGGCGTCGTCGGCTGGGGCAGGACGCTCGGTTGCATCGCGAGCTCGATCACCGTCAACCTGCCGGAGCCGGGCCATGTCCATCGCGGTGCCGGCAAGCACGGCGCGGCGCACACCGTTTTCCGTGCCGGCGAGGTGCACGGCCGCATAACCGAGCGTGCGCACGAAGTCTGCCGCTTGGTCGCTTTCGCCGACAGCGCCAAGGTGACGAACAATCTCTGGGGCGAGCGCTGGTCGAAGCTCGTGGCCAATTCCATGGCCAATGGGGTTGCAGCGTGCACGGGTCTGGGTGGCGGCGACATGCTGCGAAGCGATCCGATACGACGCTTCTCCGTTCGTCTCGGTTCCGAAGCCATCCGCGTCGGGCAGGCGCTCGGCTACGAATTGGAGGATATCCTGCACCTCCCGCCGGAGACGATCGCGCGCGCGGGCGAAGGCGATGCAGCCGCGATGCGCGCCTGCGACGAGCAGCGTCTCAAGGATGCAGGCCACACCGCCGCCGACCAGCGGCCTTCGATGGGCCAGGACATGGACAAGGACCGGCGCACCGAGATCGAATTTCTCAATGGTCATATCGTGCGCGAGGGCGAGAAGATCGGACTATCGTGCCGGGCCAACGCGGTGCTGGTAGACATCGTCAAGCGGGTGGAAAAAGGCGAGCTCAAACCCGATCCGCGGCACATCACCAAACTGCGGCTCAACTGAGCGATGCAACAAGCATGAACGATCAAACGAAGACCAGTTTTATCGGCCGCTCCATCACACGCCGCGAGGATCGCCGCTTGCTCACCGGCCGCGGCCAATTCATCGCCGACTTCGAACTGCCGCATATGTTGCACGCGGCATTCGTGCGCAGTCCTCTCGCCCATGCGCGCATCAAAGCGGTCGATCTGTCGCGCGCCGCCGCGGCGCCGGATGTCGTCTATGCACTGAGCGGACCGGAGCTGGCGCAGCTGTTGCCGCCGGTGCCGGACACTCAGCTCGTCCTGCCGAGCAAGTGGACGACGCTGGTGCAGCACAAGTTCATCAACCCGCAACAGCCGCTGTTGGCCCATGACAAGGTTCGGCATGTCGGCGAGGCCGTCGCCGTCATCGTCGCCCGAACCCGTTACGCGGCCGAGGACGCGGCGCAACTGGTCGAACTCGACCTCGATCCGCTGCCGGCCGTAATCGATCCCGAAGCCTCGCTGTCGGCGGGCGGCGCCGTCGTGCACGATCTTTTCGCCACCAATCTCATCGGCGCCTTTACCATCGCCAAGGGTGACGTGGAGCGGGCGATGGCGCGGGCGCCGCGCCGGCTCAAGCGTCGCTTCCATCATCACCGCTACGCCGCCATGCCGATGGAATGCCGCGGCGTCGTCGCTCAGCACGATGCGCGCACGGATTCGGTGACGATTTGGTCGTCCACGCAGGTCGTGCATTGGGTGCGGCGCGAGGCAGCGGCGGTTCTGCGGCTGCCCGAGGCCCGCATCCGCTGCGTCGCGCTCGACGTCGGCGGTGGCTTCGGCGTCAAAGGCCACGTCTATCCGGAAGATTTGCTGATCCCGTTCCTGGCGCGGCGGCTGGGGCGGCCGGTCAAATGGATCGAGGACCGCCGTGAGCATCTGATCTGCTCCTGTCATTCGCGCGATCAGATCCACGATGTGGAAGTTGGCTTCGACGACGAAGGCCGCGTTCTGGCGTTGCGCGACAGCTTTGTCGTCGATGGCGGAGCCTGGAATCCGATCGGCGCGGGCGTCGTCTACAACACCGCGGCGCATCTGCCGGGCCCTTACAAGATCGATGCCATCGCAGTCGATGCGCGCATCGCCGCGACCAACAAAACGCCCAACGCGCCCTATCGCGGCGCCGGCCGCCCCGAGGCCGCCTTCGTCATGGAACGGATCGTCGATCTCGTCGCCGGCGAGGTCGGGCTCGAACCGGCCGAGGTGCGGTTGCGCAACATGATCCGTGACGACGAGATGCCATATGCCATGGGCATGCCTTACCGCGACGGACAGCCCATCGTTTACGATGGCGGCGACTATCCGGCGGCTCTGGAGAAGGCGCTGGATGCGGTCGGCGGGCTGCCGGCATTTCGCCTGCGGCAGCGAGCGGCGCGCGATGACGGGCGCCATCTTGGTCTCGGGCTGGGCTGCTACGTCGAAGGCACCGGGGTGGGACCGTTCGAGAGCGCGCTTGTTCGCATTGATCCATCCGGAAAGATCTATTTGTCTGCCGGCGGCTGCCCGCAGGGGCAGGGCATGGAAACGATCTTCGCCCAGGTCGTGGCCGACGCCTGGGGCGTGCATCCCGATGATGTGGTCGTGACCCTCGCCGATACCGCGGCAATTTCCATCGGGTTCGGCACCCTGGCGAGCCGCACCACTGTCACGCTGTCGGGGGCAATTCACGGCGCCAGCGAGAAGCTGCGTACCAAAGTCTTCTCTATCGCCGCTCATCTTCTGGAATGCGCGCCGACCGATCTGGAGCTGCGGAACGGACGCGTCGGCATCGTCGGTATTCCCGGCGCGGAAGTCACACTTGCCAAGGTGGCGCAAGCGTCGCGGCCGGGATGGGATCACGGCCGGCCGGACGGCGTCGATGCCGGCCTTGAGGAGACTTATTATTTCGAGCCGCCGACAGTGACATGGTCGTATGCGGTGCATGCCGCCGTGGTCGAGATTGATGCGGAAACCGGGCAGGTGCGGATTGAAAATTATGCCGTCGCGCACGACTGCGGCGTGGTGGTCAACCCCATGCTGGTTGAGGGGCAGATCGTCGGCGGCGCGGTCCAGGGCATCGGCGGCGCGTTGCTCGAAACGCTCCATTACAATTCAGAGGGACAGCCGCTCTCGACGTCGCTCGCCGAATACATGCTGCCGACGGCCTGCGATATGCCGCGCGTCCGGCTGATGCACCAACATTCGCCGTCGCCACTGAATCCGTTCGGCGTCAAGGGCGTGGGCGAAGGCGGTCCGATCGCGCCGCCGGCGGCGCTCGCCAATGCCATTGCGGATGCGTTACGGCCGCTCAAGGTCGAGTTCAATACAACGCCGATTGCTCCGCAGCACGTCATCGCGGCTTTGCGCTCGGCGGCGGGTTCATGAGTATGTCTAAGACGCCGTGCATCTATTTCGCCGATCAATTCGGCGAGCGGACGGACCGTCGTCCCGCAGCCGAGGCCGGCCGCCGCTCTCGATTTGGAGGCGCCGAAGTCGCCGTGTCATGGCCCGGCTTGACCCTCTAAATGTCCGGTTGTAGCGTCAATCGACCAGACAGGAACGTGGAGGCTGCGTCATGACGTCCTTCACTGTTACACCCCTCACGGATCACACCGGCGCCGAGGTGGTCGGCTTCGATTTCAGGAAGCCGGTCGACACCGATGACCGCGCCAAGCTCAACCAAGCCTTCGTCAAACATCATGTGCTGGCGATGCGCGGCCAGCAGTTTTCGCCGGACGAGTTCAAGGCCGCCGCCCGGTTGTTCGGCGAGCTGCAGCCGCATGACAAAAAAGAGTGGCACGTCCCCGGTCATCTCGACGTCGAATTCATTTCCAATCGGGAGTTCGTCAACGGCCGGCGCATCATTCCGGGCGAAACCTTTCACACCGATCACACGAACCGTCCGTGCCCTCCCAAGGCCACGACATTGTTTGCGGTCGAACTGCCGTCAAGCGGCGGCGACACCCAATATGTCAACGTGCACGACGCCTACGACGATCTGCCGGATAAGACCAAGGAGCGGATCAAGGGCCTCAAGGCGGTGCACGTCTATGAGAGCAAATACAGCCCGCGTAAGCTCGCCGGACTCAACGAGGAAAGCCGCCGCAATCTGCCGCCGCCCGGTGTGCATCCGCTGGTGCGCACTCATCCGGAGAACGGCCGCAAGGGCTTGTTCCTCAATCCGGTGCGCATGGAATCGATCGTCGGCATGGAAGATGCCGATGCGCTCGGCTTGATCGAGGAACTGATGCGCCACGCCACGCAGAAAAAATATGAGTACCGGCACAAGTGGCGGCACGGCGACTGGGTGATCTGGGATAACCGCAGCGTGATGCATCAGGCCAATCCCGACTACGACATGAGCCAGCGCCGTTATCTCTACCGCCTCCTGCTCAAGGGCGACGCGCCGCAATAAAGTGTCGGTCGGCAGAGCGCCGCGGACCAAACTGCTGGAAATACTCTTCTCGTTGCTGCCAACGGCTTGGCATGTTTCATTCGCGGCAACGATAATTTGCAGCATCAGATTTTTAGTGCGCCGGCGAGACCGGCTTTTTCATTGAATATTCGCCGCAGATAGCCCATCTCAAACGCCCATTGCTCTCGTCTGGCTTCAGGTATTTCCGTGAATAGCGTTCCCACCGTCGTCAATATCGCCGGACTGCTGATCGGGCTTGCTTTCGGTGCTATCGGTCTGCTCAGTGGATTTTGCCTGACCAGCGGACTGCGCAACTGGTGGACCAAAGGCGACGGCGTGCTGGTGCGCACCTTTGCGCTTGCCTTGGCGGTGGCGATCGCCGGCACCCAGGCGCTGGCAGCCGCCGGACTCGTCGATCTCAGCCAGTCGATTTACCTGCAGCCATCGTTCTCGGCAGCCCTCATGCTGTTCGGCGGGCTGCTGTTCGGCTACGGCATGGTGGCGGCGAATGCCTGCGTGTCGCGGGCTACCGTGCTGCTCGGACGCGGCAACCTGCGGTCGCTGGTCGTGGTCATCACCGTCGGCGTGACGGCGCAGATGACATTGAAAGGCCTGATCGCTCCGGCGCGCCTTACCTTTCTGCATTGGTCTGAGGCCACGTTGCCGAAGGATTCGCTGCCGGATCTGCTTGCTGGCTACGGTCTTGGGGGGTCGGCGTCGCGCCTCGCGACCGTCGCGCTGATCGGCGGTCTGTTGCTGATTTTCGCGCTGGCCCATGCGCCGTTCCGCCGCTCGTACGGACAGATGGCGGCAGGCGTCGCAATCGGGCTCCTGATCCCTGCGGGTTGGTTCGCCACCGGCTATCTCGGCGCCGACCCCTTCAACCCGGCCGCGGTCGCCTCGCTCACCTTCGTGGCGCCGAGCGCGGATAGTTTGCAATATGTGATGTTCTCGACCGGAACGAGCTTGAGCTTCGGCGTTGCACTCGTCGCCGGCGTCGTGCTCGGCAGCTTCGGCACCGCGCTGTTCACCGGGCGGTTTGCTTTGGAAAGCTATTCGTCCGTGCCGCAGATGCTGCGCTCGATTGGCGGCGCGGCCCTGATGGGAAGCGGCGGCGCCCTGGCCTACGGCTGCACGATCGGACAGGGGCTGACCGGCCTTTCCACGCTGGCGTTTCCGTCGATGGTGGCGGCGACCGGAATTTTGCTCGGCGCCGCCGCTGCGTTACGGAGCCCAGTGCGCATTTCGGCGCTGGCGAGCGCTTAAGAAGGTCCTGACAACGTCACGCCGCTCAATTCGGCGCAATAGCCGAGCAGACGGTCTTGCAGGTCGATCCGCTCGGCGATGGGATTCGCGCGCTGCTCTTTCCGATGATAAAAATACCGGCCCGTCATCAGTGCTTCCGGCTCGTCGCTCACCGCCAGCCACGCCTGCGTCGCGGCGCCTGTCTCAACATCGCCGGGAGCGCTCGCGCCGCCCATCCTGGTCGCGACCCATCCGGGACTCATCACATTCGATTTTACCACCGGCCAAAAGCGCGCCACCGCGAACGCCAGCATGACGTCCAAGAGCTTGCTCTCCGCGTAGGCCTGCGAGCCGTTCCACCGCCGTTTTTCCCATTGGGCATCGTCGAGCCGCGCCACGGCGCCCGAGTGCATCCCCGAACTTAAATAAACCAGCCGGTCGGGCCGCGTGATCAGAGCAGTGAGCAGATAAGGCGCCAACACGTTGACGGCGAACACTTGCGATAGACCATCTTCGGTTTCAATCCGCCCCGCGCGGGAGCCGACGCCGACATTGTGGATCATGGCATCATGGCGCCCCAATGCGTTGACCTGCTCGGCGAGGCGCCGCATCTGCGCGACGCTTGAAACATCGCCGATCACGACAGCGTCGGCCTGCGGCAGCGCGCGTTTGGTATCCTCGGCGCGCGCCGTGTTGCGCGCATGCAGCGTCACGAGATGACTCCATTCGACCAACAAGCGCCCGGCCATCAGGCCGAGCCCATCGGAGGAGCCGGTGATGAAAATGCGGGACATCGGATGAATCCGTCAAGCCGCGGGTTTGCGCTCGCCCGGCACCAGCGACAGCGTCAGCCGCTCGGCCCCGCGTAGAACATCGATAGCCGCGCGGCGGCCGATCTTCTCGCCGGTAAGCGCGCGCACGAGATCATCGGCGCCGTTGATGGGCGCGCCATCGAGCGCGACGATGATGTCGCCTGCGCGCAAGCCGGCGCGGGCGGCGGCGCTGTCAGCCTCGACATTGCTCGCCATGACGGCGCGCTCTTGCGTAAGCCCCGCGGCGTAGCGGCGCCGTGCCGGGATCGTGACTTGCTGTGCGGCGATGCCGATGAAGCCGCGGCGGACACGGCCGCGACGCACCAATTCGCCGAGCACGAAATTCGCCGTATTGGCGGCGACCGCTAAGCAGATGCCTTGTGCTCCCATGATCACCGCGGTGTTGATGCCGACGACCTCGCCGTGCGAGGACACCAGGGGGCCGCCGGAATTGCCCGGATTGAGCGCTGCATCGGTCTGGATCACGTCGTCGATCAGGCGGCCGTTGCGGGAGCGCAAAGAGCGCCCCAGCGCGGACACGACGCCAGTCGTGACCGTCGACTCGAAGCCGAGCGGATTGCCGATAGCGATCACAAGCTGTCCGCGTTTCAATTGCTGCAAATCGCCAAGCGGCGCCGACGGCAACGTCACCGCCTCGGACCGACGCGGTCGACCACGTCGATGACAGCGCGCGAATGGGCATCGAGCAGGTCTTGATCTGTTTCCGGCACCGCGCATGGCGCCGCGGTGCCGGCCGCCATGGAGTCCCGAAACGCATTGCTGAGGTGAATGATCGTCATGATTTTCAGTGCGCTGGAGTTGAAGTCGGCCAAGCGGCCGGGAGCGAGATATGGGGATCGCCGCCGGTTCGGTGAAGAGCCGTCCTCCCGCGGATACCGGTCGGCAGAATGCGGGCTTTCTATGCGGCGAGCGCCAGCATCGCATAGGTGGCGAGCCAGTGCTCGCCGGCGTAATCATCTTTCAGGTGCGGCAGACTTTGATCGATGTGTGCATCCGCGTTCGCCAGCGCGATGTGCACGCGCGGATCTTCGCGCGGCAGAACACTCGCGAGCCCCCGCCAGCACCACGCGCGGCTGAAATTGAGACCGTCGAGATGGCCGAACTGGGCGTCGGCATGGTCGAAAACCGCGACGGGTTCGAACAGAACATCGGGCTGCCGCGCGGCTAATTCCGGAAGGAATCGGTCGAGCCACGCAAGAAATGCCGGGCGATCGAGTGCGCGACGCATGCATTCCATCTCGATCAGGACCGAAGAATGAAAGTCGTTGCCGCTCGGCTCAAATGGGCGGCAGTTGGCATCGGCCGCAAAGAACGTCACGACTTTGTCGCGCACCAGCGCCAGCAGCGAGGCGTCGCCGCAGACCTCCGCGTATTCGATGGCGAGCACGCCGGCGAAGGCGGAGTTGTGGTGCGTGCCGGCTCGGATCGGATATGGCAACCTGGAAAAATAACGTTCAAACCGCCGTGATAATTCCCGCCTGAGGAGCTTCAGGTTTTCGCACCATTGCTTGGCCTCGGCGGTGTCGTGCCGCCGGAGTTCGCTCGCCAACATCAACAGCCACGCCCAACCGTAGGGGCGCTCGAAATTGTCGTGCATGGGATGGCGAATATAGTCGAGCTCGGCGGCAAGGTTGTCAGCCGTTAATTGCCGCTCGAATAGCTGGCGGATCCTCGCCGATTGCGGAAGCTCCGGAAACGAGCGCAGAATTCTCGCCAGCAGCCAAAACCCGTGTACGCAGGAATGCCAGTCGAAGCTGCCGTGGAATGCGGGATGGAGCGCGCTGGGCGTTCGCAGGTCGTGCGGGCCAGCCAGTACGTGATCCATCTTGGCCGGGTATTCGCGCGCAACATGCGATAGCGCGATGTCGGCAAACATTGCCGCCAAGTCTCTGGTGAGACGGTGCCCCATGGCCTGTTAAATCCGCGCCTCAAGGTACAAATACTTGAGACATAAATGGCAGTATAGTAAGGCTTTGGATTTGACGTTCGCTTTACGCCTTGGCGGCTCGGGATGGCGAATGTCAAATCCGCTCGATTGGAATAATACGGCTGTTGCGGTGTTTAGCGAAAGTTGGGAACTCTCGACAGGGTTGGAGGGGCGGCATGGGGCCGTCAATGCCAGGGAGAACATCATATGATTCGTGCCGTATTTGCTGCCGCCTGCGTCGCTGCTGTTGTACTTGAGGTCGGCATGGCCGCCGCCCAGCAGAACGTGATCAAGGAGCGCAAGGACCTGATGAAAGCCAACGGCGCTCAGGCCAAGATCGGCGCCGATATGATCAAGGGCGAAAAGCCCTTCGATCTGGCTGCCGTGCATAAGATTTTCGCGACGTTCGAAAATGCGGGACAGAAGATGCCGGGCTTGTTTCCCGCGGACTCCAAGGATGAGGCCGGTTCACCATCGGCCGACCGGTTCAGTCCCACCGCCAAGGTCTGGCAAAACATGGCCGACTTCAAAGCCCGGTTCGCCAAGCTCGCGGCCGACGCCAAGGCGGCCGATGCCTCGGTGAAGGATCTGGCGTCGTTCAAAGCGGCTTTCGTCAATATTGGCAAGAATGATTGCGGCAGCTGTCACCAGGTCTATCGCGCCAAGAAGCAGAGCTGAACCGGGACTCTGACCTGAAGAGTGGGGGCGTCTGCATGGGCGCCCTTTTTCTGATATCGTAGGTCGCCCATTGTCGGTGTGCTGCATATCCTGCGGCCGCCTGTCCGTATCGAAGAGCTGCATGCCGTAATGAGAAGGAACGGAGGGCGGCGAACAAACAGGCACCTGAGACGACTTCTCGCCGCCGTGACGGCAGTCCTGGTCGTCGCCGGCTGCTTGGCTGCGTTCTGGGTGCTGACCATACCGGCGACCGTTCCGGCTTCGGCGCTGCCCGCCTACACGCCGAATGTCGCCAACGGCAAAACGATATTCAACGCCGGCGGCTGTGCGTCGTGTCACGCGGTTCCCAACAAAGATCCCGACAAGGTCGATCGCACGCGGCTGGGCGGCGGGTTGGCGTTGCCTTGCCCGTTCGGCACATTCTACGCGCCGAACATTTCGCCCGACCCAACGGATGGCATTGGCCGCTGGAGCGAGGCGGACTTCGTCAGCGCGCTATGGGACGGCACGGCGCCCGGCGGCCGGCATCTCTATCCGGCGTTTCCCTACACGTCCTTCCGGCACATGAAGCTCAATGACGTACGCGATCTGTTTGCGTATCTGAAAACGCTGCCGCCGGTGCCGGGCAGGGTGCGCCGTCCAGATCTTGCGTTTCCATTCAACGTCCGCCGGCTGGTCGGACTATGGAAGCTGTTGTTCCTCCACGGCGGCCCATTCGTGCCTGATCCATCGAAATCGGCGCAATGGAATCGCGGCGCCTATCTGGTGAACGGCCAGGCCCATTGCGCAGAGTGCCACAGTCCGCGGAATTTTCTGGGCGCGATCATCGAAAGTGAGCGCTTTGCCGGCGGCCCAACGCCCGACGGGAAGGACTGGGCTCCAAATATCACGCCGGCCGGCCTGCAACACGGCGACAATGCCAAAGATCCATGGTCGCAGAGCGACATTGCCAGCTTGCTGTCCGATGGGATGACCCCCGATGGCGATTTTGTCGGCGGAGAGATGGCCGAAGTCATCCGCAACACGTCGCTGCTCAGCCGTGACGATCGGGAGGCCATAGCTGCCTACATCGTCTCGCTGCCGGCGAGGCAGGGGCCAACGCCGCCGCCGCGAAAGCAGAATTAATTCAGCTCGCGCGGACATCACGATGAGCGCCCGCTGCCTTGCTTCGAGCGCCGGAGACAAGTGACTAACATACCCCGAATGCTTTGAAGGTGATGATGGTGCGCGTATCGGCGACGCCCGGAATGGTCTGCACCTTTTCGGCGATGAAATGGCCGATGTCCGTCGGCGGGTCGATGTAGAATTTCACCAAAAGATCAAAATCGCCGGCGGTCGAATAGATTTCAGAGGCGATTTCGGCATCGGCCAGCTTGTTGGCCACCTCGTAGGACTTGCCGAGTTGGCATTTGATCTGTACGAAAAAAGGCACCATGTGCGTCTCCAGGGGTATTATGATGCTAGTGGTCCGACTTTAAACATTCGCACCCCGTTTCGGCATCCTTTCATGCGAATATAGAATTCAGAGGACCACTAGAAAATATAGTGCTAGCGGAGTTTTGGATTTGACATTCGCTGCTGAAATTCGCGGTTGGGTGGCAGCGAATGTCAAATCCGCTCCACTAGCGTAGCAGGACGCTCCCGAAAATGCATGCACCGGTCGAGCTTGCCGACATTGCCGCGGATGTTCTGGCTCGCGTGCGCGACCGCTCGCCGCGGGTGCATTGCATCACCAATACCGTGGCCCAGAACTATACGGCAAACGTGCTGCTTGCGGCCGGAGCGGTGCCGTCGATGACGGTATCGCCCGACGAGATTGTCAGCTTTATCGCCGCCGCCGACGCGCTCCTGGTCAACCTAGGGACCCTCGATGCGGAGCGGCGCGTCGCCATCGACATCGCGCTTGGCGCGGTCGAGACCGCCCGAATGCCCTGGGTGCTCGACCCCGTCTTCATTCAAAGCTCGCCCGGACGTGCGCAATTCGCGCGCGAGCTTTTGGCGCGCGGCCCCTCGGTGGTGCGGCTCAATCCTTCGGAGTTTGCACCTCTGTTTGGCGGCGACCCGGCCGACGAAGCGGCCGCGCAGGTCGCGAAAGCCTGCGCGACCGTGGTGGCGCTCACCGGCGCGACGGACATTGTCACGGACGGGCCGCGCCGCGCCGCGATCCGGAACGGTCACCGCCTGATGGCTCTCGTCACCGCGATGGGCTGCGCGGCCTCGGCGCTTGTCGGCGCGGCGCTTGCGGTCGAGACTGATGCTTGGCTCGCCGCGATTGCCGCGATCGCGGTGCTGGGCATCGCCGGCGAGGTCGCCGGCACCGTGGCGCGCGGTCCGGGCAGCTTTGCGAGCGCCATCATCGATGTCATCCACACGCTCGATCGTGCGACCCTGCGTGCACGAATTCAGGTCTCGTGATGAAAATCGATCTCCGTCTCAATGCCATCGTGGATCCCGAGCGGTCAGGGGGACGCGACCTCGCCGAACTGGCGCGGTTGTGCGCCGAAGGCGGCGCGACGCTCGTGCAATTGCGCGACAAGGTGAACGAGACACGCGTCATGATCGAGGAAGCTCGCGCGATCAAGCAAATGCTGGCCCCGTTTTCCGTGCCATTCGTGGTCAATGACCGCGTCGACGTGGCGCTCGCCGCCGGCGCCGACGGCGTACATCTCGGAGCAGATGACATGGCCGCGGCGGACGCGCGGCGGCTGCTCGGTCCGTGCGCGATCATCGGATTGTCGGTCAAGAATGTGACGGAGGCGGAAGCCGCGCCGATCGAACTGATCGACTATGTGGGCTCTGGTGGAGTTTATGCGACGTTGTCCAAGAAGCAGAAGAATCCGCCGATCGGGCCCGAAGGTCTGGCGCGCATCATCGCCGCGCTGCGGAGCCGCGCACGGCAAGCGAACAAGAAACTGCCGGTGTGCGGCATTGCCGGCATCGACGCGGGCAATGCGGCGCCCGTGATCGGCGCCGGCGCCGACGGCGTCGCTGTCATTTCCGTATTGTCGCTTGCTGCCGATCCGAGGCAAGCCGCGCGTGATCTGCGCCAAGTTGTCGACGCGATGCTGGCCCAGCGGGGTACGTGATGAGCGCGCCCATTGCGCTCACTATCGCCGGTTCGGATCCGAGCGGCGGCGCCGGCATACAGGCGGACTTGAAAACCTTCGTCGCGCTCGGCGTCTATGGCGCGTCCGTGATCACCGCGTTGACGGCGCAAAACACCCGAAGCGTTTTCGCCGTCCATGATGTGCCGGCCGAATTCATCACCGCCCAGGTCGATGCGGTGTTTTCCGATCTGAATGTCGGCGCGGTCAAGATCGGCATGGTAAGCAGCGCATCGGCCGTGGAGGCGGTCTCGACTGCATTGCAGCGTCACGCTGCCCGCAACATCGTTCTCGATCCGGTTCTGCTGGCAAGCTCGGGCGCCAAGCTGCTGAGGCCGGACGCTGTCCATGCGCTACGCAAGTTGATTGCCCAGGCGGATGTCCTGACACCCAACCTGCCGGAGGCGGCCGCGCTGCTCAATCTGCCGCCGGCTCGTGACGAAACGGGAATGCGGATCCAAGCCGAGAAGCTTCTCACGCTCGGCGCTGGCGCGGTGCTGATCAAGGGTGGCCATCTCGACGGACCTGAGAGCGTCGATATCCTCGTCGCCGCCGCAGAGTGCGAACGCTTTGCCGCGCCGCGCACCGCGACCAAAAACACGCACGGCACCGGCTGCACGCTTTCGTCTGCGGTCGCCGCCGGCCTCGCCAAGGGGTTGCCGCTCAAACAGGCGGTGGGTGAGGCGAAGGCCTATGTGAGCGCCGCCATTGCCGCCGCCGATAGGCTCGACATCGGCTCCGGTCACGGTCCGCTGCATCATTTTCATCGATGGTGGTGAGCGCGCTTGTTGTGGGGCCGGGAGGAGAGGCGAGACCTACGCCGGCGCGCCAGGTTGCCTCGATGGGTGAGCGCGCGCAAACGCGTCGATGCCGGCGAGCGAATCGATGATGCGGTTGAAGATCGGGAACGGCGCCATGTCGACGGAGAAGAATTTGGCGCCGGCCGCCTGGCTGGCCAGGCAGATGTCGGCGAGCGTCACGGCATCGCCGTGAGCATAGCGGCCCGTGGCCTGATCCTGAAGATGCGTCTCCAGTGCGATGAGCGCCGCCTCGTGCCAGTGCCGGCACCATTTCGTCAGGGCGGGTTCGCCGAGCTTGAATTCGTGGACAAGATACTCGCGTACTCGTGGCACGATCAGCGGATGCGAATCGGAGGCGACGATCTGCGCAAGTCCGCGCACGCGGGCGCGACCGCGCGGATCGCGCGGCAATAGCGGCGGGGCCGGATGCGTCTCATCGAGATATTCGATGATCGCCAGCGATTCGAACAAAGCCGGTCCGTCGCCGTCGACCAGTGCCGGGATCGTCATCATCGGGTTCACTGCCCGATACGCCGCCTGGCGTTGCTCACCTTTCATCAAGTCGACCTCGCTCACCTCCTCGGGAACGAGGCCTTTAAGATTGAGCGCGATGCGCACGCGATAGGTCGCCAGCGATCGCCAGAACGAAAAGAGCTTCATGGAAATTTCCTCCTCCGATCTGCCGTCCCAAGCGCGCGAAACGCGCGGCGGGCGACTGGAAAATTAATCCGATCCCGGATCGGCCTTGAGTCCGGCGGCCTCGATGCCGGCGACGGCGCATATTTCATCCTTGTCCGAAGTGTCTCCGGAAATTCCGCACGCGCCGACAATGTCGCCCGAGGCGTCGCGAATGAGCACGCCGCCCGCATTGCTGACGATGCGGCCGCCGCTCGCCGCGGCGAGCATGGTGAAAAATTGCGGTGTCTTGGCCGCGCGGCTCGCCAGCGTGCGCGAACCAAGGCCCATGCCGAGCGCGCCCCAGGCTTTGCCGAAGGCGATGTCGAAGCGCAGGATTCCTGACTTGTCCTCGCGCTTGAAGGCGACGAGGTGGCCGCCTGCATCGAGCACCGCCACGCTGAGCGGCGCCAATTTGCTATCGCGGGCCTTCTTCAGCGCGGCATCGACGATCGCCGAAGCCTGCGCGAGCGTAATCAGGGACATATTTGTTGCTCCAATGTTGCTCTTGTTCGATCAAACCTTGCCGCTGCGGTGCGACCAATAAATGGTCTGGCGCGAGGCATCGAAGCCGCCCAACCCCTCTTTGTTTGCTTCCTCGATCGCCGCGAGCGCGGCCTTCGTGGCCGGCATGTCGGCGCCCTTCGCCGTGCCGGCGTCGACCATCGTCTTGAGGTCCTTGACCGCGTTGGCGATGCTGAAGGTAGTCGCGCCCGGATCGCGATCCTCCATCATGGCGACGATCATGGCGGCGCGCGCCTTCAGTGCGTTGTTGGCGCCATTGCTCTCGACGAACAGATCAAGCAGCCGCTTCGGCCCCCAGCCAACATCACGCGCGATGGCGAAGGCCTCGGCATAGGCCTGCCAGGCCACCATGAGCGGCAGATTGATCGCAAGCTTCATGGACGCGCCGGCGCCGACGGGGCCGCAATGCTCGACTTTGCGGCAAAGCTGGTCGAGAATCGGCCGGGCGCGCGCCGCGTCGGCGGGATCGGCGCCCATCAGCCCCAGCAGCTTGCCTTGCCGCGCCGGCCCCGTGGAGCCGCCGACCGGGCATTCGACGAACATGCCTCCCTTGCTGCGCACCTTCGGCGCCAGGGTGGTTTCCACGCCCGGCGGCACCGTGCTCATCTCGATGAACAGCTTGCCTTTCACGTCGCCGGACAGGAGTCCCGATGGGCCGCCATAAACGGCCTCGACGGCCGCGCCGTCGGTCAGAATGGTGATGATCGTCTCGCTGGCGGCGGCTACCGCGGCCGGACTATCGACCGCCTTCGCGCCGGCATCGGAAAGCGGTTTGGTCTTCACCGCGGTCCGATTCCAAACGGTCACTTGGTGGCCGGCTTCCATGAGACGGGCGGCGATTGCGCTGCCCATGGCGCCAAGCCCCGCCACTCCGATTCGCATACTCCCTCCCCTGTCATTCCGGGGCGCGGCTATTCCGGCCGCGAACCCGGAATCCATATCCACACGCGCTTAAGACCAGCACTCCGGCGCACGTTCTGCAAGGTCTGTGCTTATGGATTCCGGACTTGGCGCCTTCGCGTCAATCCGGAATGACACGCACGGCGAGAAAGCGGCTTGCACCTCTCGTGAGCCGATGCCATAGCCTCGCGTCTTACGACAAGAATTGAAGCAGGTGGACGGGGACGGGCATGGCTTCCGGAAAAAAGGGCGTCGTCGGCGTTATCGGCCTCGGCATCATGGGTGGCGCATTTGCGCAAAATCTCGTGTCCGGCGACTGGCGTGTGATCGGCTATGACGTCGATCCGGCGCGGCGGCGAGCGATGGCGCGGGCCGGCGTTGAAGTCGCCGCCGATGCCGCGTCCGTCGCGCGGGAAGCCCGAGACGTCATTACCAGTCTGCCCAATCCGGCGGCGCTGACAGCGACTGCCGCCGCGATCGCCAAGGCCCGTGTGCCGCGCCGCGTCATCATCGAGGCCTCGACCTTCACGATCGAGGACAAAGCCAAGGCAGCGGCGGCCTTGCGCAAGGCGGGCCACGTCATGCTCGACTGTCCGGTGAGCGGCACCGGGGCGCAGGCCAAGGTGAAAGATCTCGTCGTCTATGCCAGCGGCGAATCGAAGGAGATCAAACGACTGCGGCCGGTGTTCGCGGATTTCACCCGCGGCCTCTATGAGGTGGGTGAATTCGGCAACGGCAGCCGCATGAAATACGTCGCCAATCTTCTGGTCGCCATTCACAACGTTGCCAGCGCCGAAGCCATGGTGCTCGGCATGAAGGCCGGGCTGCCGGCGCAGCTCGTGCACGATCTGGTCAAGGCCGGCGTCGGCACCTCGCGGGTGTTCGAATTGCGCGCGCCCATGATGGTGAAGAATGATTACAAGCAAGCCACCATGAAGATTTCGGTCTGGCAGAAGGATATGGACGTGATCGGCAGTTACGCCCGCAAGATTCACGTCCGGACGCCGATGTTCGACGCCACCAAGGCGATCTACAAAAAGGCGCTCTCCAGCGGGCGGGGCGCGGAAGACACCGCCTCGGTCTGCGCGGTGCTCGAAAAGATGGCGGGTGTCAAACGCGGCAGGACGAAGAAAGCCAAGGCGCCGGCAGCGCAGAAATAGATAGAATGGGATCTGCGGAGCATGGTCTTTGCTCGGTGGCCTCGCCCGTTGCTTAAAAATTCCAGGCTCGGTCGCGCTCCCAATCCGCGCGGGCGCGCACGCCCGGCAAATTCGCGATCTGCTGTTCGACAAATTCCATGATCTCGCCGTCGGATCTCATCAGATCGACCGGCGCCGCGCACGGCTGCGGCACATGCCACTTGGTGTCGATGAACACTTCGAGGCGATTGCCTTCGGGATCGCGAAAGTAGGCCGAAATCGCATTGCCGTGGGAAATAGGACCGAGTTCGACGATCGGCTCGCGCTTGAGCGCGACGTATGTGTCGCGCAGCGCCGCCAAGTCTTCCAGCCGAAACGACAGCTGCTGAATCACGCTGTAGGACAGATCGGCCGGCCTCCCGGTGGCGAGGACGATCTGGTGGTGTTCACGCGGGTCGAGGCTCATGAAGGCAACTTGATTGCCATCCGGCCGCACGGCCCTGTCGCTGACGACGAAGCCAAGCACGCGTGTGTAGAAGTCGACCATCTTCGGCAGATCGGTGACGAACAGTCCCATGTGACTAAACGAGAGTTTACGCCCGTTGGCCATGACGCCTTCCCTTTTGGGCTGAGTCTAACATTCGCCTTCGGCTCGGCAAGCATGACGCTTGTCAATCGCCCGCGGGGTTGAGTTCAGACCAGGAGGTTGCCATAGAGTCAGCCGTTCGGGTCACTTCGCGCGGTTCGCTCGCGCGCCAAGCCTGAATTGAAAGCAGACCGGGAGGTAACCCATGTCCTCGCTCGAAGGCGAAGCGCGCATGGCCGAGGCTAGAGGCGACCGAAAATCCCATCGGCCGCGCAGCGAAACCCGCGACGGCATGCGCATCGATTGGAACGTACGGATCGCGATGGACGACGGCCTGGTGCTGCTTGCCGACGTCTTTCGCCCGATTGCCGAAGGACGTTATCCGGTCATTCTGAGCTACGGGCCCTATGCCAAAGGCCTTGCGTTCCAGGACGGCTATCCGAGCGCCTGGGAACGGATGGTGACGCTGCATCCCGATGCCGCTGCCGGATCGAGCAACCTCTATCAAAGCTGGGAAGTGGCCGACCCGGAAAAATGGGTGCCGCACCACTACGCGTGCGTTCGCGTCGATTCGCGCGGCGCCGGCTGTTCGCCGGGCTTCATCGATCATTTTTCTCCGCGCGAGACCAAGGATTTCTACGATTGCATCGAGTGGGCCGGCCTGCAGCCGTGGTCGAATGGCAAGGTCGGCCTTAACGGGATTTCCTACTACGGCATCAATCAGTGGCACGTGGCATCGCTGCAGCCGCCGCATCTTGCCGCCATGTGCATTTGGGAAGGCGCGGCCGACTGGTATCGGGACATGACCCATCACGGCGGCATTCTGTCGACGTTTTGGGAAAACTGGTATGATATGCAGGTCAAGACCGTGCAATACGGTGCCGGCGAGCGCGGCAAACGAAGCCGTGTACACGGCGAGCTTGTTTGCGGCCCGGAGATTTTGCCCGACGCCGAGCTTGCAAACAATCGTGCCGATTTCGGCCGCGAAATCGTCGCGCACCCGCTCGACGATGCCTATCACCGCGCTCGTTCGCCGATCTGGTCGAAGGTGAAGGTGCCGTTCCTGTCGGCCGCCAATTGGGGCGGGCAGGGGCTGCATCCGCGCGGAAACTTCGAAGGCTTTACCCGCGCCGCCTCGAAGCAAAAATGGCTCGAAGCCCATGGCATCGAGCATTGGACGCATTTCTACACCGATTACGGACGACGTCTGCAGCTGCGCTTTTTCGATCATTTCCTGCATGGCAAGGACAATGGCTGGGGCCAGCAGCCGCCGGTGCTGTTGCAGGTTCGTCACGTCGACCGATTCGTCGAGCGCGCCGAAAGAGAATGGCCGCTCAAGCGCACCAAATGGACGCGCTTTTACCTCGATCCCGCGGATTGCTCGCTCGCTCCCGTCCTGCCGCCTGCTGCTCGCGGGAAAGGCAAGGGCGGCGGCAACGCAAAAGCGGCGATCCGTTTCGCCGCTATGGGCGATGGCGTCACCTTCGTGACCGCGCCGCTCGCCCAGGAGACCGAAATTACCGGTTCTTCCGCGCTGAAGCTTTATGTCTCTTCCTCGACCGCCGACGCCGATATCTTCGCCGTGCTGCGCGTCTTTACGCCCGACCTGAAGGAAGTCACGTTCCAGGGCGCGATCGATCCACATACGCCGGTGGCCCAGGGATGGCTGCGCGCCTCGCACCGGGCGCTCGACAAAAAGCTGTCAAAGCCTTACCGGCCCTATCACACGCACGCGCGCAAGCAGCCGCTCAAGCCGGGAGAGGCGGTTGCGCTCGACATCGAGATTTGGCCGACATCGATCGTGGTGCCGGCGGGCTACCGCATCGCGCTCACCGTGCGTGGCAAGGACTACGAGTGGCCGGGGGGCAGCGGTGGCCGGCTGTCGAATTTCAAGAATGAACTGACTGGTTGCGGTCCGTTTCTGCACGACGATCCGCGCGACCGTCCGGCGGACGTGTTCGGTGGCGTCACCGCGTTGCATTTCGGCGGCTCAGCCCGACCCTGTCTGCTTCTGCCCATCATTCCGGCAAGAAAGAAATAATGCCCAGAGATCGCCCGGGGCCGCGACAATGGCGGTCTTTACGGGCGGATCAGCTTGTTGGATGATGGCAAGTCTCTGGTTGCCTCGGCAGCTGTAATGAGTGATCAAGGCGCCTCGGAGACTAGGCGCGAGAGGGAGGACCAAAATGTCGCGTAAACTTATATCCCGCAACGTCAGCCGCCGCGCGCTTTTGACCGGCACCGCAGCCGGCGCTGCTGTCGCATTGACGCGCTTTCCTGCGCCGGCGGTCGCGAAAACGGCTCCGTTCAAGCTTGGCCTGCTCACCGTGAAGACCGGACCGCTTGCCGAGGGCGGCATTCAGATGGAGCAGGGGGTCATCACCTATCTGAAAGAGAAAAATTACATGATGGGAGGCCGCAAGGTCGACCTGATTACGGCTGACACCGGCGGCAATCCCGCCGGCGCTAAAACTAAGGCGCAGGAACTGGTCGAGCGCGACCATGTCGATCTAATTCTTGGGCCACTCGCCAGCTTCGAACTCTACGCCATCAGCGAATATATCATCCATCAAAAGATGCCGACGCTCAGCCTTGCGGCGGCCCAGGACCTCACGCAGCGAAAGCCCAATCCATATCTTTTGCGAGCATCCGCAACATCCTCGCAGGCGACACAGCCCTTGGGCCACTACGCCGCCACGCAGATGAAGCTCAAGCGCGCCGTCACCATCGTTGAAGATTTTGCCTTCGGCTATGAGCAAGTGGGCGGCTTTCAAGAGGCCTTCCAGAAAGACGGCGGCTGTGTCGTCAAGAAGCTGTGGCCGCCGATCGTTACGCCCGACTACACGCCCTACATTGCTCAGATCAGCGATTGCGACGGCGTCTTCCAGGGCTTCGCAGGGTCCAACCCGCTTCGCTTCATGCAGCAATACACCACTGTCGGCCTGAAGTATCCGGTGGTGACCGGCGAGACCGGCGGCGACGACGCTTTGCTGAAGAGCTTCGGTCCCGATGCGATCGGTCTCATATCGGCCAGCCCCTATACCCTCGATCTTGAGTCCGAAGCCAACAAGCGCTTCGTCGACGAGATGCTGAAGAACTACAAGGCCGTTCCCGGTTTCTATGCCGCCGGCCTTTACGTCAACTGCCAGGTGGCTGACGCCGGCCTCACTGCGGTGCACGGCGACTCCAGCGACCGAGTGAAATTCATGGCGGCGCTGAAAGCAGTCGATCTGAGCGATACGCCGCGCGGTCCGATCAAGTTCGATAACCTCAACAACGTGATCGGCAATATCTATATCCGGCGGCTCGGCACCGAGGGCGCCAAATACGGGCTGAAGCTTTGGAACAAGACCATAAAGACCTATGAGAACGTCAGCCAGTTCTGGATTTGGCCCGAAAAAGAGTACCTCGCCAATCCGGTCTATTCGCGCAACTATCCGCCACTGACCAAGTGTTGAGGCGGCTTGCGATCATTAGGAACGCGAATGGCTCGGCGCGCGCAGGCATAGCAGGTTCGTAGCAAGCTTTGGAAATACTGGATGCTCCGCATTCGCGGAGCAGTCCGGTTGAGGGAGGAACGCCATGTCTCGCAACGTGAGTCGCCGGACCTTGCTTGCAGGCGCTGCAGTCGGCACGGCCGCGGCGGCGGGCTTTCCGGCCCCGCCGTCGCCCAGGCCGCACCGTTCAAAATCGGCCTGCTCACGGTAAAGACCGGGCCGCTCGCCGCGGGCGGCATTCTGATGGAGCAGGGTGTCAGAACGTATCTCAAGGAGAAGGACTACACGTTGGCGGGACGCAAGGTCGACTTGATAATCGGGGATACCGGCGGCAATCCAGCCGGCGCCAAGACCAAGGCGCAGGAATTGGTCGAGCGCGACCGCGTTGATGTGATCCTCGGTCCGCTCGCCGCCTTCGAACTCTACGCCATCAGCGAATATGTCATCCAGCAAAAGATGCCGACTCTCAGTCTGGCCGCCAGCCGACAACCTCACGCAACGGACGCCGAATCCTTATTTGTTGCGAGCTTCTGCGACATCGTCGCAGGCGACCCAACCGCTGGGCCACTATGCGGCGACCGAACTCAAGCTCAAGCGGGTCGTCACCATCTCCGAAGACTTCGCGTTCGGCTACGAGCAGATGGGTGGTTTTCAGGCATCGTTTGCCAAGGACGGCGGCTGCGTCGTCAAGAAATTGTGGCCGCCCTTGGTGACTCCCGATTACACGCCCTATCTCGCCCAGATCTCCGACTGCGACGGCGTCTGCCAGGGTTTTGCCGGATCGAATCCGATTCGTTTCATGAAGCAATACGCCAACGCTGGGCTCAAATATCAGGTGATCGCAGGAGAAGCCGGGGCCGACGATTTTCTGCTCAAGAGTTTTGGCGACGAAGCGATTGGCTTGGTCAGCGCTGCTTTGTCGACGGCATGCTGAAGAATTTCGACGCCATGCCGGGTCAGTACGCGGCGCTGCTCTACTGCAATTGCCAAGTGCTCGATGCGGGTTTGAGAGCCGCCGGCGGCGATGCAAGCGACCGCGCGAAATTCATGGCGGCGCTCAAGTCGGTGACTCTCGCCGATACGCCGCGCGGACCCATCAGGTTCGACCACCTCAACAATGTGATCGGCACCATCTACATCCGGCGCCTGGGCAAAGAGGGCGCCAAATACGGCCTCACGCTCTGGAACAAGACGATCCACACCTACCAGAACGTCAGCCAGTTCTGGACCTGGCCCGAGAGGGAGTTTCTGGCCAACCCGGGTTTATTCTCGCGACTATCCGCCGCTGACCAAGTGCTGAGCAGCCGTGCCTTCATCCTTCGATGCGGACGATCGGAGTAGCCGCCGATGCAGAAATCATTTTGCCATTGCGGTAAACGGCCCATGCTTCGCTGCGGCGGGGCATGACCGGCAAGAGAGCAGCCACATGAATTTCTGGCTACTGCTGACGATCAACAGCATCACGTTCGGCGGCCTGCTATTTCTGCTGTCAGCGGGCTTCTCGCTCATTTTCGGCCTAATGCGCATTCCCAACCTGACGCACGGCTCGATGTTCATGGTGGGCGCCTATTTCGGCAGCACGTTCGTCTCCAACACGCTTGGGTTTACCGTGGACTTCTGGGCGGCAGCCATCCTTAGTGCGATCGGGGTTGCCGTTCTTGGCGCGCTGATGGAGCGGGTTCTGCTCCGGCGTCTTGCCGGCCAGCCGATGGCCCAGGTGCTGGTCACGCTCGGCGTTTCGCTGATGGTTGCCGATCTCTGCCTGATGGGGTGGGGCGGCGACCCGATCTCGGTGGCGACGCCGGCCGGTCTCGGCGGTTTCGTGCGTGCCGGCCCGGCCGTATTTCCGCTCTACCGCATGGCCATCATCGTCATCGCGGCGGTAATCGCGATTGCGCTGTGGCTCCTGATTGAACGCACGCGGCTCGGCGCCATGATCCGCGCCGGCGTTGACGATCCGC
>JBOHIU010000094.1:0-20380 GCA_050725855.1 Xanthobacteraceae bacterium | reverse complement strand
GCAGCCGATATTTGTCGTCGATTTCAGCAAGCTTATAGGCGGCGCGCGAGCGAAATCCCTCGCGCTTGGCGCGCGCCACATAGGGATCGTTGATCTGGCGTTCGAGCCAGGCCCGCGACGAGGGCGTGCGGCGCTTATCGGCTTTGAGTTTTGGCATGGTCAGCCATTCTCACCCGTTCCGCCACGCTCCACGGGGGAGGGATCACGCTCCACGGAGGAGGATAAGGTCACGCCTCGCCCCACGCGCCATCCTCGCGCATCATCTCGACCAGCATGCCCTCGCGCAGGCCGCGATCGGCGACCCGCAAGCGCGGGCAGGGAAAGGCGCGGCGGATCGCGTCGAGAATGGCGCAGCCAGCGAGCACCAGATCGGCGCGGTCGGCGCCGATGCAAGGGTTGGCCGCACGCTCGTCGAAGCTCATCGCCATCAACTCGGCGACCACGGTGGAAATCTGCTCGTCGGACAGCCAGCAGCCATCGACGCGGCGGCGGTCGTACCGCTTAAGTTTCAGATAGACGCCGGCGATGGTGGTCACCGTGCCGGACGTTCCGAGCATGTGAACGCCGTCGAGATCGCAAGCGTGGGCCGTGGCGAATTTGGCGACGAAGCTCGCCACCTCGTCGATCATCGCATCGTAGATCTCGCGCGACACCTTGGTGCCGCCGTAGCGTTCCGCCAGCGTCACCACCCCGACGGGCAGCGATGCCCAGCCGACGATGTCGGGCAGCGGCGGACCGTGCCGTCCGGCACCGGGCCGGCCGAGCCGCACCACTTCGGAGGAGCCGCCGCCAATGTCGAACAGGATGACGCCCGATGCCGCCGGATCGAACAGCTCGGTGCAGCCGGTCGCCGCCAGCCGCGCCTCGGTCGCCGAATCGACGATCTCCAGTTCGAGACCCGCTTCCTCGGCGATGCGCGCACAGAACGCCTGAGCGTTCTCGGCGGCACGGCAGACTTCGGTCGCGATCAACCGCGCGCGGGCAACCTGCCGGGCGCGCATCTTGTCGCGACAGACCAGGAGCGCATCGACGGCGCGCGCAATCGCCGCATCGCCAATCCGCCGGTTGGCGGCCAGCCCCTCGCCAAGTCGGATGATGCGGGAGAATGCATCGATGACGCGAAAGCCGTCGGGGGTCGGACGCGCAATCAAGAGCCGGCAGTTGTTGGTGCCAAGATCGAGGGCGGCGTAGGTCGGACGCGCGGTCTCGGTGAAACGGCTCCGGGTTTCGCCCCGATCAGCGCCGTCGCGGCGCACGCCATACGGCGTTCGACGGCCCCAATTGGACCGCCGGCGCGGGACGCCAATACTGTCCCGGCCGCCTTGCGGCAGGGCGTCGTCCTCCATAAAACCCTTCCTGCCGTGCCGAAGCGCGGCGCGCGACGGCACAACCTCCGAAGCCGACATCAGGCAAAAATGTACCAGCGGGTGCCAGCAGGGCAATAGCGCACTTTGCCGCCGCCGAGCCATGCCGGCCCGCCGCCCGCTGCCGGGATAGCTTGTGGGGCTCTGTCTCCCTTATTATGTGACCGCATCTGATGCTTACAGGATCGCACGCTCATGAATTTGCAGTCGCCTGCGAAGGACCGCTTTGATCAAGTGACCGCCGACCGTTTGGCGGTCGAGAAATTCGCCGTCGGCCAATCGGTGCCGCGCAAGGAAGACCCGATGCTGCTGCGCGGCAAGGGCCACTATGCCGATGATTTCACCCTCCCCGGCCAAGCTTATGCGGTGATGGTCCGCAGTCAGAACGCCCACGGAGTCATCCGCGCGATCAACTTGGAGACCGCGAGCAAGATGCCGGGTGTGCTCGGCGTCTATACCGCCGACGATCTGAAAGGCTACGGTCCGCTCAAATGCGTCGTGCCGTTCAACAACCGCGACGGCTCGCCGATGAAGAAGCCGCTGCGGCCCGCGCTTGCCACCGGCAAGGTGCGCTACGTCGGCGATCCGGTTGCTTTCGTGGTCGCCGACAGCGTTCTGGCCGCGAAGGATGCGGCCGAAGCGATCCAAGTCGACATCGAACCGCTGGCGGCGGTGACAAACGCCGCGGACGCGGCCGCCGCCGGTGCGCCGCTTCTTTATGACGACGTGCCGGCCAACGTCGCGCTCGATTATCACTATGGCGACGCCGAAGCGGTGAACGCCGCGTTTGCCAGGGCTGCACACGTCACGCGGCTGAACATCGCGAATACCCGCCTTGTGGTCAACGCCATGGAGCCGCGCGCGGCGCTTGCGGCGTTCGACGGCAACCGATTCACCTTATATGTCAGCTCGCAGGGCGTGTTCGGCATGCGCGCCAACCTCGCCGAGGCGCTTGGCGTTCCCGCCAAGGACATGCACGTGATTACGGGCCAGGTCGGCGGCTCATTCGGCATGAAGGCCGCGGTGTTTCCCGAATACATCTGCGTGCTGCATGCGGCGCGCTCGCTCGGGCGGCCGGTGAAATGGACCGATGAGCGGTCGGGAAGCTTCGTCTCCGACAGCCACGGCCGCAATCATGATGTCGCCGGCGAACTCGCGCTGGACAAGGACGGCAATTTTCTCGCGGTGCGGCTGACAAGCTTCGCCAATATGGGCGCATTCCTGTCTCCGGTCGCACCGATGCCGGGCACGCTCAACGCGGTGAAGAACGTCCAGGGCATGTATCGGACGCCGTTGATCGAAGTCTCGAGTAAATGCGTGTTCACCAACACCTCGCATGTTTCCGCCTATCGCGGCGCCGGCCGCCCGGAAGGCAACTACTACATGGAACGCCTGATCGACGCCGCCGCAGCCGAGACGGGCGTCGACCGCGTGGCGCTGCGCAAACGCAACCAGATCAGCCCGCGCGACTTGCCCTACAAAGCAGCCTCCGGCGGCATTTACGACAGCGGCGACTTCGCGGGCTTGACCAAACAGGCTGTCGAACTCGCCGACCTGAAGGGATTTGCGCGCCGCAAGCGCGAAAGCCGCAAGCGGGGCAAGCTGCGCGGGGTTGGCATCGGCAATTTCCTTGAAGTCACCGCGCCGCCGTCGAAGGAACTCGCGGATGTCAAATTCAATGCCGATGGCACGGTGACGCTGGTTACGGGAACGCTCGATTTCGGGATGGGCCATGCGACGCCGTTCGCCCAAGTCCTGAGCGAAAAGCTTGGCATCCCATTCGAGAGAATTTCGCTGGTACAGGGCGACAGCGACCGGCTAGCTATTGGCGGCGGCTCGGGCGGATCGAAATCGATCATGCACAGCGGGACGGCGATCGTCGAAGCCGCGGCCAAGGTCATCGAAAAGGGCAAGGAGTTGGCCGCGCATGTCCTCGAAGCAGCCGCGGGCGACATCGCGTTTGAGCACGGCAATTTCGTCATCGTCGGAACCGATCGTGCCATCTCGATCATGGATTTGGCGGGGAAGCTGCACGACGGCCCAAAGCCGCCGGAGGGTGTATCGCAATCGCTCGATGTGGCGCATGTGAGCGACGGACCAGGCGCCTCAACCTATCCCAATGGCTGCCATATCGCCGAAGCCGAGGTCGATCCGGAAACCGGCATCGCCGAACTGGTCAGCTATGTTTGCGTCAACGATTTCGGCACGGTGATCAACCCGATGATCGTCGCAGGCCAGCTGCACGGCGGTGTCGTGCAAGGCATCGGTCAGGCACTGATGGAGCTTGCCGTCTATGACAACGACGGACAATTGCTCACCGGCTCGTTCATGGATTACGCCATGCCGCGCGCGGCCGATGTGCCGTCTTTTTCTCTCGCCGACCATCCGGCACCGGCGAAAACCAATCCTCTCGGCGTCAAGGGTTGCGGCGAGGCCGGCTGTGCCGGCGGGCTTACGGCCGTGACGAATGCGGTGATCGACGCGTTATCCGAGCGCGGAATACGCCACCTCGACATGCCGCTGTCGCCATATCGGATCTGGCAGGCGCTGCATTCGGCCGACGCCGGCCCGGCGTAATCACGAAAGCCCGATCGGCACGACATCGCGCCGATCATTTATGGCGCGCTGATGGACGACAGCCAGCCGCGTGTTTCCCCCGTCGGCAGCCGTCAGCATTCTGTGCGTTCAACTGCGACGTCATTTTAATCGTGACGTTCGGGTTCTCCCACTGTCAGGACCCTGTAAGCGTGCCGGCACAATCCTGACAAAACGCTGCCGGAAGGCGACTCAAATTCAGACGACGAACCCCGTCGATTTTCCTGCGCTGATTGGCCACCCGGAACAAGTCAACGCGCGCCGATTTAACCCCCGGACACGTTGGTTTTCCGACAGGGCGGCATGGCGGATGATTCGAACAAAGTATCGTCGGGTGAAGATGTTCCCGCGGACGGCAATCTCGCCACGGCCGGCGGGGAGCGCGATCGGCAGCCTCATTTCCGACTGTTCCGCAGACCCCATTCGTTCCGGGGCCGCGTGTTTCGGCAGGCGATCGAAATCTTCGTAGCCGCGATCTGCATTGTTCCGCTGGCATTTTTGATCTGGACGCTCTTCGGCGTCCGCCTGCCGTTCTCCAAATCAGTAACAGCGCACCCCGCCATCACCATGAATGCGGCTGACGGCCAGCCGATTTTCGGCCAAAGCGCTTTCAGATTGCCGCCGGTCGCCGCCAAGGACATGCCCGCCGACGTCATCGACGCGGTGCTCAGCATCGAGGACAGAGGATTCTATCAGCACGGCGCGATCGATCTGCCTTCCATCGCGCGGGCGTTCATCGACAATCTGCGGGCCGGCAAGATCGTCGCCGGCGGCAGCACGATCACCCAGCAACTCGTCAAAATGCGCTTCGTCGGCCCGCAACGCACCTACAAACGCAAGCTTGATGAGGCCGTGATCGCCTATTGGCTGCAATTCCATCTCACCAAAGATCAGATTCTGACGAGCTATCTCAACAATGTCTATCTGGGTTCCGGCGCGATCGGCTTTCCGGCCGCGGCCAGACTCTATTTCAACAAGAATCTCGCCGATCTCTCGATTCCCGAAGCCGCCATGCTCGCTGGCATGGTCAATGCGCCGAGCCAGGACGACCCATTGACCGATCTAAAGGCCGCGCGCGACCGCGCGGCGACGGTTCTCGACGCGATGGTCGCCAACGGCAAGGTGAGTGCGGCGGATGCGCTCGCGGCGAAACTGCATCCGGCCACGCCCGACCCGGCCGAAATCTCGCCGCCTTCGACGGGTTGGTTCGCCGACTGGGTTCATGAGCGGGCAGCCAAGGCGGCACGGGATGTCGACGGGCCGGTGCATGTGCGAACGACGCTCGATATGCGCCTGCAGAACCTTGCCACGGCCATCGTGAAATCGACCCTTGCGAAGTACGGAAGGCAGAAGCGCGCCACGCAGGCCGCGCTTGTCGCCATGCAGCCGGACGGCGCCGTTGTCGCCATGGTCGGAGGCCGAAGTTACCGCGACAGCAAATTCAATCGCGCGGTACGGGCCGAGCGTCAGCCGGGATCGGCGTTCAAACTGTTCGACTATTACGCCGCGCTGCGCCAGGGCTTTACACCTGACGACGGCATCCTCGATGGGCCGGTCGACATCAAGGGCTGGCGGCCGCAAAATTATGGGCACCGCTACCACGGCCGGGTTACGCTGGCGGACGCTTTCGCCCATTCGCTCAACGACGCCACCGTCCGGCTGACCCAGGAAATCGGTATCGGCAACGTTATTGCCGCCGCGCGTGATCTCGGTCTGCGGGCGCCGCTGAACAACGACCCGAGCCTCGCGCTCGGTACGTCGAATGTAACCCTGCTCGATCTGACATCCGCTTACGCCGCCGTTCGCGCCGGCGTGACGCCGGTCGAACCGTGGGGAATTGCCAGCGTTCAAGTGCCGGGACGGAAACTGTCCGTGCCGGTCGGGCAACCTGACGAACCGCAGCACAGCCTTGGCCAATACCAAGCCGAACTGACGGAGCTGTTGCGGGGCGTCGTCGAGCACGGCACCGGGCGCGCGGCGGCGTTGCCCGGGCTGGCAGCGGGAAAGACCGGAACCACCCAGGATTATCGCGATGCTTGGTTTGTCGGCTTCGACAATTCGCTCGTGGTCGGCGTCTGGGTCGGCAATGACGACCACAGCCCGATGCGCGGCGTCGTTGGCGGCTCGCTCCCGGCCATGATCTGGAAACAGTTCATGGAACAGGCGCCGCCGCCGGCTGCAACTGTCGCCGCGCAACAAGAGACCAATCCGTCGACGCCACCGGCGAGCGGTTCAAACGCAGCAGCGGGTCCACAGACCACAGCCAGTTTACAGCCGCGAGCCTCGAAGCGTCTCTTTGATCAGAACTCGCTTTCGGCGAATGAGAACAATCCTGCCGCGCCCATCGGGCCGGGCGGAGCAAAATGCGATATCCCGGCGTGCGAGGAGCACTATCATTCCTTCCGTGCCTCTGATTGTACCTACCAGCCATACGACGGCGGTCCGCGCCAGTACTGCACGCGTCAAGCGGGCGACAGAAACGGATCCTCCAATCGCACAGAGAAGCGGTTATCGGCATTGCCTCCACATCGAGATGAAGCGCCCTTCGATTCGCGCAGGCCTGAAGGGCCATACGACGCGGGACCGGGACGTTACGGTCCAGCAGGTCCCCCTGGCTATGGCCCCGGTCCAGGCCCCTGGTTCGGCATGCAAGGCAACGGCTGGTAGGGCTTGGACCCGAGCCAGGGGTAACGCCTCTTGCGCTTGACCGAACCGCCGTGACGCGCGCAAATCCGCTGCTGCAAGCCGGGCGCCATTCGGGCGCCCTGCAGCCGGGAGGCGAAGGATGTGGCGTGGTTGCGTGCTGGCCGGTCTTGGCGCCGCACTTTCAATCTTGCTCGCCAGCGTGCCGGCGGCGGCGCAAGCTCCGCACGCGTCGTGGAATACTCCCGGTCTTCTGCAAGTGGCCAAGGCCGAGGGGGCGTTGACGGTCTATGGCTCGATGAACGAAGCCGAGGCGCTGCCGCTGTGGAAGCTCTTCGAGGATGCGACCGGAATCAAAGTCGGCTATGTGCGCTCCTCGGACACGCAGATCATGGCCCGGGTGGCGATCGAAAATCGCGCGCGCCAGCGCTCCTGGGACATCGCGGTGACCACTACGGTTTCGCAACTACCGCAGCAATATCTTGTCCCCTACGACCCAGTGGAAGCCAAAGGCCTGATGGCGGAGGCGCGCGGTCCGGCGCAGCGCTGGTACGGCGTTTATGCGAATTACAATGCGCCGGCCTACAACACGAAACTGGTCAACAAAGCCGACTTGCCCAAGAGCTACGAGGATTTTGCCGCGCACAAGGAATGGAACGGCAAGATCGCGATCGACGGCACCGACAACGAATGGCTAGCGGCGCTGTTTTCCTACTATGGCGACGCCCGCGCGCGCATGCTGGTCAAATCGATTGTCACCTCGCTTAATCCCGTCGTGACCGACGGCCATCTCGCACTGGCGCGGTCCGTCGGGTCCGGCGAATATTCGCTTGCGCTCAACAATTTTCTCAATCTCACGATCAACGTGAAAATGTCCGGTGCGCCGACCGATTACTGGCTGCTCAATCCGGTCGCGCTGGTTTTCGGTGCGGTCGGCATCAACGTGCTGGCGCCGCATCCCAATGCGGCGAAGCTCGCGGAGAATTTCCTGCTCAGCCGGCAAGCCCAATCCTTCATCACCCGCAAGGGCCGCTTTCCGACCCGGCCCGACGTGCCGACCAATCCGCCCGAAATCGGCGAGCGCTTGACGCCGATGAAGATCGTGCCGGTTCTTCTCGATGCCAACGGGCAGAGAAAATGGCAAAAGACTATCAATGAACTGTTCGGGCGGAGTTGAATTTGAATGCCGCGTTCGTAATTTATTTAATCGTACGCGGTCCCACGTCGAGCGCCCTGATAGGCGATATTCTGAAACTCCTTTGGAAAATATTTTCGTTGCAAACCGTCGATGATTCTTGCGGACTGATGTAAAGACCCATGTTCGGCCAATCGTCGTAATGGCCACGGACCGCGACCGTGACCTCGATCCCCCACCCGGGAAATTTTTTGATGAGCTGTTGCAGCTCATCAACGATATTCGACTGGAGCATTTTCAAGTTGCCGACAAACACAACGACCTGCGGATATCCGCTGTAATCCCCATGCACTGAAAAATCTCCATGGGGCTGGCCGGGAACGTAGTCGGGCCGGCCAAAGCGTTCAAGAAGCCTTTCAACGCGAGGATAAAGTCTTTCAAATATTTCGCTTTGCTCACGATAGCGAACGTGCTCATTGATCCGAGTGGGCTTACTCTTCATCGCCTCCTCCGGGCGGTCCAAAGACCCAAAAATACCGCAATGATTGCCGCAGGATTTTCATTCTTAGTGTTCGAATCCGCGGATCAATCGAGCCCTTTACTGCCTCCAAGACTTCTTGGGCTTGTTCAGGCGTCATCCGATCGGCACTGACGTTATTCTTTTTCATATAAGCGGTGAAGGCCTCATTGACGGCCTCATTGTAATTCCGATGCTCTAAGGTCCACCGATTCACGCTGTCGTCGGCAAGCGGTCGGTGCCTTTTCAAACACCTTCTTGGTTTCCGGCTGAAGCGGATACTTTCCGTAAACCGCTCTTGGAACCCAATGATGCCCTTCGGCGGCGTATTGGGCGCCCGGTATCCAGTCGGTATCGAGCGCATCGGAAACGATTTCTGAATCGCCGGCGGCGACAGCGCCTTCGCTTGTCCACTGACCGCCATCCGGCTGCCCCGCCGGTACACGCGGCTCGTTGGGATTGAAGCCTGCCTTGCGTAGCTCCGATCGGATCAGATGCGGCCAGTCATAGCGCACTCGCATCTCACGGAGCTCTCGACCGATGCGCTCCAATTCTCCGCGCAGCGATGCAAGCTCCGCTCGCCGCTGCCGCAGGCGTTCCTCGTGGATCTGCGCCGCAAGCGTGCTGATGGTTTTTATGATCTCGAGCCGTATCTCCCCGGCTTTAGGCACGAGGGTTGCAAGGTGCGACTTGTAAGGTATCATCCGCCTTCATCTTTCTTGAGGCATGACAAACAGGCGGCGCGGATCGGACCGAGCATCTTCCGTGCCGTTGAGGAGAAGTCGATGAAGCTTTGCCGCTACGATGACGACCGCTTAGGCGTGGTGCGCGGAAATCAGGTGCACGACGTCACCGAAGCGCAGACGGAAATCCGCAACAACGCGCCCTATGCGATGCAGGGCGACGCCGTCGTTGCGGCGCTGCCGCAGTGGCGCGAGCGGATCGAGCGGCTGGCCGATAAGGCGCAGGGCAAGCCGATCGCTTCGCTCAAGCTGCTGCCGCCGGTCGCGCGGCCGAGCAAACTCAGTTGCGCGCCGACCAATTATCAGGCGCATATCGAAGAGATGGCGAAAGCTGCCGCGCAGCCAGGCACGCAAATCGTGAAGGGCCCCTCCTCGAAGATTCTCGAGGCGGGAATGTTTCTCAAGGCAAACTCCGCCCTGGTCGGCCCGTCGAAAGGCATTGCGCTGCGATTTCCCGACCGCCGCAACGATCACGAAGTCGAGCTGGTCATGGTGATCGGCAAGACCGGCAGCGATATTCCGCAATCCCGCGCGCTCGATTACGTGGTGGGCTATTGCCTCGGGCTCGACATGACGGTGCGCGGCCGCGAGGACCGCAGTTTCCGCAAATCGGTCGACGGCTATGCCGTGCTCGGCCCGTGGATGGTGACCGCGGACGAAATCCCGGATCCCGACGCGCTACCCATCAGCCTCACGATCAATGGCGAAGTGCGGCAGAGCAGCAATACCAGCCAATTAATCTACAATTGCCGCCGGCTCATCGAGTTCGCCTCGGCCTTTTATACGCTCTATCCTGGCGATCTCGTCTATACCGGCACGCCCGACGGCGTCAGCCCGGTCAAGCCAGGCGATATCATCGTCTGCCGCTCGGCACCGGTGCTTGGCGAACTCACCATCAGCGTGCGCGCGCACGAACTCGGCAGCGTACCCGACGGCGAGCGGGTCCACGTGTCGGCGTAACGCTGCCTGTGTTGGGAGAACGTCCATGCTGCAGATCAAGCGGGCCGGCCATTCGACCTTGACGACGCCGGACCTCGAACGAATGACCGATTACTTCACCCGCATCGTCGGCTTGAGCGTTGCGGCACGGGAAAAGAATCGCGCGATACTCGCCACGAAGTCCGGACTGGAGGCGATCGTTCTGGAGCGCAGCGGCGCGGTCGAGGCGCCGCGCTTGTCGTTCCAGGTCGCTCCTGGAAGCGATCTCGGCGAACTTGCATCACGGCTGAAAAAGACCGGCATCAAGAGCGAGAAGCGAAGCGACATCACGCCGGGCATCGGCGAGGCGATCGCGTTTACCGATCCCAAGGGCACCACGCTGGAGGTCTTTTCCGATTTTGCGTTCGCACCCGAGGATCCGAATTTCAACGGCGTGATGCCGCTCAAGTTCGGCCACATCGCCTATCAGTGCCCGGACGTGCAGGGCGTCGTGAAATTCTATTGCGACGTGCTTGGCTTCCGCGTCTCGGACTGGCGCAGCGATTTTTTCGCCTTCCTGCGCTGCAGCCGCGACCACCACACGGTCAATTTTCTGCGCAACCCCGCAACATCGATCCATCATCTCGCGTTCGAGGTGCGCGACTGGCCGGACATCAAGCGCGCCTGCGACCTGCTCGCGCGCAACAAGATCAAACTCACCTGGGGACCGATCCGCCACCTCATCGGCCACAATATCGCGATCTATCACAAGAACCCGGACGGTGTGACCATCGAATTCTTCTGCGACATCGATCTGATGTTCGACGAGGAGCTGGGCTTCTTCGAACCCCGACCCTGGCATCTGGACCGGCCGCAGCGGCCCAAGGTCTGGGGCGACGATACGCCGGCCAACTGGTGGGGGCCGATGTCGCGCGGGCCGGGCCACAGCGAACCCGCCGCCGCAAAGCCCGCAAGCGCGGACTTTTCCGAGCCGCAATCGGCTGCCGCGCGGCCCGCGCCGGCGCTGGCGCAGGTGCGCTCGCGCCAGTCGCAGACGCACAGCCGCAAGACGAGATCGCGGCGCTAACGCGATCCGGCTCTTACGGTTTCGCTCCTCGTATCTGCGGCACGCTGGAATGCTGCTAACTTCGCAAACAGGGCCCTCGCCCGGTCATGAGTTCGCCCCAAAGCTCGTTGTCCTTTAAGTCGAGACGCTGTAGCTTGCCTTGATATTTGCCCTTATGGGGAGCAGCGCATGACCTCAGGGCGACTCTTTTTCATCATGATGGGCATCGCATTTTGCGCCCTGGTCGCGGCGACTCTTGCACCGGCGAGTCCGAGATCGGCGGACAGGCCTTGGCAATTGCTTGTATGCAACGGACGAGGCTGTCCGCTGAATTGGCCCAATCGAATCGTTAGCCACGCCGTGCCGGGCACCAGAGAGCCTGCGCACAAAAGTAAACTTCATAACGCCTGACGCGGCGCGAGGATTCTCACGAAAGATCTGCTTGCGATTCTTGTGCAGCGGCGGGATGACCCGGCCGGGACCTATTCCTTCCGGAGCTCAAGCGGCTGATGTCGGGTCGGATAGTAACGATGCAGACGGTCACGTCCTTGCGTTACGGACCATGACCCTGTGGGAGAGCGTCGGTTGCCACGTTGACAGTCAGCGCGTTTCGGCCATATCGTTGCGATTGCAGGCGATGGGGTTCGCCTTGTTACCGCCCTTAGGGCTGATGACCCCTGTTGATTCCCGTTCCGGGAGGCAGGAGGTCTTTGTGGCGGTCTTGGTCAATCATCGTAGGTCGGTCCAGCGAGATCGGAGCGGTGCGCCTCTTGCGCCCGCTGCGCGCGTGCGCGGGGGCGCCGCGCGATGAGCCTTCGCGACATAATCCTCCAGGTCGCGCAAGTGCTCACGGTTTTAGTGTTTTCCCCGTTGCTGCAAGGTTTTATTCTGCAGGCGGAAGAGCGGGTGCAGCGCGCACAGGGTCCCGGCATTTTGCAGCCTTATCGGGACCTCTGGAAGTTATTCCACAAACAGATCGTGGTACCGGAAACGAGCTCATGGCTGTTCTGGGCCGCGCCCATTGTCGCGTTCACCGCTATGCTAACCGTCCCAATCCTCATTCCAGTTCTTACGGACTACCCGCTGCCGCTCTCCGACATGGGGGATATCCTCGGCGGCGGCTTCATCCTGACGCTCGGCTCATTCATGATCGTTTTGGCGGGGCTCGACAGCGGCAGCGCCTATGGAGGCATCGGGTCTAGCCGGGCAGTCATGGTCGCCATCCTCGCCGAACCTACCCTTATTCTGGTCTTTGTCGGCATCACGCTACTGGCGAAGTCGATGATCCCATTCGTCGTGAACCATGTCCTAGTAAATCATCCGGCGCTGTATTGGGGGCCAGCACACCTTTTCCTCGTCGCAGCATTTTTTATCTTGATCCTGGTCGAAACCGATCGCCTTCCGATTCATTCAAGCACGCACATCGAGGTCTATATGATCGAGGAAGCGCGCATCCTCGAATATTCTGGACCGCTGCTCGCGCTGCTGAAATGGTCCTCCATGATGAAGCAGGTCATCCTCTACGTCATCTTCTGCAATGTTTTGCTATTGCCGTGGGCCATGTCGCATCAGGGTACGGCGCTCGGTGCATTCGGCGCGTTAGTAGCAAACGGCGGTAAATTCCTGTTGGTCGCCCTCGCCGTCATTTTCGTCGAAACGGTTCAGGCGCGTTTACGCTTTTACCGCTATCAGGAGCCGCTCGCAGCCTCCTTTCTCTTGGCGGTGATCGCTATCATCGCAACCCAATTGAGCTAAGGACATGCTGACAGCACATCTTGATCCGCTGGCCTCCTCGATCTTCAGCCTCATGGCAATCGCAAGCCTGCTGCTCGCTTTCATCATGCTGGGCTCGCGGTGGCTCGATAATTACCTATACGCCTTCGCTGCCGAGTCATGGGTCATCGCGGCGCTCTCGGCAGCGGTCGGGTTTTACGGCGGCTACTCGGAGCTTTATCTCATCGCCGTGCTCACCGCATTGTTTCGCGGCTTATTCCTGCCCTACCTCATCTGGCGGATCATCCGCCGTCTCAACGTTACCCGTGAAGTACACGAAATTCTGCGGCCCAGCTCTGCGCTCGTCATCGGCGCGTTCTCGGTCATCTTCGCGCTTGCCGTCGCTTACAAGATTGGAGCTGAACTGAACCTCGCCGGTACTGTGGTCGTGCTTGCGCTGACGGTGATGCTGTCCATGAAGCTGATCGGCTTTCTCATGCTTGCCGTTCGGCACGAAGCTATCAGCCAGATACTCGGCTTGCTCGTCCTCGAAAACGGCATTTTCCTTGGCGCACAGATTTTGGTACCGGGCATGCCGTTGCTGATCGAGTTCGTCATTCTGTTCGACCTTCTGATCGTCGTCGCATGTTTTGGCGCGCTCGTGCAGTACCTGCTGACCCATGTCGGTTCGACCAGCAGCCTCGAGCTCAAGCGGCTGGTGGGCTGACGATGACCGCTGCATTCCTGATTGCCATGATCGCCGCCCCGGCTGTCGCCGCCATCGGCTGTCTCCTGGTACGGCGGCCGCGTTTCGCGGAGGGATTGAACTTAATCGCCAGCATGGTCGCTTTCGCTGCAGCGGTCGCGTTGACAATATTGGCGGCGCTCAATGCGCCGAGCACATACTGGGACGGCTATATCGCGCTCGATGCCGTTGGCGCCTGGGTGGCACTCTGTGCCGCAATTGTCTATCTGCTCGCCTCGATTTACGCGATTGGCTACATGCGCCTGCTCGATGAGGACGAGAGGCTGCCGCGCTTCTATGCTTTGTTCGCCGGCTTCGCGCTGACCATTCTGTTGAGTGCGATCATGAACAATGCCGGGCTCTACTGGATAACCATCGAGTTGACCACCCTCGTCAGCACGTTCCTGGTGGCCTTCGAGCGCGCTGCCGAGAGCATGGAGGCGGCCTGGAAATACATCATCGTCGTCTCGGCGGGGATTAGCCTCGCGCTCCTCGGCACTGTGCTCTTTTACTGGGGCGCAAGCTTCGTGCTCGGACCCACCTTCGACATGACATGGGCGGCGCTGCGCCACGCAGCACCTAAGATGAACCCGGCCATCGTCGTCCTGGCGTTCCTCCTTGTGCTTGTCGGTTACGGCACGAAAGTGGGATTAGCGCCCATGCACACGTGGTTGCCGGACGCTCATAGCGAAAGCCCTGCGCCGATCTCGGCCATGCTTTCCGGTGCGCTTTTGAACGCCGCCATGCTCGGCATTGTCCGTTTTCTATCAGTCGCGGACGCCGCCGGTGTCGGCGGCATCTCGCGCGCGACGTTCGTTGCCCTCGGCGTGTTCTCGCTCTTCATCGGCGCGATGTTCATCGTTCGGCAGGAAGGCGTCAAGCGGCTGATGGCCTATTCGAGCGTCGAGCACATGGGCGTTGTCGCGCTCGGCTTCGGCTTCGGCGGCCCTTTCGGGATTGCCGGCGCGCTCTATCACATGCTCAATCACTCGCTGAACAAATCGCTTATGTTCTTCGGCGCTGGCAATGCGATGCGCAGCTATGGCACGAAAGATATCGGCGAGATTCATCAGGTCTCGTTGCGATTCCCGGTACAAGGCGCACTCTGGCTCGCCGGCGCCGCCGCCATCACCGGCGCGCCACCATTCGGTCTGTTCTTGAGCGAACTCATGATCTTGCGCGCGGGATTTGAGGCGAATTTCGCTTGGGCGGTCTATGTGATGGCGATCCTTCTCATCGTCATCTTCGTCGGATTCCTCAATCATTTTCGCATCATGTATTTCGCGGAATCCACCGTCGATAGCGTCCCGAAGCCAGTCGGCGCCTGGTGCGTCGCGCCGATGTGGCTCGCTCTGGCTCCCCTGCTCATCTTTGGGGTTTGGTGGCCACACGGTTTCTGGAGCTATTTTGCGCTGGTAAGCCACTCCTTAGCGGGCGGGGCGCCATGACTTGCCCGGAAGACATTCCAACTCGACCGACACGGTTTGCGGAGACGCAGCAAGAAATAATCCCGGTTCAGATCGGCGAGATCGCGGAACGTGCGCGCGCCCTGATTAGTGGCGGCGGCCGCATGCAGATGGCCTACGCATGGCAACCGCTGCCGGATAAGATCGAGCTACGTTATCTGACCAGCTCCTCAAGCCGCAGTCCATTCGTCATCTGGGCGTGCCGGCCGGAGAGCACGATGCCGAGCCTTGCGGGCATATGTCCTCTGCTCGGTTGGTATGAGCGTGAAATTGCCGATCTCTTCGGCTTGACCTTTGCCGGCCATCCGGAGCCGCAGCGCCTCGTGCTGCAGGAGGGCGCGCAGCCCGTTTTGCCGCCGCTTGACCGTCGCTATCCGAAAGACGCACCCATTCTCGTTGAATGTGCCGAGCGCTACGCGCCGGAGGTCGCCGGCGACGATACCAACGTGCAGATGCTTCCGTTCGGCCCGGTGCGCGCCGACGTGGTGGAATCCGCCGAGTTCCTCTTCTTCTACATCGGCGAACAGATTCTCCACTACCATCCGCGCTTGTTCTTCAAGCACCGCGGCATGGAGAAACGCTTCGAAGGCCTCTTACCGGAGCAGGCTGTTGTTCTGGCTGAGCGTGTCTCCGGAGTCGGCAGCTTTTCGCACGCGCTTGCTTATTGCCAGGCGCTCGAAGCCGCGGCCGGCTGTACGCCGCCAAAGCGCGCCCGATGGCTGCGCGTGCTGCTCGCGGAATTGGAACGCCTTTACAACCATCTCCATTATCTCGGCCACCTAGCGGACACGACGACGCTCAAGGTCGGCCAAGCTGAAGGCAAGCTGCTCGAGGAGCGGGCCAAGCAGCTCAACGCACGCCTGACCGGCAGCCGGTTTCTTCGCAGTCTTCTGGTGCCCGGAGGCCTGCGCCGCGATCTTGCTCCTGAGTCCTGGCTGAGTGAGGCCCTGGAAGAGCTGCGCCATCCGGTTGCGGCCTATATGCGGCGGAGCGATGGGAGCGACAGTCATCTCGACCGGCTGATTACAACCGGTGTGCTCGAACATCAGGTGGCCTTGGACCAAGGCGCCACCGGCCCTGTTCAACGCGCGTCCGGCCTCGATCGCGACCTGCGCCGCGATCATCCTTACGCCGCCTACGCCGAATTTCGGCTGACAGTACCCGTCGAGCAGGCGGGGGATGCTTATGCGCGATTCAAGGTCCGCCTCGCGGAGATTGACGTCAGCATCACGCTGATGCAGCGGCTGTTGCTGCTGCTCAAACCAGGGCCCGTCCGCGTCGAATGCCGTCCTGCGCCAGGAAGCGAGGGTCTCGGTTGGTGTGAGAATCCGCGCGGCTCATTGTTTTACGCCGTTCACATCGGTTCGGACGGACACTTGACCCGGGTCAAGATCAAATCACCATCGTTCTCAAACTGGCGCGCCTTTCCCTTCACCGTCCATGACTCGAACATGATGGATTACGCGATTAATGAGGCGAGCTTCGGCCTGACTATATCCGGCTGTGCTCGATAGAGGAAATCTCGATGGCGCTGTGGACACTCTTCGGGCTCCTGCATGGACGAGCGACAGCGCCTTGGCCGCTCCACGACGGCGACGACGGGCAGGCTGGGCTACTCGGCATGCCGCGCTACCATCCGGAGCGGTGCCGCGAGGCTTGCCGCGAGTGCGCCGATATATGCCCGACGGATGCCATCACGTTTAAGGAGCAGAGCGACGCGTCTGAAGGTCGACTTGATGTCGATTACGGCCGCTGCGTCGTATGCCAACTCTGCACGGAGACTTGCCCGAGCGGCGCCATGGCCACGTCGTCCGACTGGGCTTTTGGGGTGCGCCGGCGAGAAGATTTGATCCGGAACGATACACCGATGGCGGCGGAGCCTGCTCTCGAAAGCACGCGCGGATTCCGCCGCAGCCTACACATTCGGCACGTCGATTCCGGTTCCTGCAACGGCTGCGAGTCGGAGATCCAGGCTCTCAACAACCCCTTTTACAATCTGCATCGGCTCGGCATTTTCTTCACCGCCTCGCCGCGCTTTGCGGACCTGTTGTTGGTCACTGGACCCGTCACGCACGCAATGCACGAACCTTTACGCCGGACCTATGAGGCGATGGCCGAGCCGCGCTGGGTCATGGCGGTGGGCACCTGCGCCGTGTCCGGCGGAGTTGCCGGCGGCGGCTACGCGTGCCGGCATGGGCTCGAAGGCGTGCTGCCAGTCGACGTCTATCTGCCCGGCTGCCCGCCCAATCCCGCCGCGATCATGCAAGCATTGTTGATGTTCCTGAACCGCGCGCCGCAGCGCGTTGAAGGAGGTCGCTGTGCCGAATGAGCTGATTGCGGCTGCCTTCTTCTTATGGATCGCTGCGGCGGCGGTTGCGCTGCTCGGGAGGGGTCTCGTCATATCGCGCCTCTTTTTGGCCGCAGGCGGCGCTGTCGCAATCGTAGCCGGTCTGCTGGCGCTGCCGGGCGGTACAGCGGCCTACGTTTTGCCCGCCCAGGTAACAGGGGAGCCGATCGTCTTTCAGCTTCAGCCCGAGGCGCTTTGGCTGATGGGCTTTGGTCTCGCCCCGGCGATCGTCGCGACAGTCCTCGCGACTCCCGGCAAGGGCAAAGCCGGTTGGTTGTTCGGTGCTGCCGCTAGCCTTGTCGGCGCTCTCGGCGTGTTTGGGTTGCAAGGTGGCGCCGCGTTCTTGATCGCGTGGGAGATCATGAGCTTCGGCGGCGCCGTCATGATCCTGGCCGAACGCACCTCTGCCGAGACGGGGCGGCCGGTCCTCTTTATGCTTGCGCTGCTCGAAATAGGAACGGTCGCGCTGCTGGTTGCCATTCTCATCTTAGCCGTTGCTGGCGGTGGATTTACCTTTGCCGGATTTGCGAAGGCTGCTGCAGGACTGCCAACCGCGTTGCAAGCTCTCGTTGGTGTGCTCTTGCTTATCGGCTTCGGCGCCAAACTCGGCCTGCTGCCCTTTTACGAATGGTTTCCGAGTGCATATAGCGCAGGCAGCGGCGCCTCCGGTGCGCTCTTGTCCGGCGTCATCTTAAACGCCGCCTTCTTTGGCTTGAGCCGCGCCTGCACAATATGGATGCCGGGAACCGCGTTTTGGCTCGGCGTGCTGGTGGTCGTAGTGGGAATCCTGAGCGCCATCCTCACGGTGCTGTACGCTTTCCAGCAGGAGGACTGGCGTAGCCTGTTGTCCTTCTCATCCGCCGAGAACGCCGCCATCGCGGTCGCGGCGCTCGGCGCAGCATTAATGTTTCGAGCCGGCGGCCTTGCCAATCTTGCCGGCCTCTCGTGGACCGTCGCCCTGCTGCACCTTGCAGGTCACGCGCTCGCCAAGGGCGGCCTGTTCCTGGCCGCGGACGGCGTATTTCAGGCGACGGGCAAATACGCGATCGCGCATACGGACCTCTTGCGCCGCAGCGCCTGGCCGTTCGGGATCGGCGCTTTGTTCGCGGCCATGAGCCTCGCCGCCATGCCGCCACAGGCCGGCTTCGTCAGCGAGTGGTATTTGTTTCAAACGCTATTCCAAGGATTTCATCTTTCGGGCTTGGGCGGCCGTCTGGTGCTGGCGTTGGCCGGCGCCGGCTTGGCGTTAACGGCTGCAATCGCGCTCGCGACGTTCGTTAAGGTTCTGGGGCTCGGCTTACTTGGGCGTTCTACGGCCCGTATCTCTGTCCCGGCAGGTTCGGCCGTCGCAGTCGGACTCATGGGCGCAGGCGTGCTCGCACTGGCGGTCGGAATGCCTTACTGGCTCCACTCGCTCAGTGTCGCGGCATCGCGCGAATTCGCTTCTTCCGCGCCTGCATTAATGCATGTCGGCCTCGTGCTCGTTCCCGCAACTGGCGCGCCGATCGCGCTAACCAAGACTTTTTCATTTATTTCTCCGACCTTGCTCGTGATTGTCATGCCGCTGCTCGCCATTATTCCCTGCACAATGCTGCTTGCGAGCCGACGTTTTGCAGTACGACGCGCGGCGGTTTGGTACGGCGGTCTCGACCATGATCCGCAGCGGGCTTCTACGACCGCGCTGACGTTTGCCAATGCGCTCCGCACCTTTTATAGCTTTGTCTATCGCCCATCCATGGAGACGAAGCGGGACTCAAATGGTCGAAGCTATTTCATCCGGCGGCTCACCTTCAGCCATGACGTGGCTCCGGTGTTCGGTCCTTGTCTGTTTGCGCCGGCTACGCGCCTTGTCCTTTCAATTTCCAACCGACTTCGACTGTTGCAATCAGGGCAGCTTAATTTCTACTTAGCGCTAATTGGTGCGCTTCTTGTTGTGATCCTCGCTCTTGCTCTGACGTAAATAGTAATCAAAAGGCGATTATGTGGACTTACTTTGCAATCGCTGTCGGCGGCGTGTTGGGCTGCTGGGCGCGGTACGGCATGACAGGTTTGGTCCAAAGCATTTGGGGTCGGGATTTTCCCTACGCGACGTTGAGCATCAATGTCCTTGGTAGCTTTTTGATGGGATTCCTATTCATCGAAACCCTAGAACGACTTTCCTCTAGCCCTGAACTGAGAACCGGCATCCTAACGGGGTTCCTTGGCGGGTTCACCACCTTCTCGACATTTTCGATGGAGTCTATTCTATTGATAGAGCAAGGTGAGAGCGCCAAGGCAGCCCTGTATGTCCTCTCATCCGTACTGGTCGGCCTTCTCGCCGCATTTGGAGGCGCTTACATCGCGCGCAATCTCTAATGGGGGGCAGCGTCATGTCGCGTGAGATAACGATCGTAAGGGTCTACATTCACGAGGGCGACCACGGTCGTCGCAAATCGCTGATGAAAGAGATCATGGACCTTCTGCATGATCGACATCGGGTGAAAGGCTTGAACGTATTCCGCGGCATCGCCGGCTTCGACGAGACCGGCGAAGTCTATGCGGCCGACATGTTGCGGCTGAACGTGCATCTGCCGCTCGTCATCGAGTTCTTCGATGATCCTGAGGCGGTGGAAGCCACTATGGAGTTGCTCCACGGTCTGGTACCGGACAGCCATGTCGTGCATTGGAATGCGTGGTGCCGCGCCACTTCGTAACGATCGGGCCGAGCGGGCTCATCCGCAAAAGAGCGAATGAATTCGGTCCCGTGACTAAAATCATTCCGGTTCGGCACGAGCACTCCAGGGCATTGCTGCAACTTTCCTCATAAATCCTGGCAAAGACGACATCGCCGCCATGGGATTCGCGCGCTTTCGCTTTGGGAGAGTGGAAACGCATCAATACGTGGCTGTCACCGAGCTTGGAATGTCGGCCGAAATGCCTTACATCATGCCCCGCCCGCTCGACGAGAGACAAGGACGGCCCTTGGACCTTGGCGAACGCAAAAGGCCGCAAGTTCAAAGCCTTGGGGAATAGTTCAACGGTAGAACATCGGACTCTGACTCCGAGAATCTAGGTTCGAATCCTAGTTCCCCAGCCAGACTCCGGCTAACCTATTGAAATTGCGAGGCTCGCTGCGGCGTGCCGCGGAA
>JBOHIU010000093.1:0-44682 GCA_050725855.1 Xanthobacteraceae bacterium | reverse complement strand
CTTCAGCCAAGAGCCGCCATGGTCTTGGCCGCCATGGTCTTGGCCGCCCTGGTCCTGGCCGCCCTGGTCCTGGCCGCCATACTCTTGCCTGTCATTCTCCGCTAGTTTGCCGCCCCATTGCACAGGAGAGACCGCACCATGCGAGAGTTCTCGCGCCGCGACGCGCTCGCCGCCGCATTCGCCGCAACCGCAGGAGTTTTGGCCTTGTCCGAATCCGCCGACGCCCAGAACATCATGATGATGCCGTCGGGCCTCAAATACATCGACACCACGATCGGCACCGGCCCCTCGCCCACGACCGGCCAGACCGTCGTCGTGAATTACACCGGCTGGCTGGATGAGGGCGGCAAGAAGGGCGCGAAATTCGACTCCTCGCTCGATCGCCACGAACCGTTCGAGTTCAAGATCGGCATGCACCGGGTAATCGCCGGCTGGGACGAGGGCGTCGCCACCATGAAGGTCGGCGGCAAGCGCACGCTGATCATCCCACCTTCGCTCGGCTACGGCGCGCGCGGCGCCGGCGGCGTCATCCCGCCGAACGCGACGCTGATGTTCGACGTCGATCTGCTCGCGATCAAATAATCGCTGCTAAGCGAGAGTCGTCATTGCGCGCCACCGGGCCAGGTCCAGTGGACCGACTACGCTTCGCAACCGGCGGAGCCGCCGCTTCCAACATTCGCATCCGGGGTCGGCAGGCTCGCTTTGCGAATGTTAGAACAAGGGGGCATCAACAAATATCGTAGGAATGGAGTTTTGGATTTGACATTCGCTTTACGCGTTCGGCTTGGGCGCGGCGAATGTCGAATTCGCAGCCCCGGAAGGATAGCTTTGGCACGCTCGCATGCGCCATTTCGCATCCACAAAGGCCCCAAAGCCTGCGAAGAATGGCCGCCGCTGTGCCCTTGGCCGCAGTTTTCGGGCCGCAGGCTTCCGGCGGCAGCTTTCGGCGTTCATTAGGAATTTGCCCCCACTATGGGTCCGCCATGGCCCTGACCGCGCAATCCCTGCTCTGCGATCTCGATGCGAGACTGCCGCAGACCTCCGAATCCTGGCGTAGCACCGCCTTGCGCCAGATCGCCGACCTATTTGTCAGCGGCGCGGAGTCCTACGACGGCGAGCAGACCGCGCTGTTCGACGAGGTGATGGGCCGCTTGATCAAAAAAACGGATCGCGCGCAGCTCGCCGAACTGAGCGGCGTCCTCGCTGGCATCGACAACGGTCCCACCAAGGTGCTGGCAAGCCTCGCCCGCCATGTCGATCCTGCGGTATTCGGCCCGGTGATCGAGCGAGCGAAGGCGCTGCCGGACGATGATCTCGTCGAAATCGCCGACAAAGATCGCATCGATCCGAACGTGCTCGCCAAGATCGCCGCGCGCGGCGAACTCAGCGAACCGATCACCGACATTCTGCTCAAGCGCGGCAACGCCGCGGTGCGCCGCAAGGTGATCGGTAATCCGAAAGCGCGGATATCCGAAATGGGCTTTGCCCGCGTAGTCTCCGCCATCAACGGCGACAAGGCGCTCGCCGCCGCGATCGCCGCCCGTCCGGAAATGCCGGCCGAGCTGCGGCCGTTTGTTGACGCGGCGCTCAACCCATAGACTGTTTCAGCGCAGCCACCAGTGATTGTCGCGGAGCGGACGAGGCCGCCTGCCCGGCTGCCGAGAATCGCGGCCGCATTTCGTAAACGAGAGATGAATCCTTGAGAAAATAAACGTCGGGACTCAAGCCCTGAGTCTCACTCATGCTGCGCGGGCGATTCTGGAGCCTGCGATGAACACGATATTGATTGCCGCCCTCATGACCGCTTGCGTGGTCAACATGGCTTGCCTGTTCGGCCACCTGTAGGCCGCAAAGCGCGGCTGCCCGGCCTCAACACGCCACCGCGCTCATATGCCCCCATAGTACGGTCAAGGGCCATCGGCCATTAACCATCCATTAACCATGCCCGCCTGAACAATAAGCCTTCAGAATCAAGAATAAGGAGAGATTCCATGGACCAAACGTTGACCCACCGAATCCGCGAACGCGCCTACCAGATCTGGGCGGCGAGCGGTTGCCCCGAGGGCAAGGCGGACCTGCATTGGCTCGCGGCCGAGCATGAAATCCTGACGAGGTCGAGGCCCACGATCGCGACCCCGCTGCCGCAGGCGAAGAAGTCGCGACTGTCGCGCACGACCAAGACGTCGGCACGCCTGAGCAGCTAAGCGCTCGCGCACTTTGCACAACGGCGCTGACGGGGTCCGAAAAGCTTTTCGGCCACGCTTGGCCACGGCGGCAAACTTTCACGCAAATGGATACATCGTCGAACCGGCGCCGGCACGAATGTAGCCGGCACCGATGGCGCTCAGCAGCCCTTCGATCCGCCCGACCGTCTTCTCGATCAGGCCTGGCGGTGCGCCGGCCTCGATTTGACTCTTCAAGTCGACCAACGCGTGATTGGCGGCGTCCAGACGACGGGCCAGGATCATGGCGACGTAGAGCAGCGCCGCGGGATCCTGCCCGAGCAGCGCCGCTGCGTCCGCGACGTAGAAGGTAGACGCTTCCAATGCGCGCACGTCGGCACCATGCGGCTGATCGAGCAGCGCGGAGAGTTCGCCGAACACCGCGCCGGGCTCCGCCACCTGGGCGATTTCGGCGCCGCCCTTGACGATGCCGACCGCGCCGCTCTTGAGAATGAACAGACGCCCGGTCTTGGTGCCTTCCGCGAGCACGATTTCGCCGGCGCCAAACGTCGCAAGCGGCAGCGCGGCCAGCTTTGCTTGCCAGATATCGGGGGCGTGGATCGGCGGCATTTTGATGAGCTCCTTGTTGCGCGATGCGGTACAGCACAAGCCCGCATCCGGCACCAGACGTTACAATCGGATCATCGGGATTGCACCTGGAACGGCCTCCCGATCGTCCCGCCAATCGTCATTGAGGACGCCAAACGCCCTGTCACGTCGAGGCGCGACGCAATGCCCGGCGAAAGATGGAGCGGCTCAGGAACAGGTCAAGCGCGGATCGCGTTGGCGTCGCAACTGGCACAAAGGGCGCTGACCCAAAGGGCTTTGTCATGAAACGCACTCTTCTCGCGACCGCCGTGGGACTGGCATTTATTGGCGCCTCGGCGCAACTCGCTCTCGCCCAGCCTTTCCCGGCGCAGGGTGCCGGCGGCAATTCCATCCAGTATGGGCAGCCGCAAGAGTCACCGGGCGATTCGGTCGGCGGCTGGCAGCACTGGCGGCGCGCGCACCGCTGGCGATACTCGCAGAACGAACCGAACCAGGCGGCCGGGCCGGGCGCCGGGCCGGGGGCACCTCCCCCACCTCTGCCTGTCCCGCATCATCCTCCGCCCCCGAAGCCGGCGAATGCCGCGCATTTTGTGTTCCAGCGCGGCCGGGCGCGCATCGACATCACTTGCCCGCAGGCTTTCGCCTTGAACGACTGCATCCAGGCCGCCGCCGAGCTGTTGGATAAGATTCACAGCCTGCGTGCGGGCGAGCAGCATCGCGGCGCGGCGGTCTCGCCCGGCGGCGCCCCGGTACCGGGATCGAATTCCGCGGGCGGACAAAACGGGCAGACCGGACCGAGCGGAGGAGGAGGCCCTCCAATGCCGAATTCCACCGGCAACAATCAGATGTAAGTTCGCGGGAAGCCCGCGAGGAACAATAGGATGGCGCACGTCCCTCACCCAGTCTCTCCGTCGCTGGGCGTCGGAATGCGCCTGTCATGGAAGCCCTGCTCCATCATAACGTAGGCCTCGCGGACCAAAATGTGGGTGGCGACTTCGTTCTCGGTGCGGCCGAGCTTGCCCAGGCCTGCCAGCAAAACGAAGTAGTTGAACGTCTCGATCGGCAGCGTCAGGCTGAGCGCCCGCGCCTCCGAGCGGTTCTCGGGTCGCGCCATGGATTCAGATCTACTTGATCGGATGCGCCGGATTATAACTTTGTTATAATAGCGTTAAAACTCTTGGCAGGCGAATCGAATCGTGCGAGGATTCGTTTCGGCGAGGGTTTCGCTCGACATTTTCTGATGCGGCCCGATCAGTCCTGCGTACGGGTGTCTTTCTAAGCTTGCGAGCTTGCAATCCGGCCAGCGCGGATGCGGCTCGGTGGGTGTGGGGCAATATACATTGCGATTTCCTGCCCTTGCGCACCGATTTCGCGCTTACCGGCCGTTGCACCGCTCCGCAGCGCCCGTTGCGCGCGGCCTTCGCCCTGTCGCGGCCGAGACACGGCCGCTCTTTCGCGAGGCCATACCATGACCATTGAGACCTGGACGCCTGAGCGGGTGGAGCAGCTTCGAAGCTTCGTCGTAACAGGCTTAACGTGCAGTCAGATCGCGGCGCAGATCGGCGTCTCCCGTAATGCCGTCATCGGAAAAATCCATCGGCTCGGCCTGGCGCCGGGGCGGCCCCCGGGCGGCTCGGCGCGCTCTTGCCCTCCGCGCGCCCGCCACCCGCGGGCCGCGAGCCAGAGACGTCGGCTGCGACTGATGTGGTCGCAAGGCGCGGAGGTCGGCGACGGAGCCTCAACAGATATGCAAGCGAGCAATGCGGCAGTGGCGCCCGGTGCGGTGCAAAGCGCACGGCCCTGCTCGCTGCTCGACCTGGCGAGCGGCACATGCCGCTGGCCGCTGAGCGAACCGGCCACCAATCGCGAGATCGATTTCAGTTTCTGCGGCAACGCGGCGATCGACGGTTTGTCCTATTGTGTGGGGCACGCGCGGATGGCCTATCGGGCGCCGGCGCGGCGTCGCGCCTAAGCGTTCGACTACGGCCGCTTCCTCACCGCCGACTCAGTAGCGCCAATCGCCACCATCGGAAAAACCACCACGCCAGCCGCGGTCTTGGTATTCGCTGTAGGCGCGGTAATAGGGTGGCGGCAGGATGGATAGCGGCCTGCGCGCGAGGTGCCGCCTCGAGTGGAACCTTACGCGTGCGCGCGCCCGAGCCCGCCGATGTGCCGCCTCGGTATCGGGCGTAGTCGGCGCGACGCGATCGTAAAGGGCTCTCGAAGCCGGCGGCGGATTTTGCAGCGCGATCTCCGGCGGTTGTGCGGGCGCCGACGCGACAGGTTTGACCGGCAATACAGGATGATCAGCGGCGCGCGGCGGCAGTGGAACGGGCACAACCGCTTTCGGCGGTGCGACGGCTGTGGCTTTCGGCAGTCCGTGCGGCACTGAATTGAGCGCGACCGCGGCGGGTTTTTGGGTCGTCGCGGTGCGAATCACTTGCCTCTGCGACGATCCGGGCTCCAAGCCCATGGTCGCAAAAGCGGCAACGCCGCCGACCAAGGCACCGATCGCGCCGGCGATGGCAACCACTCCGATCGTTCGCGCGAAGCGGCTCGATCTCGACGGTCCAGGGTAGACAAGCTCGGGGAGGCTATAATAGCGCATGGCGGTTTCCCGTCTGCCCCCAAGTATTCGTCATCTCCCGCTGTGGACCCCAACGCCGAATTGGCGGCGCCGTTCCGTTGCGCGCGTCGCGATCGATCGAGCGGACGCGACTGCGTGAGAACTATTCCTCCGGCTCGGTCGTGAAAAACAAGGGATAGCCTTTGCTCTTGCCGAGTTCGGTTCCTTCTTTTGCCTTGGTCTCGGCGACATCGCGCGTATAAACCGCAATCACGCAAGCGCCCTTCCTGTGTGCCGTCATCATCACCTGATAAGCTTGATCCGCATTCATGCGGAAGACGGCCTTGAGCACCTGCACGACGAATTCGCGCGGCGTGTAGTCGTCGTTGAGCAGGATGACTTTGTAGAGCGGCGGGCGCTGTGTCTTGGCCTGTACCTTGGTTCGCGGCTTGACGAGAGTCTTGGACATAGCGACCGCCCGTTGCTGCTCCCGGCCCATGAAAGAACGCCGCATTATAATGCAACCTCGCGGCACGGCCCAGGAGGCCTCCGCATAAGCCGTGCGGGCCCGCGTGGGAGCCGCACCGGTGCGCTGGCGTCGCAAATCTCGGCGCTGCGGCCCATCCGCAGTTCAATGGATCTGCAGATCAGGTCCTATCGCCCGAACAATCATTTCGAGCGACTCGTGCTGTGGTCTGGCGCAAATCGTCATCGCGCTTGTGCGGCCGCTGAAATCCTTGAAGGACAGTTCCAGCGGCGCCGGCCCGATCAAGCCCCGGACTGGCGCTTACGCGATGCGTCTTGAACGACTTTGCACCGGCCGCCGCGGGACTCGCCGCTCGACGACGACTGCGCGCGGGAGCGCGGCATGACCGTCTCGTCCAGCCCGAGGGGCAATGGTGATGCGGTCAACAGTCTTACGTTGTACCATCCGCAGCACGGCGCTTTTCGCCTCAGCGGGCGATATGGCCATCAGCGACGCCACGATGTCGGCTTGCTCGTTCAGCTCGTCTGTAAGCCCCTGGGCGGCAAGCACCGCCTCATCAATCGTCGGCGGATCGCGGCGCACCCGGCGCCGGCCGTCCTTCGTGTCCCATACCTCGTTCATGCGACACCTTCCTCGAAATCCTATGTTGCATCGTTTCCGCCAGCGATTATCGGCTCGATACCGCACCGCAGCAAGAGAATTGTGCGGTGCACTCACGGAGATTTCACCGGTTATTTGAGGAGTAAGATAGTCCCCGCGCCGGCGCTCTAAAACGCCGGCGGCAGATTGTCGTAGCAGTGGAAGGCAAATGCGCGAGGCCTAGCGCGCCGGCATCTCGCTGAACAGCACCCCGCCCTTGCCCTTGGATGTTTTCGCCGTCTCGACGAGCGACACGGTCACCGCCTCCGGCGGCGCGCCGGCATTCTTCACGACGGCCGCGGTGATGTCCTTGATAAGCCCGCGCTTCTGCTCGATCGTGCGGCCTTCGAGGATATAGACGACGACTTCAGGCATTTTCCACTCTCCGTTGCTGCTTTTCACCTTCGCCCGCAAATTTGCGGCGTCATGAGGCCGTAATGGCCTGTCTCAAATCCACGCCTCTTGTGTCCCGATTCCGAAGTTCACATCATTGTGCGGCCCCCGCGTTTGCGAACTTCGGAATGGTTCGGAAGTCCGCATAACGAGCCCGACCGTAGCAATGATGCGGACTTCTGAACCGCGACACTAGTAACGGAAGTTTTCGAGGCGGCACAACAGGCGAACCGACAATGAACCTTGGCAATGCGGCGGAGCTGCAATGCGCAATGCGCACATAACGCCGCGGGAATCGGGGCTTGCCTACCGAACGCTTGAACACTATCGAGTTGCTTATGGGGCTGGCAACAGGGAGCTGACGATGAAACAGTTGACCTTTGCCTTTGCCGCGCTCGCACTTGGTTTTGCCGCATTCAGCCCCGCGCGCGCCGATTTCGCGGTGGTGCAGTTCGGTAATGGCCACTGCCAGATCTGGTGGGACAGCACCGCCAATCCATGGGGCGCCGATTGGAGAAAGATCTTCATAGGCCTGCCCAACTGGACGGCGGCCCGAGAGGCTCTGTCCTCGGCACGCGCACAAGCGGTCTGTCCTTACTGAAGCTCGGCGTTTTGCGCTGAAAAGGCATCGATCCATGGGCACGGGCAGCGAGCACGCCCGTGCCGAATGGCGCCATGCCAGATGAAATCAATTCAGAAAAGGCAATGAGCCGGCGCGGAAGCTGAAAAGACGCAACAGCGGACCAAAGCCGCCATCCTTATTCCATCGCTTTTTGGCCTCGGCCGTTGATTGCCAGCGGCGTGGATAGGGCTCCACACGGCGCCTCTTGCTTAATACCTTCTTCGCTGAACTCGCATCCGATAGAGCGGCCTGATCGGGCCGAAGCGGAGCGACCTCGTCCGCCACCGCTGGCGATGCCACAGCTATGCTGGCCTGAGCCGGCACCGCCGCCGGCGAAGCAACGTTCGCCGTTTGCGCATTCGCGGCCATTCCCGATGCGTTCGCAACGCTCTGCGGCGCGGGCCGGTTCGGCGTCTGCACAGGCGCTACGCTTGCCTGAGCGGGCCGGACCGCTGGGCGGACGGGAGATCGTGGCACGGTTGCGGACAATACTCTGCTGACCGGAGAGGCAGACACGACGGGCGCGGCTACAATGGGCGCCCTCGTCACCAGCGCGTGCGCGGCAATCGAAGTGGTGTCGTCGTTGGCTCCAGGCCGTTCCACCAGGGAAACGACGACGACGGCACCGGCCGTTGCACCGATCGCCGTCGCCACCACGGCGACGCGCAATGTGCGCAAAAATCCAGGTGCCGGGGCGAGGTAACCCCATTCCGGATGAAAATTCCCGACAGAACGCATCACCACCTCCGCGGCAGTAGGGCCCGCCGCGCCCTGCCGAGCGCAACACCCGCTACCGAACCTGCAACCCCGACTCGGTGAGCTAGTTCCCCTTGGTCGCGACTGATGCTCCGCAGGTACGGCGACCGAGTCTGATTATCGGCCATAGCGGAGCCCGGCAAGCATGGGAATCGCAGATTCCGAATAGTGTTAATTAGCACCAGCATTGCCGAAAGCTGTCACGATTCCCGGGTCGGGCGCTCCGCAAAAGCAAGCATTATCCACAGTTCCTGCGAGAACCCGGCGCAGGGCCGCTGTTCCCGCAGGTCGAGTCACGTCAAGCAACGCCCTCGCGGTTCCCCCCGCGCCGCCCGACTCCGCTTAATCGACGAGAGACGTCAGAGATGAGCTGGCGCTCTCCGCCGCGATCTCCGCGGTGCGCGCATTGGCCGGCATCTGCAGCACCGTCGCACGCTGGCCTTCGCGCAGACGCGTCACCAGAATGACTTTGCCGTCCGGGAATTCTACCGCATCGTGGTGCACGCAAGGCTGGTCGGTGTTCACTTGCCGAAAGCGGGCCAAGCGCTGGCCTGTCTTGCGGCTCGGCAGAATACCGAGCGCCGCTTCGCACTCGACGTCCTGTTCGAATGCAATCTCCGTGCCCGGCAAGAGGCACACCGCGACAGTGGGATCGTCGACTGCCGAAAACCCGCCGGTGGGAGTGTTGAGGAATTTGGCGCTCACCAGCTTGTCGCCGACCTTGGCCGGCCTGCTGGCGACGTGGTGCAGACTATAGTCGCACATCGAAGGTCTCCTCTTGCTGTGAACAGCCGAGATGGTTGTCCTTCTGCAACCGCGAGTCGACCAGCGCATGGTGGCGATGTTGTGTCGTGGCGGGCTCTCACGCGCAATCGTGATCAGGTGAGATCCAGCGCCAAGCCATTCCAGTTTATGAGCAAACCCCTTATTGTTATGCGCCGCTTCGACGCGCGACCGCCGGCATTTTGCAATTTGAAACGGCGCAACGACCAGCAAACGAGGACGCACTCCATGACCGTGTCGATGTACAAAATTTCCGCTCCGATCTTTGTGCAATTTCTCACCAGTCTTTCCGCCGTGCTCGACAAGGCGGCCGCCCATTGCGAAGCGAAGAAAATAGAACCGGCCGCCCTTCTTGCCGCGCGACTGTTTCCGGACATGTTCCCACTCGCCCGCCAAGTGCGCGCGGCGACCGATCACGCCGTCAATGTCACGGCGCGTCTTGCCGGCGTCGAGCCCCCGGCCCTGCCCACCGCTGAAGCAAGTTTTGCCGATCTGAAAAGCCGCGTCGAAAACGCGATCGCCTTCGTCAAAAGCGCGAAAGCGGCGCAGATCGACGGCAGCGAAGACAAGGCTATCAAGATCACGTTCCCGAGCGGAGCCACACGGGATTTTACCGGGCAATCGCTGCTGTTGAACAATTCCCTGCCCAACTTTTACTTCCACTGCACCACCGCCTACGACATCCTGCGGCACTGCGGCGTAGAACTCGCCAAGCGTGATTTCATGGGAACGCCGGCATCCATGTAACGCCACATCAAAACGCCGCGTTCGCGGTCGGTGCATGGATGTCGAGGTCCATCGCATCGACGCGGTGTCCTATCCATGACGGAATGCCGCCAATCGCCATGACGGTATGAAGCGTCGCGTCCAGCACGTGCCCCGAGGCGCCGAGAGTCCGGCTCACGAACGAAACGGGCGCAGGCGCGGCAAGGGGAGCCGGCTCGGGCGGAAAGGCTGGCGCAGGCGCCGCGCTAGCGACCAGAACGGTCGGCAACCGGGCCGTTGCGGTTGACGTTAGGCCGGTTGCCGCTGCAACGACCTTGGGCCTGGCACGTCCCGGAGCAGGTTTGTCAGCGGCTTGAGGAGCGGCAGGGCGGATGACCGCATCGGCCAACCTGGCATCCGCAGCGGCGCGAGCGTCCGCCGCATCCGCGGCCTCGGCGCGTCTTTCCTCGGCCGTCCGCTCCGCGACCACGAAATCGCGGACCATCGCATGCTCTTCGCGAACAAGCTGCAACATCTCGGCGGATGCCGGAAGTGCAGTCTGCCGCGCGGCCGCCACTCCGAGCGCCGCGGGCTGCCCGAACTGGTAATGGGCGAACAGGAAAGCGCCGATGATGCTGGCTAGTGCCGCCGGCAGCACCTCGAAAACGAGTTTGCCGAGAAACCGCACCACGACAGGCACTTCGCCGCGCGAAACCATCCTAGGCAGAAACAGCGTAGCTTGGCGCATCGATCCTGCTCCCAGGCCCAAATATTTTTCAAACGATCGATTGAATTTCAAACACGCGTTATGGGCAGCCTGTGGCCGAGAAAAAGGAAATTTTGCGGCAAGCCGCGAATTTTCCCAAAGCCCATTCAGCCGGCACGCGCGAGACCGGCGATGGTCCACTCGCTGATGGTTTGCGCCAGCCAATCGACGCCGGATTCCTCAAGCGGCAGGGTTACAGGCGGGCCGGCAAGCTGCTCTCGGTTGCGGACAAAAATACTGCATTGGCCGAGCAACCAGATCGCCGCTACCGTCAGCGTCCGATGGTCCGCCTCGGGCAAAAAACGGCGAATGAGATCGGTCGCCATGCCCATGAAGGGGGCGGCCTCCTCGCTAAGCAGTTTTCGGAAAACGGCCGTTGGACGCACGCTTTCCCAGTTGAAAATGCGAATATGGCGGCTCGTCTCGTCGCGGGCCAGCAGCGGCCGCAACTGGCGGCGGACAAAGGCGGCAAGAGCCTCTTCGCGCGACATTGCGCCCGTCTCCGCGGCATGGGTCAGCTGGTCCTCGGTCAACCCGCGAAATGCCGCGCGCAGAACTTCGCGGTACAGGCCGTCCTTACCCTCGAAATGATAATTGATCGCCGCCTGGTTGACGCGAGCACGGGCGACGATCGCCCGGATGCTGGTGCCGTCATACCCACGGTCGGCGAACAGCCGCTCGGCTGCTTTCATGATCCGGTCACGGGTGATATCCGACGGTCGCGTCATCGGTGCTCCATTTTTCAAACTCTTGTTTGAATTTCAATTAGCCGTTTTCGGCGGCGAATGCAAATGCCTTGAGCCAGCCGGTTCCGCGGCGGTACGGCGCTGGGGGAAATATCGTGGCGCCGCCGGATCATTGGCTAGATCAATAAGCCCGGCGTGCTAGGCTCAGAACAAAGCAATCGCGGGCGCGGCGCGTATCCAGCGCGGTGCCTTTTATGGCCAGACTTCCATGCCAGCTTACATCTGCGTTACCTGTGGGACCCAATTCTCACGCTCCGAACCGGCGCCCGAATGCTGCCCGATATGCGATGAGCCGCGCCAGTTCGTGCCTGCCCCGGGCCAGGCCTGGACCACACATGATGCGCTCTCGCGCCGGCACTGCAATGCTTTCCGGCAGCACGAACCGGGGCTTATCGGCATCGGCACAGTGCCGGATTTTGCCATCGGCCAGCGAGCCTTGCTGGTGATAACGGATCAAGGCAACGTGCTGTGGGATTGCATTTCACTCCTGGACGACGCCACGATCGCGATCGTCAAGGCACTCGGCGGCCTGATCGGCATCGCCATCTCGCACCCGCACTACTACTCGTCCATGGTCGAATGGGCGCACGCCTTCGCAGCGCCCATTCATCTTCACGCCGGCGATCGCGAATGGGTCATGCGCGGCGATCCAGCGATTAAGTTCTGGGATGGGGATACGCTTTCGCTGGCGCGTGGGCTGACGCTGATCCGCTGCGGCGGTCATTTCGCCGGCGGCACCGTACTGCACTGGGCGCAAGGAGCACAAAATCGCGGCGCACTGCTCTCCGGCGACATTGTCCAGGTGATTCCGGACCGCAAGTTCGTCACCTTCATGCGCAGCTATCCCAACATGATTCCCCTTTCAGCTCCGGCCGTAGAGCGTATCGGCGCAATGCTCGAGCCGTATCCTTTTGAGGCGATTCACGGTGCGTGGTTCGACCGCACCATTCCGCACAACGGCAAGGACGTCGTCAGGCGCTCGATCGCCCGCTATGTGGCGGCGGTGCGCGGCGACGGCTCGGCCGAATTGCGCTAACAGCCAGGGAGACAAGCCGCATGGCGCGGATAGCAGAAGTCGAAAGAGACGCACTCTCGCCGCGGCAGCAGCAACTCCACGACGACCTGTTGCGTTCGCGGTCGCGCAAAAACCTCATCGGGCCATTCGCCGTGTTGATCCACGCGCCCGATATCGCCGAGCCGGCCGACCGCTTGGTCAATTACTACCGCAACAATCCGAAGCTCGGCCGACGGCTGATCGAATTGGTCATTCTCTTGGCGATTCGCGAAGCGACCGCTCAATATGCCTGGTCGGTGCACGAGACGCAGGCGCTCAAATCCGGATTGACGCAGGATGTCATCGACGCCATTCGCGCCCGCCAGCGGCCGGGTTTCAAACAAGACGACGAGCGCTTGCTATACGACTTCGTGACCGAACTCCTGGCCAAAAAAACGGTGAGCCCTACTACGTTCGAGACCGCCAGAGCCGCCTTCGGTCTCGAAGGCGTCATCGAAGCGGTCACTTGCGCCGGCCTATACGGAATGATCGGGTTCGTGCTCAACGTCTTCGACGTTCCGCCGCAACCCGGAAAGCCGCTCAGTTGATTGCCGGAACGGATCAGTTGACCTCGCATATTTTTTCAGCACAGCGCGGCGTCAGCGCGATGGTGCGTGTGCCGTTGTTCTCCGTGGAGACAAGTCCCTCAACGATCGCATCCTCCCAGACAGAAATATGCGGGCAACTGTGCCACGCCGCCACCGCCTGCTCGCGCGTGCGCGGCCGAGCCGCGACCCAGGTCAGAAATTGCACCAGGATCAGGCTTGGAGGCTCGAACGTTGTGGGCTTCGTCGTAACGGCAGTATAAGCCAAAATCGTAGTGGAATTCAGACGTGTCCGCGATTTCCCCACCCCAATCCGCCAAATTCGTCGCGCGTCGGCGCGCCATCACGACCGCCTGCATGATGGCGATTTTCATGGCCGCCGTCGAAGCGACGATCGTGGCCACCGCCATGCCGACAATTGTCAGCGATCTCGGCGGATTCTCGCTATTCAGCTGGGTGTTTGCCGCCTATCTGCTGGCGCAGGCGGTTTCGACGCCGGTTTACGGTCGGCTTGCCGATTTATACGGCCGCAAACGGATGTTTTTCATTGGCGCCACGATCTTTCTCGCTGGCTCGACAGCGTGCGGTTTCACCTGGGTCTTCAATTCCCTTGCCCTTACTTCGAGGATTGACTGGGGCATGGTGGCGCTGGTCGTGTTCCGGATCATCCAGGGACTGGGCGCGGGTTCGATACAGTCGATGGCGACGACGATTGTCGGCGACATCTATCCGGCAGCCGAGCGGGCGCGCGTTCAGGGCTGGCTATCCAGCGTCTGGGGATTTGCGGCAATTGCCGGCCCCGTGCTGGGAGCGCTCATCGTCGAGCACCTGCACTGGGCCTTCGTATTCTGGATTAATCTGCCGATCGGCCTCGCCGCGATGGCGATCCTCATGTACAGTCTCGACGAGCACGTCGAGCCAAGAACCCACCAGATCGACTTTCGCGGCGCCACACTGCTGATAATCGGTATCGGCGCAATTCTGATGCCGACCATTCAGGCCCAGTACCTGAGCACGACCACGTCCGCCGTGCTGCTCGGCGCCGGCGTCCTAGCTCTCGTGCTGATGGCGATAGAGGAACGCCGCGCGGCCGAGCCTATCCTGCCGTTCAAGCTGTGGCGCCATCGCATCATGGCTGCCAGCAACTTCGGCGGATTAGCGATCGGCATGCTGATGATGTGCGTTGTCGCTTTCCTGCCAACCTACGTCCAGGCCGCCATGGGACGGAGCGCGACTTTTGCCGGAATCGCCATCGCCAGCCAGTCGGTATCGTGGAGTTGCGGTTCGATCATTGCCGGCCGGGTCATGGTCGCGACCTCGTACCGGACCACCGGTATCGTTGGCGCGATCCTTTTGATCGCCGGCGCGGGCTTCCTGGTTGCACTCACTCCCGTCAGCGCATTCCTATGGCTGCTCCCGGCAACCATCCTGATCGGGCTCGGCATGGGCTTTTGCAATCAGACCTTCCTTTTGGCGATGCAAGGGAGCGTCGGCTGGAACCAGCGTGGCGTCGCCACCTCGTCATTTTTGTTCCTGCGCACGATCGGCCAGTCGCTCGGGGCCGCAATTGGCGGTGCTATCCTCAATTTCGGTATTGCGCGCTTGGCGCCAGGGGCCGGCGACGCGCTCGAAAAATTGCTTCAGCCGGCGCACCGCGCAAGCCTCGGCGCCGGTGCGATTGCGCGCCTGAGCGCGGTGATAGGCGGCTCGCTGCACGACGTCTACGTTATCACCGCGCTGTTGGCCGTCGCCGCCCTCGGGCTCTCGATATGGCTTCCAGCGCTGATTAGTCCGACACAACCCTCCCCCGCTGGGGGCTGACATATGGGGCCGATTTGCGCCGCATCGAAGGCTACGTGATTGTCTCAAGTGACGGCATGATCGCCGATGCCAAGGGCGAAATGCCGGAGACCATTCGCAATGAGGCCGATCAGGAGTTTTTCCAATCGGCGCTTGATCGAGTGGCCGTTGTGCTGCACGGCCGACATTCGCATGAGGGCGGACCGCGCGCGGCACGGCGGAAGCGGCTCGTTCTGACGCGCCAGACCGGCGCTCTTGCGCCCGATCCTGCGCACCCCAATTCGCTGTTGTGGAATCCAATGGGATGCCCGCTGGAACGGGCAATCGAGGCGCTGCAAGCGGCGGATGGCCCGATTGCGGTGATCGGCGGCACGGAGGTGTTCAGCATGTTCCTGTCGCTATACGCCGCATTCCATCTCTCACGCGCCGCGCGGGCACGGATTCCCGGCGGACGCCCGGTCTTCGAGGAGGTCGGCCCCAACGCCACTCCCGAACAAGTCCTCGCCCGCCATGGCCTCAAGCCGGGACCGCGCCGCATCCTCGACCCGGCGGCCGACGTCACGGTCGCAATGTGGGAACGCTAAGATCGAAGGCTATTATGCGCGCGCCGCTGAGACTGAACCGCACATTCAAATGACGTTACGCCCGCCCAAAAGCTATTTGCGCACGACGCAGATCGCCGCGCTCGACTACGAGATTGCTCAGGAGCAGGCGAGCGCGCTCGGACGACTCGGTCGCGCACTCGAGAGCGCGCTGAGCGCCCTTGCCGATCATGATAGAATCCTTTCGTTCAGTTCCGGAACGCCCGCCCGACCGGCAGCCGGCCGAACGCAAGCAGTGCGCGCCAAGCTGGTTCAGGACGCGAGCGAGGCGCTGTGGTGTTTCATGGTCCAGCGCGAGGCCTGTGGGCTGCGCGACCCGCGGCCCATCCTCCGCGAATACCGCGTGCCCGCGGAAGTCTATGGGCGCGTGGGGATTCTGGTCCAGCGTTAGCCGTTCCGCGGTCTTTACCTTTCATTAGCTACGGCACCGTGCGCCCGACGGCCGGGGGCAAGGTTTTTTTCACCATTTCGGCACCATTCTCGATGCTTGTTCAATGGCGTGGCGTTTCAGTAGTCTCATGCGCACCCTGCCTCTGCTTGACGAACTTGAGGCTGCGCTTGCCGCCGGCACCAATGCGCGCCGGATCGAAATGCTTACCCGCATCACCGATCTATTTGTCGGCGGTGCCGAGCGCTTCTCCGAAGATCAGATCGGCGTCTTCGACGAGGTGATGGTGCGGCTCGTCGCCACGATCGAGGCCAAGGCGCGCGCCAAGCTCGCGCTCCGGCTTGCGCCGGTCTCCAATGCTCCGATGAACGTCGTCAACATGCTCGCCTTCGACAACGACATCGATGTCGCTCACCCCGTCCTCAGCCAATCGGAGCGAATCGGCGAGCGCGAACTCGTCGCCAACGCCACGAGCAAAAGCCAGCAACATCTGGCTGCAATCGCGCAGCGCAAAAGCCTAAGCGAAGCGGTCACCGACGTGCTCGTCGAGCGCGGCGACCGCGACGTGGTGCACTCGGTCGTCAAGAACTCCGGAGCCCGTTTTTCCGATGCGGGCTTTCGCATACTGGTCAAGCGATCGGCCGGCGACGACGCGCTGGCGACCGAGGTCGGCAGGAGACCCGATATTCCGAGGCCATATTTTCTCACCCTGTTGGAGAAGGCGTCGAGCGCAGTACGCGCCCGGCTTGCAGCCGAAAATCCGCTGGCCGCCAGCGCGGTCGAAGGCGTCGTGGCGGAAGTGGTTGGCGGCATCCGCTCCGACGCCCGCAATGCCTCGCCGGATTTCGCCGCCGCCCAAACGGCGGTCGAGCGGCAGAATCGCATCCGCCGCATCGGCGAGGCCGAAATCTATCAATACGCCCGCGACCGCAAGTTCGAGGAAACCGCGATCGCCCTGTCGCTCCTCTGCGACACCCCGATCGACGTGGTCGAACGGGCGCTGCTCGATCCCGGCGCTGAGATCGTGCTGATCCTCGCCAAGGTCGCCGGCCTGTCCTCGACCACCACCAAAGCCATTCTGCTTCTCCGCGCCGCCGACCGCGGATTGTCGGCAAACGATCTTGACCGGGCGCTGGTCAGCTTCAACCGCCTGCAGTCCGATACCGCGCAACGCGTCCTGAGCTTTTTCCGCACGCGCGTGAAAAAGCCGGCGGAGTCGATGGTCCCGCCGGCCGTCGCGGTGAACGGATAGGCCGTTTAGTAGCCGCAATAGCTCGGATAGAGCGGCGGCGACCAGGTGCCGTTCGGATAGCGATAATAGCAAGCGCCCCGATACCAGTAATAGCCGTTCGGCCGGGCTTGAGCTTCCGAGGCAACAATCGCGCCAGTCGTGCCACCGATGATGGCGCCGGCGACTGCGCCGGGACCGCGCCCGAAAGCGCCGCCAATCAACCCGCCCAGCGCACCGCCGACGATGGCGCCCCCGACTGGCGCCGATGCATCCTGTGCCGCCGCCGGCAGCAGCATCGAGAGCGCCAAGAACGCCCCCGTACAAATCCCCACACCCCAGCTGCGCATCTCTGATTCTCCCTTTGCCTCCGCGCCACCTGCCAATGGGCAGATGCGCGACCCAAAGCGATGAAGCCCTCATAAAGCACGTCGCCCATTATAGCCTGCTCGTTGGCGAAAATATGAAGCGGCGGGCGCGGCCGGCTGCGACCGATAGCCGAGCATGCATGTCCCACGCGGTCATTCCGCAGTGCCCCGATCGGACAAAGAGGCATTGGGTCCCCTTGGCGATTCGATTCGTTTGTTGACGCTACGGCCTTCGGCAATGGCTTGAGTGCGGCGAGCAACAGCCAGTTCACAGGCTGCCAGGCGAGCAAACTCAGGAACATGACGAAGCTTTAAATGTTTTTCCCCAAAATCCGCTTGACTCCCCGCCGATTGCATTTATGTGGGGACTTTGCCGCTGTTGATCGGTCCAAACAGAATCGATCGGGCGGCTTTCGCTTTCCGTGGCGCCGGCTCGCCGGCATCTCGGGTTCTTATCACTCAGGTTGGAGAGGACGGCATGAGCCAGAACGCCCTCTTGCGATCGGTGAAGGGCTTGGGGATCCCAGGTACCGCCCGAAAGGAAGACAGGAAGACCAAGCTCAAGGTGGCAGCGTCGACGCCGGCGGCTGTAACACCTGATCTCAGCGAAGAAGAGCGCTGCGACCATTTCGCTGTTCGCAACGGGGTGCGTTGCGCGGGTGTGCACCTTATCGTGGACCTGCACGGTGCCGAGCGGCTCGACGATATCGAGCACATCGAGGCGACTTTGCGCCGCTGCGTCGCTGCCTCCAAGGCGACGCTGTTGCACATCCATCTGCATCATTTCCAGCCGAGCGGTGTGTCCGGCGTGGCGGTGCTGGCGGAGAGCCACATCTCCATCCACACCTGGCCGGAGGCCGGCTATGCCGCGCTCGACGTGTTCATGTGCGGATCGGCCAATCCGGATGCCTGCATTCCGGTGCTGCGCGAGGCATTCTCGGCCAAGCGCATCGGGGTCGACGAAATCCTGCGTGGCAAAACCGCGGGCGGATCGGCCTAGTCCGACTGCCAGTCGAACCCTTCAAGCGGCCGGGCCCGATCCCGGCCGTTTTTCTATCGGAAGCCGGAGGTGCTGCCATGGCGGAAGAACGCTGGATTGCCGAGACCTTGTTCGACGACCTGGGCTTCCGCATGAGCTTCAAGGTCGACAAGGTGCTTTATGAGATGCAGACGGAGCACCAGCATCTGGTGCTGTTCGAGCAACCGTTCTTCGGCAAGATGCTCATGCTCGACGGCGCCACCCAGATCACCAAGAAGGACGAGTTCATCTACCAGGAGATGATGTCGCATGTGCCGATCTTTGCCCACGGCAAGGGCGGCGACGTGCTCATCATCGGCGGCGGCGATTGCGGCATCGCCGAGGAGGTGCTCAAGCACAAATCGGTCAAGCGTCTCACCCAGGTGGAGATCGATCCGGCAGTGGTCGAATTCGCCAAGGAGCATTTCCCCGAATTCACCAAGCCGGTCTTTGCCGACAAGCGTTTCGAAAGCGTCATCGACAACGGCATGAAGTATGTCGCCAACACCGACCGGCGCTTCGACGTGATTATCGTCGATTCGACCGATCCGCAGGGGCCTGGAAAAGTCCTGTTCAGCCAGAAATTCTACGCCGCCTGCAAACGCTGCATGAACAAGGGCGGCGTGCTGGTGACACAGAACGGAGTGCCGGTTTTTCAGCCGGGCGAATTAGTGTCTAGCGTGGGAAAATTCCGCAAGCTGTTCGCCGACGGCGCCTGTTATGTCGCAGCGATCCCGACCTATATCGGAGGCCACATGGCCATGGGCTGGGCGACTGACGATCGGCGGTTGCGCCGGGCTCCGGTCAAGACCATCGCGGCGCGCTATCGCAAGGCGGGCAGCTTTTCGACCAAATATTGGACCCCTGAGGTTCATGCCGCGGCGTTCGCGCTGCCGCGTTTCATTGCCGAAACAGTAGCCAAAGCCGGCAAGCCGCGCCGGTGAACCTTTAGGTCAGCGGATTTAGCGTTCGCGTCCCGCCTCGCGCACAGCGGAACGCTGAACAATTGCTGACAGCTATTGCCGCTTCCAGATTTCCGTGCCCATCCTCCTGCCTGCGGCATAGGTCCAGACACCCTTCCAGTTGCCGCCGTTCGCGCCGTACAGGGCCAACCCGGACTGGCTGCCAGAGGTATAGGATATGGTCAGGAAATCTTTGTTGCCGATCGCAGTGCCGATGTACTTGTCGCCGCTGATCTCCCAGATCACCCTGTAGGTCTGCCCGGTCTGCGTGACCGTGGCAGTACCGCTGTACGTGGAGCCGTCCGGCGAGGTCCCTTGAACGTCGTAACTGCCGAGCGGATCGGCTGCGAAGGCGATCGCAACGCCCTACAACAGGATGGCAACAGCCAACACCGATCTCATGACCCTCACCCCCAGATGCAGGCATGGCGCCGCATGGCGCTCACAGCATTGAACAGCAGCTTAGGCCGCATGATATCCGTCCGGCAACTCGTAGATTAGGCTTCTGCACGTCATCTTCGTGCGGACAGCCCGCAGCGATGGAGGAACTGATGAGCTTCTTCCCTGCCAAAGATCCGATCGCCGGAGATGCGCAGACGACCGACGCTATCACCCATGTGATCGCCCCGCGTTCGGTCGATCTCGGCGGCTTTCAGGTGCATCGCGCTTTGCCATCAGCGCAATCGCGCATGGTCGGGCCGTTTATCTTCTTCGACCATTTCGGGCCGGCCGTATTCAAGTCTGGTGCCGGGATCGACGTGCGGCCGCATCCCCATATCGGGCTTGCCACGGTGACCTATCTGTTTGACGGCGAGATCGTGCATCGCGACAGCCTCGGCACCGCAATGCCGATCCGGCCCGGTGCGGTGAATTGGATGACGGCCGGACGCGGCATCGTGCATTCTGAGCGCACGGCCGCCGAGCACCGCGGCGGCGGCGAGCCGCTGCACGGAGTACAATTATGGGTCGCTTTGCCCGCAGAAGAGGAAGAAACGCTCCCTGCTTTTGCCCATACGGCGGCGGCCGACCTGCCGGAACTCGCAGAAAACGGAATGAAGCTGCGGCTCGTTGCCGGTAAGCTGCACGGCCTGCATTCGCCGGTCGCGACCCTGTGGGACACGCTATTCGCCGAAGCACAGTTGAAATCCGGAACCACGCTGCCGCTCGATGTTCAACACGAGGAGCGCGCTATTTACGTCCTTTCGGGCGAGATCGAAATCGGCGGCGACCGGCACGGCTCGGAACGGCTTTTGGTGCTGCGGCCCGGAGACAGCATCGCCGTGCGCGCAATTCAGGACGCTCACATTATCATTGTCGGCGGCGCCGCGATGGACGGACCGCGCCACATCTGGTGGAATTTTGTCTCCTCACGGAGAGAGCGCATCGAAGCCGCCAAAGCCGATTGGAAGGCCGGCCGCTTCGCGCTCGTTCCCGGCGATACAGTCGAGTTCATTCCGCTACCGAACACGTAGGGGCGCCACTCTTCACGCTGCCCGACGCTGCGATCGTATCCAGGCTTCGACCTCGCGCTCGGCTTCCGCCTTGGCAAAGCCGTAACGCGCCTGCAGGCGACCGACCAGTTGATCGCGGCGGCCGCCGATTCGCGTAACATCCTCGTCGGTGAGCTTGACCCAATTGTTGCGGACCTTGTCCTTGAAAAGCATCCAATCAAGTTGAATCCGATCCCAGTTCATCGTTGTCTCCCTTGGCTGGAGGATCGACACGCGATGCCCTTCACCGCGTCGTTCGGGACAATAAATGACAATCCGCCGATGCGGCCTCAATTCGACGATATCGCGGTCATTCGGCGAACAATTTTGGCCTGGATCGGGCGACCTCAAGCGCGCATTTTGCACGGCAAACTGCGCCCGCTGGACCGGTCTTGATGGGCAAAGCGTCGTCACCGAGGACACCGCATGACTAGGTCTTTCTCGCCATCCGATATCGAGCGCCTGGCGAAGTCCGTTATTGCCGGGGATCGTGCGGTTTTATCCCAGGCGATCACCCTTGTTGAAAGCAAAAGAGCCGATCACCGCCGCTCCGCCGCCGCGCTGACCCAGGCGTTATTGCCGGCGACGGGCAAAGCGGTGCGTGTTGGCATCACCGGCGCGCCGGGAGTCGGAAAGTCGACGCTAATCGACGCGTTAGGCACGATGCTCACGCGTCAGGGCCGCAGGGTCGCGGTGTTGACAGTCGATCCCTCTTCGCGGCGCACAGGCGGCTCGATCCTGGCCGATAAAACGCGGATGGCGCGACTCGCTGGCGACGCCAACGCCTTTATCCGACCGTCCCCGTCCTCCGGCACGCTCGGCGGCGTCGCTGCGAAGACGCGCGAAACCATGCTGCTTTGCGAGGCCGCTGGCTACGACGTGGTGCTGGTCGAGACCGTCGGCGTCGGTCAGTCGGAGCTTGCCGTCGTCGACATGACGGATTTTTTTCTCGTCCTGGTCCTGCCGGGCGCCGGGGACGAACTGCAGGCGCTCAAAAAAGGGGTGATCGAGCTTGCCGACATGATCGCGGTCAACAAGGCGGACGGCGATAATCTGACGCGCGCCAAGGCCGCCGCGGCCGAATATGGGGCAGCGCTGCATATCCTGACCAGCGCTTCGCCAAACTGGTCGCCACCGGTCAGCACCTGTTCTGCCCTCAAGGGGGACGGGATCGAGGCGCTATGGGCGCATGTCCTCGATCATCGCGATCGGCTGACACTGTCGGGTGAACTCAAGGCGCGCCGCGGCGAGCAGCAGGTAAAATGGATGTGGACCATGCTCGAAGAGCGCCTGTTTGCGCCGTTGCGATCGGATCGAAGAGTCAAAGCCGTTCTGCCGCGGATCGAGGCCGACGTTATCTCAGGCCTCACCGCACCGGCCGCAGCGGTCGAGGAGATCGCCGGAATGTTAAAGCTTTGAGCGGTATGCATTCCCGCAGCAGCAACGAAACGTTAACGCTAGGAGCATTTTCCGGAGAAGTGGCCGCCGGTTTTCCGAAGAAATGCGACCAAATCTATAAAACTGGAGTGCTGCCGATTCAACGTAATCGGGAAGCGCTCTAGGTCGGGATGGAGGACGTGTGCCCGAGTTGGACAGGCTCATGGCAAACGCCTTGATGCGCGGCGGATAGCGCACGCTTTTGCGAAAGCAGGCAAACCTTTTCGGATCTGTTGAATCTGGAGGCTCGCGATGATCTTCAATCGCCGGCGCCTGGTTGGTGCGCTGGCCGGGGCCGCCTCGGCCGGTTCGGCTGGACCTGTCTTAGGGCGCGAGGCCCCTGCCCGCGAGGTTTCAGCACGCGCCAGCATCGATGGTGCTTCGCTCGGGCTGCGGCCGGATTCCAGCGAGGATCAATCGAAAATCCTTCAACGCGCGATCGACCATGCCACATCTGCGCGCGCCGTTCTTCGCCTCGCCCCCGGCGCGTATCGCGCCGGAGCACTCACCCTGCGACCGCACGGGGCTATTGCCGGAGTTGCCGGGGCGACGCGCCTTGTGCTCGTGGCAGGCTCGCCGCTGATGAGCGCCGCGGCGAGCGATTACATCGGTATCAGCGGCCTGATCTTCGATGGCGCCGAAATGCCGCTCCAGGGCCGTCAAGGACTGATCGACCTTGCGCATGGCCGCTCGGCGCGCATCACCGACTGCGAGATCGTGAACGCCGGTGGCAACGGCATCTCTCTCACAGCCATCGAAGGTGAAGTGAGGGGAAATACCGTCAGCGCATCCGACGCCGCTATTTTCTCGATCGACGCGGCGGGGTTGAGTATTTCCGGCAATCACATCCGCTCCGCCGGCAACAATGGCATCCTGGTCTGGCGCAGCACGCCGGGCGATGACGGTACCCTGGTCGTCGACAATCGTATCGAAAACGTCACGAACAGGTCCGGCGGTTCCGGGCAGTATGGCAACGCCATTAACGTGTTCCGTGCCAACAACGTCATCGTCCGCGGCAACCGGATCAGCAAGGCCGCCTTCTCGGCCGTGCGCGGCAACACGGCATCCAATTTCCAGGTTCTCGGCAACACCTGCACCGGCCTTGGCGAAGTCGCGCTCTATGCCGAGTTCGGTTTCGAAGGCGCCGTGATCGCCAACAACATCGTCGATGGCGCCGCGATGGGGGTTTCCGTCACCAATTTCAAGCAAGGCGGCCGGCTTGCGGTCGTCCAGGGCAATCTCATTCGCAACGTCCTGGCCCAGCGCCCGGCCGGCACGAATCCCAACGACGACTCCGGCATCGGCATCGGCGTCGAGGCCGACACGCTCGTGACCGGCAACGTGATCGAAAATGTGCGGAATACCGGCATCGCCGCCGGATCAGGATCTTATCTGCGCGATGTCGCCATCAGCGCGAACATCGTTCGCGGCGCCGATTACGGCATCACGGTTTCGGTCTCACCCGGCGCGGGAGCGAGCCTGATCGCCGATAACCTGATCAGCGGCGCGCGGCTCGGCGCCATCGTCGGCATGGCGTGGAAAAAACCGGTGACCGGCGACCTCTCGAAAGCAGGCGCTGCGAACTACGCGCAGCTGACGATCAACAACAATCGGGTGCGGTGAGAGGCGCTGCGCCGCTTCGGAACGGCAAGGGGTCGGTTACGCGAACGTTTATTATACGGATTCATTCCGTATGCTATTTGACGAAAATTGGAGAGTGCACCGCGATGTCGGCTCTCGATCAAAGGTCCTCGCCAAAGCTCGACAAGAACCGGATTACTCGTCAACCAAGCCGCGCCATCACGCGTCAAACACTTTCAGGCGCGCAGGGCCGCAATTGGCCACACCGCCGGCGCGGTTCGGGCGTATTGCAGCGGGCGCGCGACTTCGGCCGATAGCTGTTGCGCGGCGTGCCAGCCCCAATGCGGATCGTCGAGAAAGGCCCGCGCCATTGCGATCATGTCGGCTCTTCCCTCGGCGACGATCGCTTCGGCCTGCTTGGCGCTGACGATCAACCCCACGGCACGCACCGGCAGGCCGCTTTCACGCCGCACCTGCTCGGCGAAGGCGACATTATAGCCGGGCGAAGTCGGCGGCCGGCTGTCGACGGTGATATTGCCGGAGGACACGTCGACGTAATCGAGCCCCGCCTCCTTCAGCGCCTTGGTCAGCGCCGCCGCATCGTCGCCGGTGAGTCCGCCTTCGAGCCAATCGCTGCCGGTAATGCGGGCGCCGAGCGGAGTGCCGGTCGGGACCACGGCACGCACGGCGCGCGCCACTTCGAGCGGAAAGCGCATCCGGCCCGACAGCGAACCGCCCCATTCGTCGTTGCGCTTGTTGGAAAGCGGTGAGACGAAACTGTGCAGCAGATAACCATGCGCAAGATGCAATTCGATAGCGTCGAAGCCGATCCGGATGGCGCGGCGGGCCGCCTGCGCGAATGACGCGCGCACATGCGCCATGTCGTCTTCCGTCATGGCGGCCGGCGTATGCCAGCCGGGACCGAATGGAAGCGCCGAGGGACCAATGGTCGGCCACGGGTCCTCATTGACCGGGAGCGCTTTGCCGCCTTCCCAGGGACGCTGCGACGAGGCCTTGCGGCCGGCATGGGCGAGTTGGATGCCGAACTTGGCGGTGCCGATGCGGCGGCAATGATTGATGACGCGTTCCAGTGCCGCCTCGCAGGCGTCGGAGTAGAGACCAAGACAGCCGTGGGTTATGCGGCCTCGCCGTTCCACATGGGTCGCTTCGACCACGACCAGCCCGGCTCCGGAATTTGCCAGCATGCCGAGATGGGTCATGTGCCAATCGCTGGCGACGCCATCGTCAGCGCTATATTGGCACATCGGCGCAACAACGATGCGGTTGGCAAGCTCAAGGTCGGCAAGACGGATAGGCAAAAAAAGGGCGCTGGTCATGGATGATCACTTGATTGGCGCTGGCTGGGAGGAGGTAAAGAGGCAAAAAGCAGAGCACTCGGCCTTGCTGGCGCACCGGGTCGGCGCCATCGAAACACGTCAGGCGGCGGAGCGTCGCCTGCGCCACGCGAGCGATGCCCAGGGCCGAAGCCCGAGTCAAGCCCGAGTCAAGCCCAACCCCGCCACCACTGATTCATCCATTGGACCCGTGCCGCCGGTGCTTCATTGCCAGTCGATTCAGGCCGATGCTATTTGCTCGAACCGCTCCAAGGCCTCGGCAAAGCGGGCACACACAAGATCGAGTTCATACAATTGATCTTCCAGTGTCGCGTCCAAGACATAATCATGCCAGCGGCCGCTCTCCAGAACATCCAAAAGGTGTCCCCTCCGTCGCTCCGCCAAGTCAAGCCACTTGCGGGCGACGCTGTCGTAGGGGCTTTCTTGCCATACCGACATGAGGACGCCGAAAATGGCCGAATGGTCGATTTGTCATCATTTTCATGACGATATTGATTCGAGCAAACATATTGCGCGGTGCTGATGCGAAAGCCCTCACGACGGCTGTGGAAAAGATACGCGGATCGGCCGGCGCGCGGCGGGCCTGGCCGACACCTGCTATGGCTTGACGGCGACGATGGCCTCGATTTCTACCGAGATCTGATTTGGCAGCATCACGTTGCCTACTGCGGAGCGCGCGTGCCGACCGGCCTCGCCGAACACCTCCACGAAGAGATCGGAGCAGCCGTTGATCACCTTTGGCGAGTCGTTGAAGGTTGGCAGCGCGTTGACCATGCCGAGAAGCTTGACGATGAAGTCGACGCGGTCGAGCGAGCCGAGCGCGTCACGCATGGCGGCGAGCAGCCCCAGGCCGACGAACCGCGCGCGGCGATAGCCTTCCTCGATGCCAATCTCGGCGCCAAGCTTGCCGGTGAGCAGCCGGCCATTCTCGTCGCGCGGTCCCTGCCCGGCGAGATACAACATATTGCCGGTCAGCCGATAGGGCAGATAATTAGCCGCGGGCTTTTGTAGCGCTGGCAATACCAAACCCAGTTCTTTCAACTTTACTTCCGCGCTCATCGATTTCTCCTATAAGCCCGTTTCATAGTTTCACGCGCAACAAGGCGGCCAGCTCGCCGACGATGCCGCGGCGAAACGCCAAGACGCAGGCGACGAAAATCGCGCCTTGGATCACCAACACCCATTGCCCGAGCTGCGCCAGATAAGTCTCCATGGCGACAACCAGGAAGGCACCGACGACGGGGCCGAACACGGTGCCGAGCCCGCCTACCAGCGCCATCAGTACGACCTCGCCGGACATCGTCCAATAGACGTCGGTCAATGAAGCAAGCTGAAAGACCAGCGCCTTCAATGATCCGGCGAGGCCCGACAAAGTCGCCGAGAGCACGAACGCCATGAGCTTATATCGTTCGGTTTTGTAGCCCAGCGAAATGGCGCGCGGCTCGTTTTCGCGGATGGCCTTGAGCACCTCCCCGAAGGGCGAATTGATGACGCGATAGATGAAAAGGAAGCCGGCAAGCGCGGTGATCAGAACGAACACATACATCGTCATTTCGTGCGACAGATCGAACAGTCCGAAAAGGCGGCCGCGCGGCACGTCCTGGATGCCGTCCTCGCCGCCGGTGAACGGAGCGCGCACGGCGACAAAATACATCATTTGCGCCAGCGCCAGCGTGATCATGGCGAAATAGATGCCCTGACGCCGGATCGCCAGGAAGCCCGCGACGAGGCCAAGCGCCGCGGCGCCCGCCGTGCCAAATAAGATCGCCGCCTCGGGCGGAAAGCCCCAGCGTTTGGCGGCGTGGGCGCACAGATAACTTGCCCAACCGAAAAACAGGGCGTGTCCGAACGATAGCAGGCCGACATAGCCGGTCAGCAGGTTGAATGCGCAGGCGAACAGCGCAAAACACAACGCCTGCATGAGAAAGACGGGATAGAGAAAGAACGGCGCCACGGCGAAAAACACGACGATCGCCGCGAATGCGATGCTCAGGCTGCGCGTCCCATCGCCGCGCGCCGACAGCATCGCACGGTCGGCGAGCGATGCCATCACACGGTACGACCGAACAGGCCGGCAGGCCGTACCAGGAGCACGACGGCCATGATGAAGAAGATGACCGTGTTTGAGGCTTCGGGGAAGAACACCTTGGTCAGCCCCTCGATGATGCCGAGCGCAAAACCCGTCAGGATGGCGCCGAGGATCGAGCCCATGCCGCCGATCACCACCACGGCGAAGACGACGATGATGATGTCGGAGCCCATCTGCGGCGAGACATTGTAGATCGGCGCCGCCATGACGCCGGCCAAGGCCGCCAAGCCGACGCCAAATCCATAGGTCAGCATGACCATGCGCGGCACATTGATGCCGAAGGCGCGCACCAGCGTGGGGTTCTCGGTTGCCGCGCGCAGGTACGACCCGAACCGGGTGCGCTCGATGGCGAACCAGGTGCCGAAACATACCACCACCGAGAACACGATCACCCAGGCGCGGTAGTTGGGCAGAAACATGAAGCCGAGATTGTGCCCGCCCTGCAGCGCGGCCGGCACTTGGTAGGGCTCCCCGGAAGAGCCGAAATAGTTGCGAAACAAGCCCTCGATGACAAGCGCGAGACCGAACGTAAGGATAAGCCCGTAGACGTGGTCAAGCTTGCGGACGTGTTGCAGAAACAGCCGTTCCACCAGCACGCCGGTAGCGCCGATCAGCGGCGGCACGACGATGAGTGCCACCCAATAGTTCATACCGACATATTGCAGCAGCAGATAGGCCGCGAACGCACCCATCATATACTGCGCACCGTGAGTGAAATTGATGACATTGAGCATACCGAAAATCACGGCAAGGCCGAGGCTCAACAGCGCATAGAACGAGCCGTTGATCAGCCCGATCAGCAGTTGTCCGAACAGGGCCTGCGACGGAATACCGAAAATTTCGAACATGGAGCCACGCTCACGGTCCGTTTTCGCCGACTGGCATCGGCTACGAGCCCCCTCTCGATGCCGAGAGGGAGCTCGCCGCGGCAGTCTCATTCACTTCGACGCGTTCACCATCGGGCAATTATCCTGGCTCATCGGCCGGAACGCCTCGCTCGCCGGAATGGTGGCCTTGAGGATGTAATCGTCGCCCGGATACTTCGATTCCGCGGGCGACTTCACCTGGAACAGATAGGCCGGGTGGATGGTGCGGCCGTCGGCGCGCACATAACCCTTGCCGAACAGCGGGTCGTCGGTCGGTATTTTCTTCATCTCGGCGACCACAGCCTTGCCGTCGGCTGCGCTCTTGAGTGCCGCGACCGCCTTAAGATAATGCAAGGTTGCCGAGTAGACACCGGCCTGGATCTCGCTCGGGAATTTTCCCGGCTGATTGACCTGCCAGCGCTTGGTCCAAGCGCGCGTGCCGGCGTTCATATCCCAATAAAACGGCTCGGTGTCGATCAGGCCCTGCGCCGCCTGCAGGCCCAGGGCCTGAATGTCGGGGATGAAGACCAAGAGTCCAGCGAAGTGCTGCCCGCCCTTGGTAATGCCGAATTCGGCGCCCTGCTTGATCGAGTTGATGGTGTCGCCGCCAGCATTGGCGAGACCAATGATTTGCGCCTTCGACGCCTGCGCCTGTAAGAGGAAGGAGGAAAAGTCCTGCGTGTTGAGCGGGACCTCCACGTGCCCGACCACCTTGCCGCCGTTGGCCTCGACAACCGCGGTTGTGTCGCGCTCGAGCGCATGCCCGAAGGCATAATCCGCCGTGATGAAGAACCAGGTCTTGCCGCCGGTCTTGACGATCGCCTTGCCGGTGCCGTGGGCAAGCATCCAGGTGTCGTAGGTCCAATGGATGGTATTGGGCGAGCATTTCGGCCCGGTCAGATCCGAGGACGCCGCTCCGGATACGAGGAAGACCTTGTTCTTTTCGCGCGTTACGTCGCTCACCGCGAGAGCCACGGCGGAATTCGGCACGTCGACGATCATGTCGACGTGGTCCACATCGTACCACTGGCGGGCGATGCTGGCGCCGATGTCGGGCTTGTTCTGGTGATCGGCGCTGACCAGGTCGACCTTCATGTTATGCGCCGCGGGGTTGAAATCGTGGATCGCCATCTTGGCGGCGTCGACCGAGCCTTGCCCGGTATCCGCGGCATAAAGGCTCGACATGTCGGTGAGCACCCCGATTTTCACCGGGATCGGGTTTTGCGCCTGCGCCGCGGTCGCCATCGTCAGCGCGGCGATCGCAAAGGCGAAGCTTGTCGCTACTCTCATTGCATCCTCCCTCTGTGGGGCACGAGCCCCCGGCCTTTATATCAAACTCCGAGATAATCGTGCAGCTTGTTCATGTTGCTCGTCAATTCGGCGGCCGAAAGCTGATCGACGATTCGTCCGTGCTCCATCACGTAATAGCGATCGGCAATCGTCGCGGCGAATTGGAAATTCTGCTCGACCAGCAGAACGGTGAAGCCCTGCCCTTTCAACGCGCCGATGGTACGTCCGATCTGTTGCACGATCACGGGGGCGAGGCCCTCCGTCGGCTCGTCAAGCAGAAGAAGCTGCGCGCCGGTGCGCAGGATCCGCGCGATCGCCAGCATCTGCTGCTCGCCGCCGGAAAGCTTGGTCCCCTGGCTGGACAGGCGTTCGCGCAGGTTGGGAAACAGCGCAAAAATGCGGTCAAGATCGAGACCGCCGGAGCGCACTTGCGGCGGCAGCAGCAGGTTTTCGCGGACATCCAGGCTGGAGAAAATGCCGCGCTCCTCGGGGCAGATTGCGATGCCGGCGCGCGCAATGATATCGGATGATGAGCGGATCAGTTCGCGGCCGTCGAGCCGCACAGAACCGGCCCGCCGCTCCACAATCCCCATGATCGATTTCAATGTCGTGGTCTTGCCGGCACCGTTGCGTCCGAGCAGCGTCACCACTTCGCCCGGGCGCACCTCGAAGCTAACGCCGTGCAGGATGTGCGATTCGCCGTACCAGGCTTGCAGCTCGTTCACGGCGAGCAATGCGGGAGTATCAACCATGGCCGGTCCCAAGATAAGCCTCGCGCACCGCGGGATTGGCCGACACCGTCCTATAATCGCCCTCGGCCAGGATCTCGCCGCGGCTAAGCACCGTGATGCGGTCGCACAGGTTGGCAACGACGCTCAGATTATGCTCGACCATAAGGATCGTGCGATCCACCGCAAGCGACTTGATCAAGGCGCTGATGCGGTCGATGTCTTCGCGCGCCATGCCCGACATCGGCTCGTCGAGCAGCAGCATTTTCGGATCGAGCGCCATGGTGGTTGCGATCTCCAGGGCGCGCTTGCGGCCGTAAGGCAATTCTCCAGCGAGCCTATCGGCATGGGGAGCAAGGCCAACGTCGGCGATCAACGCCCGTGCCCGCTCGTCGAGCGCGCGCAACACACGCTTGCTGCGCCAGAAATCGAAAGAGCCCCCGCGCCGGCGCTGCAGCGCAATGCGCACGTTCTCGATCACGGTCAGGTGCGGAAAAACTGCGGAGATTTGAAATGAGCGCACAAGCCCTAGGCGCGCGACACCGGCAGGATCGAGCGCGGTGATGTCGCGGCCGTCGAAGACGATGCGGCCCCGCGTCGGGCTTAAAAACTTGCTGAGCAGATTGAAGCAGGTGGTCTTGCCGGCGCCGTTCGGCCCGATCATGGCATGAATGGCGCCGCGCCGAACGCGCAGATTGACCGAGCGCACGGCGACGAAGCCGGCAAAGTCCTTGGTCAGGTCTTCGGTTTCGAGGACCGTATCGGACGCCACAAGTTTCCCCACGCGGAGGCATTCTCGACATATTCGGCGAACGGGTAAAGGGCGGCGCCTAACCTGCCAACGCCGGCTAAGTATCCCGATTCCGAAGTTCGCATCGTTATGCGGCCCTCATTTGCGAACTTCGGAATCGAAAGGACGCTAGCAAGTTATTGATTGCGTGTGGCTTTGGTCCAGAAACCGCACAACGAACCCCCCTCGTAGCAATGATGCGGACTTCTGGACCGCCACTGGCGTGGGAATGAAGGTGACCCGCCCGGCGGGGACGGAAGCCGGGCGGGTCTAGGAAATCGGCGCTTGAGGGGGGATCGGGGGGAGCGCCGATGGCGGCTTATGGCCACCGCACATTGGTCGCTGCGGGAGCCAACTGGGTTCGATTGGCCTGTCAGGAATTTTGCCGCCCCGCCAACGAAATGTCCGAGGCTGCGGGCAAGCCGCCGCTCACCACGCCAGCGACCGGATCGGGTACCCGTCGCAGCTTACCTCCGCGTGGTAGGCATCGTCGATTGCAGTGGCTTTTCTTCGACCAGAAGCAGAGCCACAAAGGTGACCGTCAGCGTGCAGGCTGTGATCAGGAAAACCACTGAAAAGGGCCTTGTCGCCGTAAGGCCGAAAACATGACCGGCATTCGCCGGCGATGCATTTCCCATCCCGCCGGCGAGCACGATTGCCCCAAAGATGGCAACCACAATCGTGCCAACGAGCGTACGGCAGAAGCTCATGGTTCCGATCGCCGCGCCAAGATGATGGGTTGCCACCGTATTCTGCAGCACCACCTGCGTCAGCGGCGCCGTCGGACCGAAACCCAAGCCGATAAAGAACAAAATGGTCTCAAACTTCAGCGGGGTCATGGCGGAGGCCGAGTAGGCCAGCATGCCGACCGCGGCAATGGCGACAACAAGAAACACGTTTGGCAGTAGCTTGTAGTGCTTCACCCGCCCGATGAGCTGGCTGGAAAGTCCGGCGCTTATGTTCAACGTGCCCATCAGAATGATGAGACTTAAGCCCGCATCGGTCGGCGACCAGCCGAGCGCGCTCTGCAAATACATCGGCAGGAAAATGTTCAGGCCGATGAGCGATCCCCAGCCGAAGCAGTGCGCCAATGTGGCGAGCCGCGCCGTAGGATCGGACAAAATAGCGATTGGAATGAGCGGCTCGACTGCGTTGAGCAAGCGGAAGACAAAAGCGGTACCCAGCAAAAGCGACACACCTATAAGCAACAGAACGGGCGCTGAAATCCACGAAAAGCGCACACCGCCGAGATTGAGGGCGAGCATCAAGGACGAACTGGCCGCCATGATCAGGACGGCGCCGATAACGTCGAGCCGGTGCGGCCTGTCATAGCGCGGCAGCCGGCGCAGCACGTTCCATACCAGTATGCCGGCGATCAGGCAGAACGGGAACTTCCATAGAAATATCAGTGACCAATGCCAGTGCTGGCAAATCCATCCGCCAACCGCTGGGCCGCAGGCACCCGCGCTGGTGAACGCGATCGAAAAATAGGCGTAGTACTTGGCGCGGTCCTTCGGCGGGGCGATGTCGCCGAGCACCATTTGCGAGGTCGTGACCAACCCTCCGCCGCCGCATCCTTGAACGATGCGGCCACAGATCAGCATCAACAGACTGGTCGATGTCGCGCTAATCAGCGATCCGGTCATGTAAATGCCGAGCGCAACCATGAGCGACGCGCGCCGGCCATGGATGTCGGCAACTTTGCCGTATAGTGGCGTGAGCGCCGTCGACGCGATCAGATACGAGGTGATGACCCAGGACAGGTCGTGGATGTCGCCGAACACGTTGCCGATGGTGGGCAACGCACTCGCCAGGATCGATTGGTCGATCGAGCCCATGAACACCGGCATCATCATCGCCATGACGATGATGCGCCGCTCCCGCTCGGTGAGCGGTCCGCGTTCATCGGCCGGCGCGGCCGCTGTTGCAATAGGAGTGAATTCTGAGGGAGCGGCAGGGACCGCACTGGCTGCATAGGCCCGTCGCGGCCATTTGCCACGTTCAGCGCTCATCGGAAGTCACTTCCACTGCGGTGCGAGACGCAGCGCCCGGCACAACCACTAAATCCATGTCAATAGCGGGGAATCGGCCGGATGTCCTTTGCGCTTCGGTCAATGAGCTCCGATCTGCACGCATGGCAGGCGCCGACTAGGGAGGCGAGTAGGGAGAAATAACGAAGGCGACAGTGACGGCCCGAATCCGCCGCTTCACTGCTTGAGCGTATTGGCAACCTTGAACGTTGCCGCCGTCTTTGCCTTGATTTCGTCGAGGCTAACGTCGGGCGCAAGCTCGACCAGCGTCATGCCTGAGCCGTCCTTGCGGTCGACGGTGAAGACGCCGAGATCGGTGATCACCATGTCGACGACACCGGCTCCGGTGAGCGGCAGATTGCAGCGATGCACGATCTTGGGCTCGCCCTTGGCCGAGTGCTCCATGACCACGACAACCTTCTTGACGCCGCCGACCAGATCCATGGCGCCGCCCATGCCCTTGACCAGTTTGCCGGGGATCATCCAGTTGGCGATGTCCCCGCTCTCGGACACCTGCATGGCGCCCAGGATCGCGATATCGATGTGGCCGCCGCGGATCATGGCAAACGAATCCGCGGAGTTGAAAAAGCTGGTGGTCGGCAGCTCCGTCACCGTCTGCTTCCCGGCATTGATGAGGTCGGCGTCCTCCTCGCCCTCGAACGGAAACGGGCCGGTGCCGAGCATGCCGTTCTCGGACTGCAGCTGTACGCTCACGCCGGCAGGAATGTAGTTCGACACCAACGTCGGAATGCCGATGCCGAGATTGACATAGAAGCCGTCGCGCAGCTCGCTGGCGGCACGCGCCGCCATCTGTTCGCGGGTCCAGGGCATTGTGGTCCGCCTCCGTTTGATTTCAGACTTCCGCTCCGGCGCCCGCGGGTGCGTCGGCCTTTTGCCGCTTCCGCACGGTCCGCTGCTCAATGTGTTTGGTCGCGTCCGGTACGTGAATGATGCGCTTTACGTAAATCCCGGGCGTCACGATGTGGTCGGGGTTGATGTCACCGGGCATAACCAGTTGCTCGACTTCGGCGACAGTCACTTTGCCGGCGGTGGCCATCGGCGGATTAAAATTGCGCGCGGTTTTGCGGTAAACCAGGTTGCCTTCGGTATCGCCGCGATAAGCGTGGACAATGGAAAGATCGGCGATAATGCCGTGCTCCATGACATAGTGCTCGCCATTGAAATCGCGCGTCTCCTTGCCCTCGGCGATCTGGGTACCGTAACCGGTCCGGGTGAAAAATGCCGGAATGCCCGCGCCGCCGGCGCGGATGCGTTCGGCGAGCGTGCCTTGGGGGTTGAACTCGATCTCCAACTCCCCGGCGAGGTATTGCTGCACGAAAGTCTTGTTCTCTCCCACATAGGAGGAGATCATTTTCTTAACTTGCCGGGAGTCGAGCAGGATACCGAGGCCTTTGCCGTCGACGCCGGCATTGTTGGAGACGATGGTCAGGTTCTTCACGCCGGAGTCACGAATTGCCAGGATCAAGGTCTCTGGAATGCCGCACAGGCCGAAGCCGCCGGCCATGATCGTCATTCCGTCTTTGAGCAACCCGGCCAACGCGGAATGTGCATCCGCATAGACCTTGTTCATGGCTTCTCCACTTCTCGCCAGGCAAACGATCGCCTACGCATAGCGTAGCCGGCGCAAACGTCAATCGGTCGGTTGCATCCTCGGTCGGCAGCGAGAGTTAATGCGTATCGCCGGGCGCAGAAGGAGTAGGCGTGGGTGCCATCGGAGATGCTGGGTTCGCTTGGGGTGGAGCCGTGACGGGCGGAGCGACCGGCGCGGTCGAAGCAGCGGCCGGTGCGGCCGCCCCATCGATGGCCGTGGTCTTGAGGATCGGCAGGCCGAAAGTGTGCGGGTAATAGTTCCAGGCGACGAACCCTATTCCGAACAAGATGGCAGCGAGGACGGCCCCGGCAAATCGGTTGCGAAAAGCAATCAGGCTGCCAAGCAACGCGGTGACAAATGCAAGTGCGGTCATCAGGCCGGTAAAGGTCCAATCCACCGTCGAGAGATCAATCCCCATCGTGTGCTCCTGATCGCCTAGTGGACTGGATTTAACATTCGCTGCCGACCAAGCCGTTGGCGCAGCGAGCGAATGTTAAATCCAAAAGTCCACTAGCGCTATATAGTTTCTAGAGATCCTGTGATTCCGACATTCGCCAAAATGCGTGCCGAAACGGGATGCGAATGTCGGATCGGACCACTAGCGTCTCGTTCAAGTCGGACTTCTGAACCGCCACACCAGTGACGTTGAGAAAAGGCCGTATCGTCCGATCTGTCAGCTTAACCGAGATGCCCGGCTTGCGCGAGAGGTTGGCGAAGCTACGGCCGAAAGATATAAGCCCTCCACACTGCGATACCACGACACAAGCGCTGCCGCCGATCCCGCATGACCAATCTGCTGATTTTGCTGGCGATGCCTGAGGCGGTCCGCAATCAATATCGCGACCGCATGCAGGCGCGTTTCCCCGCCCTCAACGTTACGCTGGTCGACCATCATTCCAAGGTCGGCCCCCATATCGCTGCCGCCGACGCGATCGTCACCTTCGCGCCGATGCTGGCCGATCACGTTTTGCAGGCCGCGGAACGGCTCAAGTGGGTGCAGGCGCTCGGCACCGGGGTCGACAACCTCATCGACCGGCCTTGTCTACGCAAGGACGTGATCGTGACCAACATCCACGGCATCCATGGCGCGCCGGTGTCGGAGGCGGCCGTCGCGGCAATGCTGGCGCTTGCCCGCAATCTGCCGCGCGCCATCCGCTCGCAAGAGAAGCATCAATGGCAGCGCTTCCCGGCTCAACTTCTGCATAACAAAACGGTCGGCATTCTCGGCGTCGGCGTCATCGCCGAGGCACTGGCGCCGAAATGCAAAGTATTCGGCATGCGCGTGATTGGCATAAGCTCGGCGCCGCGCCCCCTCCCCGGCTTCGATCGCATGCACTCGACCGCCGAGCTTGCCGAAGTGGCGGGCGAGCTCGATTTTCTCGTATTGCTCACGCCGCTGACTGAAAGGACACGCAATTGCGCCAATGGGGCAATCTTCGCGGCGATGAAGCCGACGAGTTTCCTTGTCAATCTCGCCCGGGGCGGCGTGGTCGACGAAGCGGCCTTGGTCGAAGCGCTACGGGCAGGACGCCTTGCCGGCGCGGCGCTGGACGTTTTTGTCGAGGAGCCTCTCCCCGCCGACCATCCGTTCTGGTCGATGGATAACGTCATCATCACCACGCATCAGGGCGGGTTCTGCGACGTCTATATCGATCACGCTTGGCCGACGATCGAGGCTAACATGCGGTCCTTCCTTTGCGGCGACATCGGCGGCATGATCAACGTGGTGCCGCACTAATTCAGTGTCCCGATTGCGAAGTTCGCATGATTATGAGGCACGCTCGTTTGCGAACTTCGGAATCGAAAGGACACTAGCAACTTATTGATCTAGTGGCTTTGGTTCAGAAATCCGCACAATGAGCGCCTCCGTAAGGATGGTGCGGACTTCTGAACCGCCACACTGGCCATCGGCGAACCGGGAGAAAAAGATATGGAGCAATTGTCCGAACGCCTGCAGACGCCGATGTCGTCGGCGGAGCTGGAACGCCGCTGGGCCGCGGTACGCGCTGCCATGGAACGCGAGAAGATCGACGTGCTCTTGATGCAGAACAACGTCGAGCAGATGGGCGGCTATGTCAAATATTTCACCGACCTGACGGCCAACAACGGCTATCCGCTCCTGGTCGTGTTTCCCCGCGACGACCTGATGACGCTGGTGAGCCAGGGTCCGTTCGGCGGCGTGTTCGAGCCCGGACCAAAGGGCGATGGGGTGCGCCGCGGCGTCAAGCAATGGCTGACAACGCCGAGTTATGCGTCCTGCCATTACACGGCCAGCTACGACCCGGAGCTTGCCGCCACCGCGCTGGCGCCCTACGCAGGCGGCACGATCGGACTTGTGGGGACTTATCAGATATCCTTCGCGGTGGTCGATTATCTGCAGAAGGGCCGCTTCTCCAATACGCGCTTCGCCGATGCCTCGGACCTGGTCGACCGCATCAAGGTGATCAAAAGCCCGGAGGAGCAGGCGCTCATCCGGCGCGCCGCCGCGATGCAGGACGGCGCCATGCGCGCGGCTTTCGCCGCCGTCGAACCCGGCATGCGCGACCGCGACGTTGCCGCGATCGCGCAGTGCTACAGCCAGCGGCATGGTAGCGAGCACGGCATTTATCTTTGCGCATCGATGCCGTCGGACAAACCGGCGCAGTTTGGCCATCGTCATTTTCAGAACAGGATCATCCAGGACGGCGACACGCTCGCCCTTCTCGTGGAGGATGCCGGCCCCGGCGGCATGTACACCGAACTTGGCCGCACCTGCGTGGTCGGCAAGGCATCGGCCGAACTCAAAGACGAGTTTTCCTTCGCACTCGAGGCGCGCAAATTCAATCTCGGCCTGCTCAAGCCCGGCGCGGCGTGCAAGGAGGTGTTCGCCGCCTATAACGATTTCATGACCCGAAACAAAAGGCCGCAAGAGAAACGGCTACACTGCCACGGTCAAGGCTACGATCTGGTCGAACGTCCCCTCATCCGCAACGACGAGCCGATGAGAATCGAAAAGGATATGAACATCGTCGTGCACCCGACCTACATACGCGGCCATGTCCTCTCCTGGGTGTGCGACAACTACCTGATCGGCGAAAGCGGCCCAGGCGAGCGGCTGCATCACTTCCCGGAGGTCATCACTGAATTGGGATGACAGCGCCTGTCCCGCTCACGGAAGACGTGCACCAGCGCCCGACTCGCTACCCTACTGCGCATGTTTTCAGCGTCCCTTTCAGAGGCACAACGGACGTGGCGACCGCCAAGCTCCCCGTCGCATTTTGATCCATCTGCGACATGCCAACCTATTCGGTCGACCTGTAAAGTTTCACACCACATTCCGCACGGCTTTGGCAGGGTGGGGCAGCGCCAAACCCATCTTACGCTTTACCCATTGAGGCGCGGCAATAGCCTCAGCGCGTTGCCGCGCTCGATCGCCTTGCGCTCGGCGTCCGAGAGGTCCAGCGCATTGAAATCATTGACGTTTTCGGCGATCGACACATAGGGCGAATCCGATCCGAACAGCACCTGCGACACGGGCACGTAGGAGAGCAGGGCCGCAAAGTTCTGGGGAAACGCGGAGTCGGCGGTGTCGTAGTAAAGCCGTTTCAGCTCGGCGTGCACCCCGTCGGGAATTTTCTGCTTGTAGTCCGGCCTGTGCGAAGCCAAGTTTTCGATGCGGCCAGCCAGCAGCAGGATCGGCCCGCCGCCATGCCCGAAGATAAATTTGGTGTCGCGAAAACGCGCGAAGGAGCCCGAGAGCAACAGGCTCAGGATGGCGCGCCCGGTCTCGTACGGATATTCGAGATAGGGTGCGCCGATGCCGGGGATCACGTTGCCGCAGCAGCTCGCCGCCATGGGATGGAAATAGACGACGGCCTTGCGCCGGTTAAGCTCCTCGAAGATCGGCGCCAGCGCGGCGTCGCCCGGATAGGTGCTGTCCCAACTCGTCATCATGCCGATGCCGTCGGCGTGCAACGTGTCGAGCGCATATTCGATTTCACGCAGCGAGCCGTCAACGTCGGGCATCGGCAAGGTCGCGAACACGCCAAACCGGCCTGGGTAATCGCGCACCATCTGCACGCCGAACTCGTTGCAGGTGCGCGCGAGCGTCCGTGTGTTCTCGACGTCGCATGTGAGCCGCGCGTTCGGAATGGGCAGCGAGACGACTCCGGTCGCAACGTCGCTCCCATCCATCTCCTCGACGGCATGCGCGACGGTCCAGTTCATTGACGAACGGCGGCAGCCGACCGCGCGTGGGGTTGGAGGTTTACCAAACTTCGAGCGGCCCCAGATAGAATGGCGGGTAATAATTCAGGTGGGTATCGATGCGCGCGTGTTTCGTGGCTGCTGCCGCCGTCTGCGCCCAGGCTGGTGCGCCCGAGAGCGCGGCGCTCGCAACCGATCGCGCCCAACGCGGCGATGACGCCGCGCCGGTTCGGGCAGCCGCGCTCTATCAAAGCCTGGCTTTCGATTGCGCATGGAAGCACCTCGTGCATCCTGATCATGGGCGTCCTCTCATGCTCACATCGGTCACCCGTACACCTCAAGGCGACAATAGTCCCCCCGTACACCCAAACGACAATGACGGTAGAGCTGATATCTCGGCGAAGTCTTCTCGATGGTGGGCTCCCAAGATGTCTTTGTAGTGCGACAGTCTGCTCGCGGTAGCCCAACGGACATCTACGTGACCCCCCTGGTGACTGAACTACTCTCTACGAGAGCGTCCGTGATCGAACCTGATGTCACCAAAACTAGGAGTTACAGTTCACTATCCGCGTCCCAGCGACCCGCATGCTCAAAAATCCCGCCAGATGTCTGGGAACATTTGGTTAACGCTGCTGCCTTTCGCCTCCTCTTTGCACCAAAAATCCGCAATTGCGTCACGCTGAAGTCACGCCGCCTTGCGCTATGCCGCCTCCAGGGGACGAGTGATGGAGGATGTCGTGCCGCATAGTCGTATTGTCGCTGCGAGCGCGTCTTTTTTGCTGCTGCTGGCCGCGGCGCTGACCAGCGCCGCCGCGCAGTCCGCCGCCGGCCAGCCAATGCCGCTGCTCCAATTCGTCCATCATAGGAGCCTCATCCATCATAGGCACAAGGTGAGCAGCGCCAAGCTGCGGCCGCACCGCAGGTTTGCCGAAAAACTCAGGAGAAAAGGGCCGATTAAGCGCCGGATCGCGAAACGCGTCTTCTCCAAGCCGCACCACGCGATTGCAGTCGCGCGGCGTGCTCCGGTTCCCATCCAGACTACGGCAAGCGCGCTTCCGCAAAACGTCTGGCCGACCGCCAATCTCAGCACTGCTGCCACAACTGCCACGCCTCCGCGCGGTCAGGCTCCTGGCGCGGTCACCATGGAAGCTGTTGTCGATACCGATCCGAACCAGATCGTGACCGGCAACCATTCGGTGCAGGCAGCTCTGCCCAATGGACTCGCCAATGTCACCAGCAGCCCCGTCCGTAGCCCCATCAAGAAAGTCGCGACGATAACGGCTGCCACACCCGCCGCTGCAAAGCCTGCAGTGCATGCCATGATGGTGAAGGCGGTTCCCAGCGACGCCCAGTCAAGCGGGGTCGGGAGCGCCTCCTGGATCGCACACATGCTCGCGGCCTTGGGCGGCGCAATTGCGGCCGGCGCGGTCGCCTGGTTCTTGATCCGGCCGGCACCGGAAAAAAACTACGGATAGAGCTGTCGCCCAGCCGCCCTTTACGGTTGGGATTGGCAGGCGTCTTCACCTATCCTATTGCTGCCAACGTTTAATTCGCGTTTCCGCTAGACGCGGCCCTTCACCGCATTGTCGCCCGAACAAGGCGATGCTTCGCTGGCAGCGCAAGCCTGCGTCAAAGTCAGGCCCGGGAGGAAACCATGCTGACAAAGCCATTGCAGCCTGCATTCGCTGCTGTGCTCGCCATCGTTCTCGGATCGCTCGGTTTGCCGGCGGTTGCGTCGGCGCAAACGGCGCTGACCGTGGGCAAGGCGGCGCCCAATGCCGATCCCATCATCCCCGTGAATGTCGGTGACAAGCTCGGCATCTTCAAAAAGCATGGCCTCGATCTGAAAATCGTCGATTTCACCGGCGGCAGTAAGATGGCGACCGCCATGGCTGCCGGCAGCATCGATATCGGCGACGGCGCGGGAACTGAAATGGCGCTCGTCGCCAAGGGTGTGCCGATGACCGGCGTGTGCGAGAGCGCCGGGCCGGTTCCGTTCCTCGGAATCGGCGTTCCTTACGATTCGCCAATTCACAATGTGGCACAGCTGAAAGGCAAAAAGATCGGCTTCTCCAGCGCCGGCTCGCTGACCGATTGGCTGACGAAAGAGCTGGAACGCAAGAAAGACTGGGGCCCGAATGGTGTCACGGGCGTGGCCATCGGCAACGGCGCCGGCAACATCATTTCGTCATTCCGCGCTCATCTTATCGACGCCGACATCGGCGTGACATCGCTCTTCCTCGACATGGCCGAGAAAAAGACGGGGCGTCTGCTCATTCCCGTTTCGGATTATGAAGGCAAGCTCGCGTCCGGCACGGTGTACGCTTCAGACAACCTGATCAAGACCAATCCAAGCGCGGTGCGCGCCTTCGTTGCCGCCTGGGTTGATACGATGAATTACATGCGCACGCATAAGGCCGAAACGGTGAAGATCGAAAGCGGCATCACCGGCTTTCCGCCAAACGTGATGGCGAAGGATTACGATCTGACCATCGGTATGTTCACCAAGGACTGCAAGTTCGATCCCGAGTCGATCGCGACGCTCAAACGCTCGTTCGCCGATCTCAAGCTCTTGCCGACGCCGCCAGATATGTCGAAGCTTTATACCAACGCATTTGTTCCGAAGTGAACGGCGGCCGCGGCTCGCCAGCTATTCCGCGGCGCTGCGGAATGAGCTGCCACGAGCCGATTCTTCCTTCAGCGTCTTGAACAACTCGAACGCTTCCTTTGGCTTCATATTTTTGTGCACGACCGCGGCGACCGCCGCGATCATCGCTTTCGGCGTGTCGCACTGGAAAATGTTGCGGCCCATATCGACACCGGAAGCGCCTTGCTGCACGGCATTGTAGGCCATGGTGAGCGCATCGAGTTCGGGCAGTTTCTTGCCTCCGGCCATGACGATCGGCACCGGGCACGAGGCGGTGATCGTCTCGAAATCGTCATCGACATAATAGGTCTTGACGTATTGCGCCCCGAGTTCGGCGATGATGCGGCAGGCGAGACGGAAATATTTGGCGTCGCGCACCATGGCCTTGCCGACCGCGGTGATGCCCATGACCGGGATGCCGGCGCGCAAGCCGGCGTCGACCAGCTTGGTCATATTGTGGACCGAACGCGTCTCGTGCTCGCCGCCGATGAACACCTGGATACCGACGCCGGCGGCGTTCAATCGCACCGCGTCGTCCATATCCATGGCGATCTGCTCGTCCGACAGTTCTTCGCGCAGGATGCTAGGACCGCCGCTGGCGCGTAAGACCATCGGCTTGCCGCATTCGGCGGGAATGAGCGTGCGCAGAATGCCGCGTGTGCAGAACAGAGCGTCACAGGCCGGCAATAACGGCACGATCGACAGGTCGATGCGCTCGAGGCCGGTCGTCGGGCCCTGAAAATAGCCGTGGTCGATGGCCAGCATGACGGTGCGGCCGGAGGTCGGATCGAACACCCGCGCCATGCGGTTTTTCATGCCCCAATCGAGCTGGTGGCTGCCTTTGAGATAAAAGCCGGGCGTGCGCTGCGGCTGATCCAGGGCGTAGCGTTCACCTTCCTTGTCGGCTTCCGGCATGATGCACCTTCCTTGGCCGCACGCATGACCGCCGCGTGCGGGGCCTCACGTATGCGCTATCGCTTTTAGGCCGGCAAGACAAAGGCTTCGGCAAGATCTTTCGATCGCGTGCGAAGCAGGGGGGATTGCTTTTGCCGACGTCAGAACCTTTGCCCCTTGGCAAGGTTCTCATTTTGTTCTAGTACTCTAAGCTGGAACATACCGAGAATATCCCAAAGGCTTTTGCAAAGCCATGCCGCCCCCCGATCCCATTTCCGCTCTGGCCATTTCCGCTATGACCCTGGCGCGCAATCGCGCGGCCGTGATGGAGGAATTACGCCGGTTGCTGCCGGGAATGACGCGTGGCCATAAGGCATTTCCATTCGGCCTTGCCGCGCTTGATTGCTGCCTGCCGGAGGGTGGCCTCCCCTGCGGCGCCCTGCATGAAATCGTGCCGGCGCCTTATGCCACACCCGCTGCCCTAGGCTTCATCGCCGCGATTCTCGGACGCCTTACTTCTCCTCCCCCTGAAAGGGGGAGGTCGGCGAACAAAGTGAGCAGGGTGGGGGGCACCAGGATCAACACGACCCCTCCCCGACGCGCATCTTGGATGCGGGTCGACCCACCCCTTTCAGGGGAGGGAAAAACTAATGCACGATGGCCACATTCCCTTGTCTTCGTCCTGCCCACCTACGGGTTCGGCCCCTACGGCCGGTTACACGGTCACGGACTGCGCGCGCTCGGTCTCGATCCGGCGCGCCTCGTCCTGGTCGAGACAGCGCATAGAAAAGATACGCTGTGGGCCATCGAGGAAGCAGTGCGCTCTGGTGCGCCAGCCGCCGTCGCCGGCGTGATCGACAAGCTCAATCTGAAAACGAGCCAACGACTCCAGTTCGCCGCCACCGAGGCGGGCCTGCCAATCTTTCTTATGCGGCCGTCGCAAAACCTGGAATCGAGCGCGGCGGCAACGCGCTGGCGCGTCGGCACGGCAGAAGCCGCACGCGACCGCTTCGGTCTGATCGCGCGTCCTCGATGGCATCTGCAGCTTGAACGGGCTCGCAACGGACGACCGGGCGAATGGGTAGTGGAGTACGATCATGTCGCGCATCGTTTCAGTTTGGCTGCCGGGCTGGCCGATTCTGCGCGCGCTCGCGGCACAGGCGAAGGCGCCGACAGAAAGACCTATTGCGCCTGACCGGCCGTTCGTCCTTGCCGTCGCGGGGACCGGCGGCCCGCGCATCGCCGCCTTGAACGAAGCGGCGGAAGCTCTTGGCCTGTCGCATGGGGAGCCCCTGGCGGATGCGCGGGCAAAAGCCGGTTTTTTGCAGGTGCGGCCGGTCGATACGGCCGCCGACGATATCGCCCTGCGCCGGCTTTCGCTGTGGGCGACGCGCTACACGCCAACCGCCTCGCCCTATGGCGAGGACAACGGCGCCGACGGTTTTTTTCTCGACATCGAAGGGGCAAGTCATCTGTTCGGCGGCGAGCAAAATCTCATTGCCGACCTTGCCGCCCGGCTGCAAAAAAACTTCGCTCTGCCGGCGCGGCTCGCCGTTGCCGACACGCCCGGCGCGGCCTGGGCGGCCTCGCGTTTTCACGCCAATTCCCGCTGCATCCTGCCCCCGGGTACGGAGGCGGAAGCGCTTTCGCCTTTGCCTGTCGAAGCGCTGCGGCTTTCATCGGATATCTGCACCACGCTGCGCCGGCTCGGCTTCAAAACCATTGGAGCATTGTTGAACAAGCCGCGCGCGCCGTTCGCCGCGCGGTTTTCGGCCCAGCTTCTACGCCGTCTCGACCAGGCGCTCGGGCATGCGGATGAGCCGCTCGTGCCCGTTGTACCGCCGCCGGTCTATCATTCGTTGCGTTATCTTATCGAACCGATCGTCACCCAGGAGGCCGTCGTCGCGCTTGCAAGCCGGCTCATGGGGATGCTTGCGCACGTGCTTAGCCGCGACGACGTGGGCGCACGAACGTTGAAGCTTTCGCTCTATCGTGTCGACGGCAATGTCAAAACGCTCGACATCGCGCTGACGCTGCCGACCCGCAGCGTCGCCCATGTGGTGCGCATGATCGAACTCAAGCTTGATGCCGCTGCGGCGACCGACGACGCCGGCTTCGGCTTCGAGGCGGTCGGCCTCGCCGTCATCCGCGCGGAGCCGATGCTGGCGCGGCAGACCGAACTAACCGCCCCCTCCCATTCCTCCCCCGCAAGCGCGGGAGGGCTGGGGCGGGAAAATGAGGACAAGAGCGAGCAGTGCGCAGCGCTGATCGATGCGCTGCGCCAGCGTCTCGGCCCGGCCAGCGTGCGCCGGTTCGAGGCCGTCGAGAGTCATATTCCCGAACGCGCGGAAGTGCTGGAAGCTGTTAATGGCGAAACAGTTCAATCACCTCTCCCTAAAAGGGGGAGGTCGACGGTCGAAGACCCTCGGGTGGGAGTCAAGGAACGTGAACGAACTGACCCCTCCCCGGATCGCCTGAGGCGATCCGAC
>JBOHIU010000092.1:0-18289 GCA_050725855.1 Xanthobacteraceae bacterium | reverse complement strand
GCTATTCTGCCCAACCCCCTTGAACGCAGCGCCCGCAGGCCGGGCCTCTTGATCCGCCGATTGGCCGCGCTCTATCTGCGCCGGGCCGCCACCTACCCGTCCCACGACACCTGCCTCTACGCCCACTAGCGTCGCGATTGTGCTTCTTCTATAAGCTCGCCAGCCTTCGTCATTCCGGAGCGCGGCATTTGCCGGCGAAGCCGCAGTGACGATCTCAATGAGTTCTCGGACCTGAGGAGTACGCCGTCATGGCCGTGCCAAAGAGAAAAGTATCGCCGTCCAAGCGCGGCATGCGCCGATCCGCGGACGCGCTGAAAGCGCCAACCTATATCGAGGACAAGGATTCGGGTGAGTTGCGCCGCCCGCACCATATCGATCTGAAAACCGGCATGTATCGGGGCCGGCAGGTGATCACGAAGAAGTCCGAAGCCTAACCGCTGACTCCTTCGGTCCGTGCCCTGTATTTTCTGCTGCCAGTCGCCAGTTTCGTCGATGTGGCCGCGCCGCTTGAGTTCGCTCCGCGCGCGGCTCGGGAGATCTCGGCTGCCGCCCACTTCTCGCCCCGGCGGCAGAGGAAGCCAGAGTCAAATCGATCGCGAGAGTGCTCCGCCGGGCCGACTAGGCCGCTGGCCGAGTTCGCGATAGGCAGCAACCGCGTCTTGTGGTTCGGCGCGGCGGCGAGCGCGGGTTTGCGGCGCCTGCGCGGCGGTGCCGACGAGGTGCGCGATGAAATTCGCGCTGGCTCTCGCGTCGGCTGGGCCTTGCCGCTTTTCACGCTGACCCGGGTTCACGGGGACAAGAGCATTCACCATTGACACCGCCTGCGGCTCTCGTCCCAAAACGGGACGTTGACAGCCTTCTGGCGACGCAAGCGCAAACAGCGTGCCGCAGCGGCGAATAGGTGCGAAGCACCTTTTCGGATGGACCCGATTTTCCGAATTATTTAACGTCCGCGGATAGCTTGGCTCTGCCGGTGGCGGCGACCGGCGACACCTGCGCGCTGGTAACAATCTTCGAAGAGGCGAACGTGGCTCAGAGCGGTCCCCGCGATCTCAATTCCGCTCCACCTGCCATGGCCAGGAGGCACGCAAACAGCCAAGCGGCGGAAGCCGACCCCGCGCCACCGGCGGAAGTCGGCGCGCCGGATACCGCGCACATTCTCGCCTCGGTCGGCGAGGTCGCCTACGATTGGCACATCGATACCGACGCTTTGTCGTGGAGCGCCAACGTCAAGGACGTGCTGCTGGTACGCGATGTCGAAACGATTTCGAATGGAAGCGGCTATGCGCAACTGCTCGAAGCCGACAATGCGCAGGCTCGCTTTGATGCGGTCACCCAATCCGCCAAGCACGACGACGGTCGTGGTGTGTTTTATCAGATTCAATATGGGCTGCGACCCGATCGCGACGTCGAAACAAAACTATGGGTAGAGGACACCGGCCGATGGTTTGCCGGCGATGACGGTCGGCCGATGCGTGCGCACGGGCTTCTGCGCGTGATCAACGAGCGTTACGAACACGAGCGTCGTCTAAGCTATCTTGCCCGCAACGATGGCCTCACCGGTGAACTCAACCGGCACCATCTGACCGAGGTGCTTGAAGACGCGATCGAGGACGCGATCCGCTTCCGCTCGTCGTGCGGCTTTCTTCTCGTTGGCATCGACAACGTTGCCCGCATCAACGAATCCTACGGCTTTACCGTCGCCGATCAGGTCATCGCCGAGGTCGCCAAGCGCCTGCGCGGCAGGATGCGCGGCAAGGATACGCTTGGGCGCTTTTCCGGCACCAAATTCGGGCTCGTTTTGGGCAATTGCACGCCAGACGACCTCGCAATCGCGGCTGAGCGCATGCTGGGGGCGGTTCGGGGAGAATTGGCGCCGACCGATGCCGGGCCGATCGCCATCACCGCGACTATCGGCGGGGTGACGGCGCCGCGTCATGCCCGAAGCGTAGCGGAAGTGCTGGCACGCGCTCAAGAAGCACTCGACTCGGCCACGAGCAAAAATCGCGGTTCATTCCTCGCCTATCGGCCCAGTGTCGAACGCGATGCACTGCGCCGTGAGAACGTTCGCGCCACTGACGAGATCGTGGCGGCGCTCAACGAGCGGCGCATCTTCCTTGCCTACGAGACGGTTGCGGCGGCAAGGAGCCGCCAGCCTGCTTTTTATGAATGTCTCATGCGAATTCGCCGGACCGACGGAACGCTCGTTGGCGCCGGCGAAATCGTGCCCGTCGCTGAACGTCTCGGACTCGTTCGCCTGCTCGATCACCGGGTGCTTGAACTTGCGGTGGAGGAGCTGGCCGCGACCCCCACGCTGCAGGCGAGCCTCAATGTCTCGCCACCGTCGACCTCCGATCCCGACTGGTGGGCGGGGCTGGTTTCGCTGTTGCGCTCCAATAGCGGCTTGGCGGAGCGCCTGATCGTTGAAATCACCGAGAGCGCGGCCATCCAAGACATCAATGAGACGCGCGGGTTCGTCGCTCGCGTCAAGGATCTCGGCTGCCGCATCGCGATCGACGATTTCGGTGCCGGCTACACCTCATTCCGCAATCTGCGCAAGCTCGGCGTCGACATTGTCAAGATCGATGGCGCCTTCGTGGCCGACATGATGCGTTCGGAGGATGACCGGGCCTTTGTGCACACCCTGATCGATCTTGGCAAAAGGCTCAACCTATCCACCGTTGCCGAATGGGTGCAGAGCGAAGAAGCTGCGCAAACGCTGGAGGAATGGGGCTGCGAATATCTGCAAGGCGCTCTCATCGGCCTTGCCTCACCTGAGCGGCCCTGGATCAAGGCAGTGGCACAAGCGTCGTAGCGCGCACAGCTGGAGGCTTCGCTTCACCCGCGAAGGACAATACAATCCGGTCGCTATCCGCCGCTCTTGTCTTTCTCGGTCAATCGGTCGACTTTTCTCTGCATCTCGTCAAGCTGACGCTTGAGATCGTCGATCTCGCCCGTCTTGGCGGGGGGGTTCTCCGCCTCCGGCGTAGAACCGCTCTGGCTCTCACGCCGCGCGAATGGCGCAAACATGGAAAAAGCGCGCTCGAACATCTCCATGTTCCGCCGCACTTGGTCTTCGAGAGACGTGAACCCGCCGACACCGAAAGCCTGCGCCATCTGGTGGCGGAATTTCTCCTGCTCGCGGGTGAGCGAATCGATCGAGACCTCAAGATACCGCGGAACCAGCATCTGCATGCTGTCGCCGTAGAAACGGATGAGCTGGCGCAGAAAGGTGATCGGCAGCAGGTTTTGTCCCTGCTTGTTCTCCTGCTCGAAAATGATCTGGGTCAAGACCGAACGGGTAATGTCGTCTCCGCTCTTGGCGTCGTGAACGACGAAGTCTTCGCCACTCTTGACCATCGATGCGAGGTCTTCGAGCGTCACGTAGGCGCTTGTGCCGGTGTTATAGAGCCTCCGGTTGGCGTATTTCTTGATCTCAATAGGCTCAGCGGCCTTGGTGGTGGTGCTTTCGGACATGCGCTTTGGGACCGCTTTCTGGGATTACGCCAGCTCCATACCAAAATAGGCGTTTTCCCGAAGTGGGGCTACCGTTTTGTGATCCCAAGAGCATGCCAACGATTCCGCGATGCAGGGCCGGCCGGCGTTGCGTCTTGTCGGCGGCGGACGGCCTCCTTATGACATACATGCAGGATGGCATCGAGGCTCGCGGCCCCACGTCTGATCTAACCAGAACGCCCGGAAGTTTAACCTGAAAGCCCGGAAGGAACCTGTCATGAAAGACGACATCGTCATCGTCAGCGCGACGCGCACGCCGGTCGGCGCATTCAATGGCGCTCTTGCGTCGTTGCCCGCCCATGAATTGGGAAAGACAGCGATCAAAGCCGCTCTGGATCGTGCCGGCGTCGAGCCGGCGCGGGTTTCTGAGGTCATCTTGGGTCAAATCCTCACGGCCGGGCAGGGGCAGAACCCGGCGCGTCAGGCTTCAATCGCCGCCGGCGTTCCAGTCGAGGTTCCCGCCTGGGGTGTCAACCAGCTTTGCGGCTCCGGGTTGCGCAGCGTGGCCCTCGGTTATCAAGCCATTGAGAACGGGGATTCGGACATCGTGGTGGCTGGCGGGCAGGAATCCATGAGCGTCGCGCCACACTGCGCGCATCTTCGCGGTGGCGTGAAAATGGGCAATTTCGAGATGATCGACACCATGATCAAGGATGGATTGTGGGACGCCTTCAACGGCTATCACATGGGCAATACCGCCGAGAATGTCGCGAGGCAGTGGCAGATTACGCGTCAGCAGCAGGACGAGTTCGCGGTCGCCTCGCAGAACAAGGCCGAAGCGGCACAGAAGGCAGGGAAATTCAAGGACGAGATCACGCCGGTGATGATTAAGACCCGCAAGGGCGATGTCGTGGTGGATGCCGACGAATATCCGAAGCACGGCACCACGTTGGATGCGATCGCCAAGTTGCGGCCGGCCTTCGACAAGGAAGGCACGGTGACGGCCGGCAACGCCTCGGGCATTAATGACGGCGCCGCCGCGGTCGTCCTGATGAAGGCGAGCGAGGCCGCAAAGCTCGGCAAAACGCCCCTCGCCCGTATCGTCTCCTGGGCGCAAGCCGGCGTCGATCCGAAAATCATGGGCACCGGGCCAATCCCATCCTCGCGTGCGGCCTTGAAAAAAGCCGGATGGAACGTGGCCGACCTTGACCTGATCGAGGCCAACGAAGCGTTCGCGGCGCAGGCCTGCGCGGTCAATAAGGACCTTGGTTGGGACACCAAAAAGGTCAACGTCAATGGCGGCGCCATCGCGATCGGGCATCCGATCGGCGCTTCCGGCACGCGTGTTCTGGTGACTCTGCTTTACGAGATGCAGAAACGTAATGCGAAGAAGGGTCTTGCCACCTTGTGCATTGGCGGAGGCATGGGCATCGCGATGTGCCTGGAACGCTGAGTGGACCGAGCAATAGCCTTGGAATTGATCCGGGTCATGTTGATCTGAAGTCATGACTGCGCTTGTCCCGGCCATTTACGTGTTTAGATTCGTCTTCAAACCGAACGCATCGATGTTCATCGAGGCTTGAAAGAATGGGGAGGTTTTGATGCCCCGCGTCGCGTTGGTGACGGGCGGAACTCGCGGGATCGGCGCCGCCATCTGCGGGGCGCTGAAAGCGGCCGGACACACGGTTGCCGCAAATTACGGCGGCAACGACCAGATTGCGCAGGGTTTCAAGCAAAAGACCGGCATCCCAACCTATAAGTGGGATGTATCCTCGTTCGAAGCTTGCGCAGCCGGCATCAAACGGGTCGAGACGGATCTCGGGCCGGTCGACATTCTCGTCAACAACGCCGGAATAACGCGCGACGCCCAGCTTCACCGTATGAAGCCGGAACAGTGGTCGGAGGTGATCAACACCAATCTCGGATCGTTGTTCAACATGTGTCGGCCGGTTATCGAGGGCATGCGCACGCGCAAGTTCGGGCGCATCATCAATATCTCTTCAATCAACGGCCAGAAGGGCCAGTTCGGCCAAGTGAACTACTCCGCCTCGAAGGCCGGCGAGATCGGCTTCACCAAAGCCCTGGCGCAAGAGGGCGCGCGCGCCGGCATCACCGTGAACGTGATCTGCCCGGGCTACGTGGCGACCGATATGGTCAAGGCCATGTCGCAGGAAGTGCTGCAAAAGAACGTGCTGCCGCAGATTCCGATCGGCCGCCTCGGCGAGCCCGAGGAAATCGCCCGCTGCGTGGCCTTTCTTGCTTCCGATGATGCCGGCTTGATTACCGGCTCGACGTTGACGGTGAACGGCGGACAATATTTCGCATAACGCAGACGAGAATCAGCGACAGACACGACCGCTGCTATGCTTGCTTATAGAGGTTCCCATCCATTTAGCGCCAACTCGATGGCGCTAAATTCAAAACCGGTTCTTGCGCTCGCGGATTTCGGCAAAGACCTTCCACGCGGGACCGCCGGAAAGTCCGAGTGATTTGGCCAGTCCGGCATTATCCGCGCGCAAGAACGGATTAGCCGCTTTCTCGGCGCCGATCGTCGCCGGAATTGTAAATTTGTGAGCCGCGGCGAGCTTTGCCACCTCCTCGGCGCGCGCGGCAAGCACCGTGTTGTCCGGCTCGACCGTCTTGGCGAAGCGGACGTTGGCTTCGGTATATTCATGGCCGCAATAAAAGCGCGTGTCGTCGGGTAGGCCGCGCAGCTTGAGCAGTGAATTCCACATCATTTCCGGATCGCCCTCGATGACGCGGCCGCAGCCAATCGAGAACAACGTATCGCCCACGAACGCGATCCTTTCCCCCGGAAGGAAATAAGAGATGTGGCCAGCCGTATGGCCCGGCGTGTCGATGACACGGCCTTCGAGCGAGCCGACGTGAAAAGTATCGCCCTCGGCCACGGTCTCGTCGATATGCGCAATGCGCGCGGCCTCATCGCGCGGCGCCATGACGCGGCACTTGTGACGCTGTTTTAGTTCGCCGATGCCTTGCGTGTGATCGGCGTGGTGGTGGGTGACGAGAATGTCGGTGAGCCGCCAACCCGTCTTTTGCAGCGCCGCCTCGATCGGGGCTGCCTCGGGCGCATCAATAGCGGCCGTGGCTCCGCTCGTGGGATCGTGCAAGAGCACGCCGAAATTGTCTTTCAGGCAGAGAAAAACATCGATTTGCGCCGTCATTTTTCACCGTTGTTTCGTGGCCGGTCGGTTCTCACCGACCCAGCATCGGCAGCTCCGGCCACCAACCTAGGCGGTGCGAACCATTTACCGCAAGACCGATCATTATAGATCGAAAACCGATCCGGCTCGCGCTTTTCACCGCGCACGCGGAATGACGTGCTATTTTAATTACCATGGACGTCGTCGATCTTCGCAACTTCTATGCCCAGCGGCTGGGGACCGTGGCACGGCGCTTCATCAGCCGCGGCATCCGCGCACGCTGGGCAGACACCGCGAAGCAGCGCGTGGTCGGCATCGGCTACGCGACGCCCTATCTGGGCTTGTTCCGTCAGGAGGCCGAACGATGCCTCGCTTTGATGCCGGCACCGCAGGGGGTGGTGCGTTGGCCGTCGACGCGGCCGGCACTCGCTGCCCTGGTCGAGGAAGACGAACTGCCGCTGACCGACTCGGCCGTGGACCGCGTGCTGCTCATACATGCCGTTGAAATGTCGCCAGATCCGGCAGAACTGCTGAGGGAAGTCTGGCGCGTGCTCGCTCCCGGCGGACGGCTGCTGGCGGTCGTGCCGAACCGCCGCGGACTGTGGGCGCGCATCGACACGACACCGTTCGGCCAGGGCCGGCCCTACTCGCGCTCGCAAATCACTCAGCTTCTGCGCGAAACCTGGTTCACACCGACTGGCTGGGGGGAAGCGCTCTATGTGCCACCGATCGGTCGCGCCTGGTTTCTGCGGTCGGCGGTGGCCTGGGAGCGTACGGGCGCAACCCTCTCCGCACCATTTGCTGGTGTCCACATTGTGGAAGCAACCAAGCAAGTCTATCGGGCTATCCCGGCCAGACGCGAGCGAAGGCGGCTGGTTCCGGCGCTGAAGCCCGTTCTAGTGCCATCCCCGGGCGCGGCCAACGCTTACACTCCGTAGCCCTGCTCCGATCAGTTCCCCAAAATTAATATCGTTCCACCGGAACCTTTCCAATCGTGCATGTTTTGCCGAATGTCCGCTATTGGACGTCTGCACGGAGGTTCCCTAGATGCACACAACCGACCAGTTCCTGAGATTTGCCGCCGAATGCGAAGTCATGGCCAAATTCACCCGTAATCCGGAAAACAAGGCGGTCTGGAATGGTTTGGCGCAACGATGGGTCAGGTGCGCCGAGTTGATGCATCAGGACCACACGGAGCTACAACGCCACAAATTCGCGCAAAGGCACGGCCGAGCATCTTCGCGCGTCCACTGAAGATCCGAACTCTGAACTGCCACACGAGGACGTGTGCGGCTTTCTCTAATTCCGCGTGAACGATTCTTTCTCAAGCAGTTCGTTGACGTGGCGGAGGACGTGATCGGCAACGATCGCATGTCCTTCGGCAGTTGGATGGAACGCGCCGCTCATCAGCGCTGCATAAGGTGGCTGCAGATCGTCGAACGGAGAAATGCCCTCACGGTGAGTGTTGGCGGTAAGGAACGCGTCGTTTGGATCGCGAACTAGCCGCCAGCGGTGTCCGTAGGGAAGGAAGCCAGCCGGCGAATACGGCTCGAATTCATCGGTCGCGCTCGACACGCGCGGCATCATCATCTCGATTTGATCGGAGAACGCCCTCTTCGGATCACGCGCGCAAACGCCGCGCCGCCTGAATTCAGGAACGTGATCGGTGATGAATTCAAAGCCAGTGCCTTTGCCGGTCGCAAGTCCTGCCGGACACCCGGGCCTGGCGGCATCGGCTAGGCAGGCCAACCGCCGCTGCAGTTCACCGACGAAATTCGAGACTTCGCGGATACGCTGCTGATCGTATCTGAACTTTGGATAGACATCGAGGCCAAGCGTCGGCTGGCTGCCGCAGACATTTCCTGTCTCGTCGAATTGAATCGGTTCGTAGGCATTTTGCAGCACATGCGAGGGTTCGACTCCGAAACCATCGCGAAGCGCTTGTTTGACCGCTTGCACGCGCCGGTCCAGCACGCTCAGATAAACTTCCGATAAGGCCGGCGAGAAGCGCAGCTTACGCCCCATAACACTGGCGATCGGCGCTATGTCGGAGGCGCTGCCGGTGATCGCATAATCGACCAACGGCCCGAAACCGACATCGTTACCGCCGATGGAGAGCAGCGCCACGTCGATCGGTCGTTTGCGGTTTTGCGGAGGGCACCAGCGCATCGTGAATATCTTGTCGGCAATAGTGGTGCTGCCTGGCGTGTAGACCGGCAACCGGTAATTTACCGGGTCGGTACGTCCCGCAGGACTACGGCAAATAAGATCGCTCAATTGATCGAATTGGGCGGGCACACGCGCTTGCGGCCTTGGCCCGATGAGTTCGTCGCGGGCGTCGCTGGGTCCGAACAGCCCTTCGACGATATCCGCGCCCGAGCAGGCAAGACTCACAAACGTCACGGCGCGATGCCGGTCCTCGAGCGCAAGACCCATGCTGACGCGGAATGGATAAGCATATTGCGAGCGATGACAATCCGGGCTGAGCCACCGTGCGCGCGCAGCCTCGAACGCGGCAAGGAATTCCGGCGATGTCGGGCTGTAGATCAACCCCTTCTCCTCGTCCGCCATCAGGCGCTTTGGCAGCATCTTGGGATTGGTTTCTCCTGCCGACGCGATTTCGTAGCTGGACTGCATATGAGCCGCATCGCGGCTCGCCAGGCTCCCGATGTTACTGGTATTGACCGCCTCGTAATCCATTTGCCGGGCGGCGCTGAACGTTACCGGCCGGTCGGGATTGCTTTCGCCGGAAGCAAAACTGTCACCGAGCGCCACGACGAGCAGATCCTTAACAACGACCTCATCGGTCAGTTCGCTGCCGTTCGGCAGTCGGACCTTGAGCGAAACGCCCGACAAGGCGCGGTCAAGCGAGAACGGAACGCGCTTGATGACCAGCATAGCGTTGCAAGGCTGCTTGCGTGTTTCGACCGGCGCGCCGAGCCGGCGGCCCTGCCAGCTCCAAACGCAGTCGCCCTGTCCGGCAGCAGCGAGTTGCTCCGGCGCGATGCGGATGTCCACCGTGTGGGCATCCGGCAGGATGTAGTCCTCTTTCGCCGCGCCCCATGAATATTGCCGGACGCAAGTCGTGAAGTAACGGCGCGGCCGCGCGTTGCGGTCGTAGCAGGTGGAATCGAGGGTCTGTGCAGCCCAGCCAAGGCGGCTCTGCTCATAGTGTCGCCCTGCTGTCCTCAGGCAAGAAGCAGACGTCGAGGGGTCCCTGCAATCGGGATCGTTGAGGCGCCGCTCGACCCGCCACATGATATTGCTGGGCAGCGGCTGACCGGGCGCGCCCCGTAAGGCGTCAAACGCTCTTTCCTGCACTCGAAACGAGGCTTCCCGCTTGAAGAAGCGGTAGGGGTTCTCGACCTCCCAGAGGAGGCCGGCGGCATGGCCGGCGGTACCGTAAAAGAGCTGCGCCGAGACGAGCAAAGCCGCCGCGACAAACCCACGACCGCGCATGGCCCCCTCCGAAAGCTCCCAAATCATAGCGGCATCCAAGCTCCCCTGTCCATGCGAAGCCAGCGCCAACCTGGCGCGGCGAACGCCTCGTCTACTTCTTTGTCGCTCGGCCACGGCACAAGTTCACCAATAATCGCGGGTTCGCGCGGTTTACAAGCTCGCTGGCGCAACGCGATATGGACCCATTAAGGTTATCAAATTCGGTCCCACCGCCGGATCGCCGCTCCCAACCCCAAAGTAACAAATACGTGTCAAGCTCAGGCCGTGGGCGAATGGCGGCTCGGAACTTCAAGGCCGATCACTATGGCCAAATGGGTACACGCGTTTCGGCAGACCACGACTTACCTGGGCCTCGTCGTCATCGCGATCATGTGGTCGAGCATCTATTTGCTTTCCGCGGAGCAGCATGACCGCGCCTACCACGACGCATCGCGCCAAGGCAGCAATCTTGCTCGTGTTCTGGAAGAATATATCGAGCGCGTTGTCCAGGAATCCGACAGCGCGCTTCTGGAGCTGCGCCGCGCCTATGAAAGCGATCCGCAACATTTCGACATCGCAGCATGGGCCGCACGAACTCAATCCTATACCAACCTGACGGCGCAATTCGGCATTTCCGACGCCGATGGCTTCGTGAAATTCTCAAGTCGGGGACCGGTGCGGGTGCCGGTCTACGTGGGCGACCGCCAAGCGTTCGCGTTCCAGCGGGACAGCAAAATCGACAAACTGTTCATCAGTGACCCGACGGTAGGTAAGATAACAAAGAAATTAACGATTGAATTCGCCCGCCGTGTCACAGCACCTGATGGATCGTTCGCCGGCGTAGTCGTCAGCCCTCTCGACGTCTCCGGCCTCGAAGGCTTTTTCAGTTCTCTGGATTTGGGCAATTCCGGAATCGTCACGCTGCTCGGCAGCGACAGCGTCATACTCGCGCGTGGCGGCACGAATCTGGCGGCGCGCGCATTTACCGGCAGGAGAACGGATCATTCGCTGCTTTGGAAACACCTGGCCGAAAGCCCCGCCGAGAGCTTCTGGAGTACGCCAAAGGCCAGCGCCGGTTTCGACGGCGTCATCCGGCTCCTGACCTACCGGAAACTCCCCGGCATTCCGCTCATCGCGGTGGTGGGTTTGGCCAAAAGAGATGTTTTCCAACATGCGAATGCAACCCTGCATAAATACATCCTGGTCGGATCCTGCTTGACATTGATCGTGCTGATCGTGATGGGTTTGGGTGCGGCACGGCAGGCGCGCATGTTATCAACCGCAGCCGAGCTGCAGCGCTCCAAGCAATCGTTCGAACGGTCCAATCTCTTGCTGCAGACCGCGCTGCAAAACATGGCGCACGGTTTGAGCGTCTTCGATCAAGATATGCGCCTAGTCGTGTGCAACGAACAATATGCGGAAATGTACGGTCTGAATATCCAACAAGCCAAGCCCGGTACCAGCCTGCGGTCCATACTCCAGAACCGCATCGATGCGGGTTTCGTCCCGGAAGATTCGAGCAAATATATCCGCGACCGCGTCGACAGAGCCGAGCGTGGCGCTTCTCATTACGCCGAGAACATTTTGAGCGACGGCCGTATTTACGCGGTCAATCATCGGCGTATGCCTGATGGCGCCTGGGTCGCGACGCATGTCGATATCACCGAACAGCGGCGCGCGGAACGCGAGTTGGACGAGACCAGGCGATTTCTGGATTCTATCATCGAAAATATTCCCGTCGCCGTCGTGGTGAAGGACGCAAAGACGCGCGAGTTTATCCTTGTCAATCGGGCGTTCGAGACGATGCTTGGCGCTCCGCGGAGCGAATTACTGCATCGTACGGTATTCGACATTCACAAATCCCAAGATGCCGCACTCATCGAAAGCGCCGACGCTGAATCGCTGCAGGATCCTGATCGCGTCAATTACAAGGAAATCGAAGTGGACACGCCTCTGCGGAAACCGTGCATGCAGGCGACCCATCGCATCGTGATCAGAAATGCCGACGGCGAACCCAAATACCTCATCGCGGTCATCGAGGACGCCACGGAACGGAAGAAGGCGGAGCAACGTATCGCGTTCCTGGCGCATCACGATCCCCTGACCGGACTCGCAAACCGAGCTGCCCTTTCGCAAAAGATCAGCGAGGCGGCCGCGCGCCAGCGACGCCGCGAAGAACCTTTCAGCGTTTTGCTTCTGGACCTCGACCGGTTCAAGCAGGTCAACGATACGCTCGGCCATCCGGCGGGCGACGCGCTCCTGGCTGAAGTGGCGACGCGGCTGAAATCACTGTTGCGCGAGACCGACGTATTGGCGCGTCTTGGCGGGGACGAGTTCGCCATCATCCAAGCCGGCGAGGAGAGGCAGCGGGATGCCGCCAGAGCGCTCGCCGAGCGAATTATCCAAACGGTCGGAAAGCCGTTCGACATCGACGGCGGCGACGTGAGCATTGGCACGAGCATCGGTATAGCACTGGCGCCCGGGCACGAGAGCGGCGCCGACGAACTGTTGAAGATGGCCGATCTCGCGCTCTACCGGGCGAAATCGGCCGGGCGCAACGGTTACTGTTTCTTCGATCCGGAAATGAGCGAGATCGCCAGCGCGCGACAGGAGATCGAAAGCGATTTGCGGCGCGCGATTCAGCAAAACGAGCTGGTGCTTCACTTTCAACCAATCGTCGACGCCCGCACCCGCAAAATCACCTGTATCGAGGCGCTGGTTCGCTGGCAGCATCCGACCAAGGGCCTCATCTTTCCGGATTTGTTCATTCCGCTGGCCGAAGAAACCGGGCTGATTGCTCAAGTCGGCGATTGGGTCCTTCGGGCTGCGTGCTCGGAGGCGGCGACGTGGCCGAGGCACATCAAGGTCGCCGTCAACCTCTCCTTGGTACAGTTCCGCAAGACAGATTTGGCCGGTGTGGTCATGCGCGCGCTCGTCGATTCGGGTCTTCGTCCGGAGCGGCTCGAGCTTGAAATTACCGAGACGGCGCTGATTGAATCGGCGGCCGAATGCCTGCCGGCGCTGCGGCAGTTCAAGACTCTCGGCATTACGATCGTGCTTGATGATTTCGGCACCGGATATTCGTCACTCAGTCAGTTGGCGATGTTCCCGTTCGACCGCATCAAGATCGATAAGTCTTTCACTCAGAATCTTACCAAGCGCAGCGAATGCGCCGCCATTATATCGGCAACGCTGACGCTGGCGCAGAGCCTCGATATCGCAACGACCGCCGAAGGCGTCGAGACCGCCGATCAGTACCGGCTTTTGCGATTGGCCGGGGTGACTTCGGTGCAAGGTTACCTGTTCAAGCGCCCCGGACCTGCCTCCGAGATCGATTTCGAGGCTGCTTATGGCGGCGTGACATTGGAAAACGCCGCCTGAACCTCCAGCCGACCGGACTATCCCTACGAGGGAAACGGGGCCCAAGCGCGCTGCACGGCCGGACGGGCCTCGATCGCATCGTGCCAGCGCTTCACGTTGGAATAATCCGCAAGTCCAATGTCTTTCACGCCATGAAGGTGTACGTCCGAGTACATGGTCATGTCTGCGATCGAATACGAACCGCCGAAATATTCATTGTCCGCCAAGTGTCGATCGAGGATACCAAGCATATCGCGCAGATTGGCTTCGTAGTGTTGCTGCGCCACGGGCGCTTTCACGGGTGAGCGGATCGTCCAGTGACCGAACTGTTGCGACAAGGTGGTGAACGTCGCAGAGCCATAGAACAGCCATTGATCCACCTTCACGCGCGCGGCCGGCTCGGACGGATAAAACCTGCCAGATTTTTCGCCCAGATATTTGAGAATCGCGCCGGACTCGCACAATGTCACGCGCGCGCCGCCTGGCGCGTCGTTGTCGACGATGGCCGGTATCTTGTGCCCAGGACTGATCTTCATGAAGTCCGGCGACATCTGCGCCTGTTCGCGCAGATTGACCGGCACGATCCGGTGCGGGAGCCCGGTTTCCTCCAGCATCATGCGCGGCTTGTAGCCATTGTCCGTCATCCACGTGTAACACTCGATCATGTCATCCTCCCCGATCAGTCGACTTGTCTTACAAAATGCGTTTTACGGTGTGGCTCGGCTCGCCGCCAGACAATCCAGATCATTGCGGCCACTCTTCCGCTGCGACGGAGGCCGCATCGACCCCGACATATTGCTTGAGACTGTCTCGCCGGTCGTGATCGAGGACAGCAAGCATTGCACTCCTGATTTCGCCGACAAGCGCGAGACCGCGAAACACCAGTCCGGAATAGACTTGAATGAGAGTTGCTCCCGCGCGGATTTTGTCTAGAGCCGCTTTCCCGCAATCGATTCCACCGACGCCGATTAACGGAAACACGCCTTCAACCCGCACGTAAGTTTCAGCCAGCATGCGATTGGCGAGGGGGCGCAATGGCTGCCCCGAAAGCCCGCCCGCCTCCTTTGCCAGCACCGTATTGCGCAAAGTGTGTGGCCGCGAGATCGTCGTATTGCCGACGATCATCCCGTCGATCCGGCGGGAGCGCGCAATGCCAACGACGTCGTCCAGTTCGGCCAGCGACAGATCGGGCGCGATCTTCAACAAGACCGGAGTTGGACCGGCATTGCGGGCCGCGCGCTCGCGGGCATCGACCACGCGCGCCAGAAGGTCATCGAGCACGGCGGCCTGCTGCATATGGCGCAGGCCCGGCGTGTTGGGCGAGGAAACATTGATTGTGATATAACTCGCCACCGGCGCAAAGCGTTCGATGAGGTCGACGTAATCGCGGATGCGGTCTGGCGCTTCCTTATTTGCTCCGATATTGACCCCGACGATTCCCCCTTCTCCGGCTCCTGACGTCGACCCCGGCGTGGGCCGGGCATTCACACGCTTGACCAGCCGCGCGAGGACCGCTTCGGCGCCTTCCGAATTAAAGCCGAGGCGGTTGATGACTGCGCGGTCCGCCTCGAGGCGAAAAAGTCGAGGACGCGGATTGCCAGGCTGCGCCAGCGGCGTGATCGTGCCGACCTCGGCAAAACCGAAGCCGAGACGCAGGAGCGCGTCGGGGGCTTCGGCGTGCTTGTCGAATCCGGCCGCGATTCCGACCGGGTTCGGGAAATGGAGGCCAAAAGCCCGCGTCGCCAGTCGTCTGTCTTCCGGCTGCGTCCGAGGCAGAGGCACGCATTTCAACATTGCGATAGCGAGCCGATGAGCCTGTTCGGGGTCAAGGGCACGCAGAATCGGCCGGGCCAGAAAATCGAACAAGTCGATCACGGCTCAACGTCCGGGAATGCCCGCCGACCGTCAACCTCGTCGGCCAGTGGCCGCACCCAACGGACAGCGCTCAGCGGGAGCGTTGCATAAAGATGGGGAAACAAATCCCCGCCGCGTGAAGGCTCCCACTTGAGCTCTAAGCCGAACGCATCCGAATCGACTGCGATCAAAACCAGCGCCGATTGTCCGGCAAAATGCTTCGCCGCCGTTTCGGCGAGCTGGGCAGCGGTGGAAAAATGAATAAAGCCGTCGCGCTCGTCAACGGGCGACCCTCTAAACAGCCCGTCGGGTTCGGCCGCGCGCCACAATGACCGTTCGCAAACTTTGTAGATCGTCACCACCAATGCATACCCCGTCGATAATGACCCTATATCGGCGCGATTGAGAAGTTCAAGGCGGCGCGCGTTGAGATTCACGCTGGCGAAAACCTTCGGCGGCCGCCTTCCGGGACTTGAGGATACCGGCAAGGAATTTCTATCATGGCCGGGACATGGCGGCGGCCTTTGCCCGCCGCCGAGAGGACGTTGATGCTCACGCACGCACAGGTTTGGGCGGCCATCGATCGACTGGCGGAGCGCGCCGGCCTGTCGGCGTCGGGGCTCGCCCGGCGAGCCGGTCTCGATCCGACCACGTTCAACAAGTCCAAACGCGTGACGCCGTCCGCACGCGCGCGTTGGCCATCGACCGAGTCGATCGCCAAAGCCCTGGCCGCGACAGAAACGTCGTTCTATAGCTTTGCCGGGCTGATCGCGCAGGCCGACGGCGGGGCCGGGCCGCGTGTCGTTCCGCTCATCGACTTTGCCGAAGCCGGATCTGGCAGCCATTTTGATAACGGCGGGCTTCCTGCCGGCGATGGCTGGGACCAAATCGCCTTTCCTGCGCTCGACGACGAAAATGCCTATGCACTCGAAGTGTCTGGGACATCGATGGAGCCGGCTTACCGCGACGGCGACGTGATCGTGGTGTCGCCTTCGGCGCCAGTTCGCCGCGGCGACCGCGTCGTCGTGCGCACCAGGACCGGCGAGATGATGGTCAAGGAACTCAAGCGTCGTACGCCAAAATCCATCGAGCTGAAATCGCTGAGTATCCAGCACCCCGACCGCGCCGTTCCGTCCACAGACGTGCTTTGGATCGCAAGGGTTCTGTGGGCCAGTCAGTAGCCGGCTAAGCCGACCGTGCCAGCGCTCCGTCGATCATGTCGATGGTGTTCTGGATGCCGTAGGCGGCGACGAAGGAGCCGAAGCGCGGGCCTTTTTCCTGTCCGAGCAGCACCTGATAGAGCATGTCGAACCAGGCAAGGGTGACGCCCGGCTTGCCGTCCTTGGCCTTCTTCTTTTCGTCGAGGAACGGCTCGCGTCGGCCGACCTCATAGACAACGTTCTGGATCTCCTCCGCCGACGCGTCCGTAGCCAATTGCGAAAGCGCATCGCGCAGGTCGATCAGCGCAGCGCGTTCGGCCGCGCTGGGTTCGCGGAATTTCTTCGCGGGCAGCACGAAATCGTGGAAATAATGAATGGCGTAATCGACCAGCGAAGCAAGATGCGGATGGGTCTGCGGCGTCACGCCGGGCCGATAGCGGCCGATAAAGCCCCACAAAGTATCGGCATTCTCCGCGTTCGATGCGGTGACCAGCGAGAGCAGCATCGCAAAAGTCACCGGATTGTCGGTTTGCGGCGGCGAGCCGCCGTGGATGTGCCAGACCGGATTGCTCAACCGCTCACGCACGCCTTGCCGCCGATAAGCTTCCAGTATTTGCGCATATTCATCGACATTCCGCGGAATGACATCGAAGTAAAGGCGCTTGGCCGCTTTCGGCTCGCGATACATGAACAACGATAGGCTCTCGGGGCTGGCGTAGCGGAGCCATTCATCGATGGTCAGCCCATTGCCCTTCGACTTTGATATCTTCTGGCCGTTCTCATCCAGAAAAAGCTCGTAATTGAAGCCTTCCGGCGGCGCGCCACCGAGGATGCGGCAGATCTTGCCGGAGAGCCTTACCGAATCGATCAAATCCTTGCCGGCCATTTCGTAATCGATGCCGAGCGCAAGCCAGCGCATGGCCCAGTCAGGCTTCCATTGCAGTTTGCAATGTCCGCCTGTGACCGGGCTCGTGACCTCTTCGCCAGTGTCGGGATCCTCGTAAGTGATCGTGCCGGCCTTGGCATCGTGGGCGATGATCGGCACTTGCAGGACAGCGCCGGTCGACGGCGATATAGGCAGGAATGGCGAATAGGTCTGCGCACGCTCTTCGCGCAGCGAGGGCAGCATCACCGCCATTACCTCGTCGAAGCACTCCAGAACTTTCAGGAGCGCGGCGTCGAAACGCCCCGACCTGTAACAATGGGTCGACGACAGAAATTCGTAATCGAAGCCGAAATGGTCGAGGAAAGCGCGCAGCCGTGCGTTGTTGTGTTCGCCGAAGCTCGGATGCGTGCCGAATGGATCGGGCACTCTGGTGAGAGGCTGATCGAGATGTCTTTCGAGCATCTCCTTGTTTGGCACATTATCGGGAACCTTGCGCAGCCCGTCCATGTCGTCGGAAAATGCAATCAGCCGCGTCTTGATCTTGTGATCCGTGAGCACGCGAAACGCGTGACGCACCATGGAGGTGCGCGCAACCTCGCCGAACGTTCCGATATGCGGCAGTCCAGAAGGTCCATACCCGGTCTCGAAAATGACCTCATCCTTCGGCGCCCTCTTGAGCCGGGCGACAATTTTGCGCGCTTCCTCGAACGGCCAGGCGTGCGATTGCTCGGCCGTTTCGCGGAGGCTGGCGTCAGTTTCAATCGCAGCGTTCAAAATGATCACCGTTTTGCCGCGGGACACTAAACACGTCCTCTACCGTCAAATCCAGATCCCGCGCATGACCGCGCTATCAAAACGGACTGATCGGGAAATAGCGCAGCCATAGATCGGTAAAGCTTCCCTTCTCCCAGATCTGGAATAGCGCCCAGTTGAAAGCCTGACGCAGAACATTGTTGCCAGGCTTGACCGCG
>JBOHIU010000091.1:0-20204 GCA_050725855.1 Xanthobacteraceae bacterium | reverse complement strand
GTCGGCGTGGCGCTGCGGCGCCTCGTCTTACGTGAACGTTGCCATGATCCGCTGCCGCACAGAGAAGCCGCGCGTGTTTGGCGACCATAAAAGCGACGGGTGAAAAGCGTGACGATTTTAACCAATTCTTAAAGATCAGGGCGCGCCGGCGAAGAAACGTGGTATATTTGTTTCGTTAGCGGCGGTCAGCGAGGATCTCACAGGCCATTCTCGACTGCTAACGGCTTTCAGTGCGGCCCACGAGCGCTCGCGCGACCGCGGCGGGCGCTCGACCAATGCCGCAGAATCCAACAGAGCCTCGTGTGGCGGTTCAGAAAGTCCGCATCATTCTTATGGCGGGGGCTCGTCATGCGGACTTCTGAACCAAAACCATACTAGATCAATAGCTTGCTAATGTCCTTTCGATTGCGAAGTTCGCAAACGAGGGGACCGCATAATGATGCGAACTTCGCAATCAGGAAACTAGGATGCGCCGAGGATTCTTCCGTCTCTGGCTGGTGCTGACGGTGTTGTGGGTTGGCTTGATTGCGCGTGTCACGATCGGAAATGCTCGGCCGGGCGCAGTAGGGCTTGACGTCCAAGCTGCTCTCATTCCGCCAGGAGCGTTCTTGTTTCTCGGCATTTTTCTCAGCTCAATGTTTTCGCGCTTCCGCAGGTGCCCTCGGCGTGGCTGGATTCTTTGACGGCCGTTTCCCGCTGTTCCTCCCCCACAAGGTAGGGGAGCGCTTGCCGGCTCTCGACGGCAACGTGCCGCCAAGCAAGCACAGAGGCTCGGATGGATGCCGCGAGGCGACGTGCACGCCCTGAAGCTGCCGTTCAGGCAGCTACGCTTGACAGAAACTCTTCGACCTCGCCGCGGAGCTTTTTGACTGCCCCTTCGACAGCCTCCGACGCCGATAGAACGACCTGCGCGGATGACCGTGTGGATGTCGCGGCGTTCGCAACAGCGCCTAACGCTCCGACGATCTCGTTCGTTTCCTTTGCGGCATTGACTACGTTGGCCGAAATGTTGGATGCGACTTCGGTCTGCTCGGCGGCCGATCTTGCGACCGCGGAGGTATAATTGCCGATCTCGCTTATGCACGTCTCGAGGCTGGCCACCGCCTGGGTCGCGCCACCCGTCGAGGCCTGCACTCCCGAAATGAGGGCCGCTATTTCCTTGGCGGCATTCCCGGTCTGCGCGGCCAACGCCTTCACTTCGGCCGCTACGACGGCAAACCCGCGGCCGGCTTCGCCCGCCCGCGCTGCCTCGATCGTGGCGTTGAGCGCCAGGAGATTGGTTTGTCCCGAAATGCTTTGGATCAGCCTTATAACATCGCCAATTTTGTCGGCGGCCTTGGCGAGAGCCGTAAATTCATCGCTGGTCGCTTTCACTGTGTTTTCGGCATTTTGAACGACGTTGCTGGCTCGACACGCCCGCTGGCTGATCTCTTCGGCAGCGCTGGACATCTGGTTGGTCGCGCTGGCGGCCTCCTGAACGCCCGACGACGCGCGCTGGGACGCCAGAACCATGTCTTCGGCGCGATCCGATGTCTGCTGGGAGGACGTAAACAGTTCCTTCGCTGTTGCCTTCATCGCGTCGGAGCTGCCACGGACGGTCCCCAGGACGCTTTCGACGCGCTCGCGGAATGCCGCGATTGCCGCGTCCACTCGTTGCCGCCGTTGTTGCTCGGATGCAAGCTGATCGCGGTTGGTCACATCCTCGTGCGTCGCGAACCATCCGCCGCCCGACATCGGCTGTCTCACAACCTCGACCAGGCGGCCGTCGGCAAGCTTATCCACCCGGCTCGATTTTCGGTCGCTGGAATGCTTGCCAAGAGTGACGAGCTTCTGCTCGGCCGCCGTCTTAGTGGTTTCTCCGGCCAGAATGCCGTGGGTGACCCGATGCTTGATGATAACGTCGTGGGCTGTGCCCGGCTGGGTAAGTTCCGGCGGCAGGGAATAGAGGCGCGCGTAAACATCGTTGCAGACGACGAGCCGGCGCTCGGCATCGAATATGCAAAGGCCCTGGGACATCTTGTTGAGCGCCGTCGTGAATTTCGCGCCTTGTGCGCGAAGCTTCGCCAATGAAGCGTCTCGTTCGGCGATTTGCCTAAAATGGAAGATCGAGATCACAAGCCCGATCGCCGCCAGCGACAGGAAAAGAACAAGCCCGGCCACGCCGCCGGCCGAAATCACGCCGCACAACACGAGATAGAAGAGAAAGGACCGTCCGGTCTTCGAGCGGATAAATTCCAAAGGCAATATCATTTTGGCTGTCATCTGATTTGTTAATGGCCATTGATAATCTCAGTGTTGAGTTAAGGACTTTTTAACAATGCCGCGCGCGCCTGATTTGACACGTTTCGATCCACTCATGCCCGCCTCGATGCGTCCGTAAGAGGCCCAGTCAGAGGGCGGGCGACGGCACGGCGCGTCCGGGCTTCGTTGGTTCAGGAGTGGGTGGAACAAGAGCCGGGGGCCTGCGGCCGCTTGCGTGGACCCGTTGCAACTGGATGCGGCAATCTCTGGACCTGGAGAGTAACGAGTCAAACGCCGGGGCGATTCATAAAGCGCCGAGATGGCTGCGATAATGGCTCGCGATTTCACTGCCTGTCGCCTTCCAGACCCGCTGATGCCGGCCGATGTAGCGCAAGGCCTCATCGAAAGCATCGATGCGGTGTGGGACTCCTGTGAGATAGGGATGGATCGCGATTGCCATCACGCGGCCGGACTGAGCGCCTTCGCGATAGAGCACGTCGAATTGCCGGCAGATCATGTCGCGGAATTCATCCGCCGTCCGGTGGAAACGTTCGAACGCCGGCTTATCGTTGATCTCATGGCTGTACGGCACGCTCACTAGCGTCGTACCGCCATCCAGCGTCATGATGTATGGCTGATCGTCGTTGGTCCAGTCGCATACATAGTCGCAGCCATGGGCGGCAAGCAGCTCGAGCGTGTCCCAGGTCTCCTGCAGCCCGGAGCCGAGCCAACCGCGTGGCCGCGTTCCCGCCGCCCGCTCGATCGTCGTCAGCGCTCGTTTGATGATCTCCGGCTCCTCGCCCGGCGCGACGGCGTTAAGACGGCGCGTGTTGCTTTCGCAATGCCCCATCCATTCCCATTGCCGCAGGTTACCCTCTTCGATGATGAGTGGATGTTCGGTGCAGACTTCGCTGTTGAGCGCCACCGTCGCGCGGATGCCGTTCCGCTCGAGGACCTCCATCAGCCGAAAAACGCCGACGCGGTTGCCATAGTCGCGCGACGACCAGGCGGGAATATCGGGAACAGGAACGCCGGTGCCGCCGGAGCCGGGCGGCACTTTCTCGTCAAGCGCGAAGAATTCGATGTTGGGAATCACCCAGAGCGCCACGTGCGCGCCGTTCGGCAACCTGAGCGCGGGACGATTGATGATCGCGGAATAGGGGAACGGTCCATAGCGTGCGGGCTTCATTGAGCAGTCCTTGAATGCTTTCCGAGAATGATCCGCATCGTTGGTCTCGGCAAGTCTGGCGGCAAGTCCTGCGGCAAGCTCCGGGCGCAGGCTGCTCTTCGCCGGCGGTAAACCACGACACCCCCTTTATTCTTCTCCCAGCCGGACGCTCTCGCGCACGTCGTATTCGATGCGTTTCCAGATGCGGTCGACGAAAGGCGCAAAGCGAGCGTCGCGTTTTATTGAAAGATCGCGCGGGCGCGGCAGGTCAATCGGGACGACGTCTTGAATGCGACCGGGGCGACGGCCAAACACGATAACCCGGTCGGCGAGATAGACCGCCTCGTCAATTTGATGGGTAATGAAAAGGACTGTCTTGCGGCCTTCCGTCCAGATGCGGAGCAGTTCGGTTTGCATGATTTCCCGGGTCTGGGCGTCCAGACCGGAAAAAGGCTCGTCCATGAGCAGGACTTCGGGGTCGATGCACAGCGCGCGGGCCAGATTGACGCGCTGCCGCATGCCGCCCGAGAGCTGACGCGGATAATACGAATCGAAGCCCTTGAGCCCGACGAGTTCAAGCAGTTGGCGCGTTCGCGAGCGTTCCGCTGGACTGTTGCGCTTGTTGATCTCGAGCCCGATGGCGGCATTGCTGAGTACGCGACGCCAAGGCAACAGGCTGTCGGCCTGAAAGACGAAGCCGCGGTCGGCTCCAGGTCCCTTGATCGGATGACCGCCGATTTCGATGCGGCCCTCGTCGGCGATTTCCAGTCCGCCGAGAATGCGCAAAAACGTGGTTTTGCCGCATCCGGACGGGCCGACGATGCAAACGAATTCGCCCTCGGTAACGTCGAGACTGATGCGGTCGAGCACATTCAAATCGTCGAAGCCTTTGCATAGCCCGGCGACGGAAAGCTTGGGCGCAACTGTCATTGGTAGTGCCACGGCAAGAGTTGGCGCTCGAGCGCACGGAATGCCGCCGTCAACACGATGCCGGCGCCCGCCAGGACCAGAAGGCCGGCGAACAGCAGCGGCATATCGAATACCTCGGAAGCCTGTACGATCAGGAAGCCCAGTCCGGCGCGGGCGCCGAACAACTCACCGACGACGACCCCGATCAGGCCACGTCCGACGCCGAGCCGCAAACCGGCGAGAATGAAAGGCATCGCGGCCGGCAACGACACTTTCCAGAAGACCTGGCTTGGCGTGGCGCCGAAAGCGCGGACCATCTCGATCAGTTGCTTTTCGGCGGATCGAATTCCCACCTCGGTGTTGATGATCACCGGAAAGACTACCAGGCTGATCACAACGGCGACTTTCGACCAGATGCCGATGCCGAACCACAGAATGAACAGCGGCGCGACCGCAACGACTGGGGTGGCATAAATGCCCGATATCCATGGATTGAGCGCATTGGCGGTAAATTGCGAGCGCGCGATCACAAGGCCGATCAGGATGCCCGCCAGCGAGGCGATGATGAAACCGATCGCGAATTCCTGGGTGCTGACCCAGGCGTCATGCTGCAATTCTCCGGTCGCAAGCGTTGCGCCGATTTTGGCCAACGCCTGCAGCGGAGTGGCCAGAAACAGCTTGTTGTGCACCAAATAACGACCGGCGATCTCCCACAAGCCTAGGCCGACGAGGACCGAAGCGGCGCCCGTAAGGTGCCGACGGACGGCGTCCGCGGTTCGCGTGCGGCGCTTTCGGCGTGCCTTTGTGGAACGAGACGGGCGCGCATCCGCATCACCCGCAGGCGCTCCTTCCGTCATCGAATTCCGCCCAAACGTGATAACGTCACTCCGTCCACCGCGCCGGCCTGCTCTATTTCTTCAACAGCTTGTTCGCGTCGGCAAGAACGCTCGCGTCATAGTAGCTGGAGAACGCCGGAATCGGCGACTTCATCTCGCCCCAACCCACCAGCACGTTCATCATTTTGTCGTAGGATGCCTCGGAGATGACGCCGTTGCGGGAAATTGCTTTCAGGTCCTTGATGTAGAAGTCGTAGTTTTCAAGCGAGTCCGGCATCGAGGTTTTGGTGTATTTGCTCAGGATCTGCGCAGCCTCTTGGCGATGGGCGGGATCATAAAGCCATGCCTTGCCCTTGAGCATGGCCACGGCAAAATCGACCAGTTCCGTGTGATGTGTCTTGGCCCAATCGGAGTTGTACGAATAAATCGTGAATGGGAAATCGGACAGGACGGTCTGGACGTTGCCGAGATCGGTGTAGCCCAATTGCCTGGCCTTGAACGAGTATGGCGGCAAGAGAATCGCCGCGTCGGCGCCGCCGGCGACCAGAGCGGCAAAGCGGTCGGAGGTCGCGCCAGCGTAGATATAGTCGTAACTGCCGGGCGTGAGCCCCTCTTTCTTGAAGAGCCTCTCGATGTAGTAGCGGGTGACGTCCTGCGGTCCGCCGATGATCACCTTCTTGCCCTTGAGTTGCTTGACCGACTTGATCGACGGATTGCCATAAACGGTATAGGGCGGAGTGCCGATCTGACTCATGAACATCTTCATCGGCGCCCCCTCGGCAATGCCGCGCAGATGGTCGGGCATGCCGCTCGAGGCGATCTGGACCGAGCCCGCCGCGAGCTCCTGGACCGCCTTCGACGAGGACCGCGCCGGGATCGTCTCCACCTCCAGGCCTTCCTGCTTGAAGAATCCTTTGGCGTCGGCAATGAAATCGCCCCAATCAGTCGAACTGTAAAAGACCGTGGCGTGTTCGATCTTGTTCTGGGCCTGAGCCGGCGCGATGACCACGACTGCGGCAACAGCGAGCACCGGCAAAGTCCTTTTGAGGTGTGAAAATACGTGGTGCAGCAAAGGCTTCATCGGCGTCTCTCCGTGCGTTATGGAGCGCTGGTCGCAAGCCTGACAACCGGCTTTCGCGGACATTGCCGGGGCGCCCTAATCATCGACATCGACGGTGCTCCGCGATCGATGAAGCATATCGCCGCAGGTCTGGACCATGGCGATGTCGTCTCGGCAATTTTGTAACTGCAGCCTGTCGCCCCGACAAGCCGGGGGTCGCAATTGCGAAATCTGTCTGGCTCGGCGCGCTTTGAGTAACTAATGGCGTTTATCCGGCAATGCCGCCATGCGCCCGTAGCGCTATAGTGTGGTGCGCCTCAGCCAAGGCGTTGGGCTTATTGGTCGTGAAGTGCAAGCAAACGCCGCGGCAAGGGGAGTGAGGAGATGAACGACACGCAAAGCGTAGCTGAGCGGGAATTTTGCTTGGAGGAAGCCACTATCGACGACCTGCACCGGGCGATCAAATCCGGCCGCACCACGTGCATGGCCGTGGTCCAGCACTACATCGATCGGGTGCGCGCCTATAACGGGGTGGCGAGCGTGCTCGTCACGAAAGACGGAGCCGCCATACCAGAGGCAACCGGTACGGTCCGAGCAGGCGCGCCGCTGCGCTTTCCGACTAGCACGGTAAAGGCGTCGGACATTCTGCCCGATCTCGACAAGTACAAGGGCCCTCCGCTGGAATACGGCCGCATGGAGGCGACGGCGTCCGATCCAAGTGTGCAGCAGCAGTTCGGTATGATTGCCGGCGTCGAGAAGTCCGCGCAGCTTAATGCGCTCGCCACCCTCAACATTCGCGGCGAACGCTCGGTGAGGTGCCGCGGCGATTTCGACCGTCATCCCTCGCTCGGTCCGCTGCCGCCGGCGGCGCCGCCGATTTGCGAATATTTCCGCCATTTTCCCGACGCGCTGGAGCGCGCTGCCGAGCTTGATGCGATGTACGGGCGCAACCCCGATCTCGACAACATGCCAATGTACGGTGTCGTGTTTTCGTTCAAGGATTCGTTTGACACAAAGGACATGCGCTCGACCGGCGGCGGAGACGCCGCCTACGACATCGACTTCCCGGCGCGCGATCACATTCTGGTCGAGCAACTGCGCGACAAGGGCGCGATCATTTTCGCCAAGGCCGTCAACACCGAATATAATGGTCGCGCCGGCGACCCAGGCGGCCGTCACACGCCCGATAAGGTGCTGCCATCGACGCTGGGTTATCAGCGCGCCACCTGGGGCGGCAATCCGGCCAATCCGTACGACACCCGACGCGCGGCCTCGCTCGGCTCAAGCTCCGGCTCGGGCGTGTCGGTCAGTGCCAATTTGGTGATGGCGAGCCTCGGCGAGGAGACGCGCGCCTCGTGCCGCGGCCCGTCCAACCACAATGCCATCGCGCTGATTCTGCCGCACAAATCCATGATTGGATTTTCCGGCGGCGCCATCGGCGCCGATCCCTATTGCGACCGTTCCGGAATCCACTGCCGCACCATCGCCGACTGCGCCAAGGTGCTCGACGCCTTAAAGGACCCGGTCCAGGGCTATTACGACCCGCGCGATATTTTCTCTACCGTGCCGCGTTCGGCGGTGCTGAGCACTCCCTACGCCAGCCATTTGACTGGAAAGGGCAGGCGCGGCGAATTGAAGGGCCTGCGGCTCGGTATCATCCGCGAGTCGATGGTGGTGCCGCCCGGATCGATCACGGAGGTGCCGATCGTCACCGCGGCGGCGCGCGAGATCAAGAGCGTGCTCGGCGGCCATCTCGGCGCCACACTGGTCGAATCCGCCGATCCGCTGTGGGCTCCCGATGCCGAAATCGAGATCATGAAGACGGATTTTCGCCGTGCGCTAGCGCGGCTTGTGCCGGTTCTCATGCCCGACTTGCTGTTCCGGCTTGACCGCAACGGCCAGCCGCTGTTCGGGGAATTTGCCGCCGCCGTGGTACCAACCGAGTTTGCCCCAGGCAAGGTGTTCGGCTCGGGCACCATGACGCCGATCGACTACTGCGTCGCATTGGCGGAAGGTCGCATCGCGCCGCCCAGAAATCTCGACCTCGCCACGATCCAGCAGCAGGAACTGGCGATGACGTTCCGCTTCCACCTTCAACAATATCTCAGCCGCCGCTCCGCCGACTGGGCAGAGCGCGGCTTCACCGAAACGCTGATTGATTTTGCCGCGCTCAACGCACGGTCCAAATATTGGGGCGACGACCAGCGCGCCGCCTTCAAGAACTGGGAGGAGGTCGCCGATCCGCGCAATCCGCTCGGCGGCCGCCAAGGCGTCGACGAGCGTGTCATGTTGCGGGAGCTGTTGCGGCGGACCGACATGATGGTGATCCTGGAAAACAGGCTCGATGCGCTGGTGCGGTTGCACACCCCGTGGCCGCCCGGCCTGATCGGCCATCCGCACCAATACGACATTCCGAGCAACCTCGCGCCGGAATCGCTCAGTGGTCCGAACGCGGGCCTCACCGAAGTGCTGATCCCGGCTGGCTATGTCACCACTGCGTACGATCCGGTGTTCGCGCTCAATGCGGACGGCACCCGTTACGTTTCAAAGCCGTCGCATACGCCGACCACGATCCCGGAGCCCGGCTTGCCGTTCTCGCTCGTCTTTCGGGCGGAGCCGGGCAGGGAGGATATGCTGCTCAAAATCGCTTCATCCTACGAGGCGGCGTCCCGGCGGCGCATTCCGCCGCCCGATTTCGGCCCGCTGCCGGGGAAAAGCCGGACCGCGCCGGCGGCTGCCGGTCTCGCTGTCCGGGCAACGGCGAGGATGCTACATCAGCCGTGATTTTGATCGTCCTCCTAAGACATCGCTAATGAAACCGGCTTTTGCCGTTTCCGAGTAGGCTCACTCGAAAGCTATCAGCCTTCGACGAACAAGGCATATTTATCCTCGGGTGGGACCTTGTCGATGACGCCAGTCCGCTGGCACACCTCCAGGAACTTCCATTGCGCATCGACGGCCTTGCGGCTCCAGTCGGTCATGAACATGTCCTTGTGCTGCAGCCAATCCTGATATTCGGCAATTTCTTCAGGCTTGGTCACTCCGGCGAGTGCCCCGTGATTCTTCACGGCGGTCTTTAAGTTCTTCGGGTCTTCCAGCCACAGGAAGGACTCGGTCGTCGCCTTGGCAAAATTCTTCGCCAGCGTTGGGTTCTTGTTGACCCAACTTCTCCAGGCAACTGTGGGCGCGGACCACACGATCGGATAGCCCGTCTTCTGCTTCCAGTAGTCGTTCGGCGAGAACAAAACACGGAATTTATCGGCTTGCGCCTCTGCCGTCAGAGTGAGCGAAGAGATGTTTTGCATGGCGTCCAGTTCACCTCTTTCCAGCAGCTTGATCAGCGCCGGCCCTGCGACCTGCTGCAGCTTGGCGTCCTTGACGACGTCGACATTATATCCGTCGATCAGGGCTGCCCGCATGCATTTGAATCCACCCGCGCCGGTGGACCACGTGCCGAATCGCTTGCCGCGAAGGTCGGCCGGCGTTTTGAGGGGCGAATTTTTGGGAACGAGGACGTCTTGGACCACGGTGAGGCCGCCACCGATGATGACCCAATCGAGGCCTTCGTTTATTTTCCCGATGGCGTCGAGACCCGCGTACGTTGTCGCCAGGCATTCCTTGGTCGGCAGGCCCGCGAGGTAGCCGGCAAAAGGACGAGCATCGACGTCAAGATCGATGCCGTATTTGGCAAACACTCCCGCGTCCTTGGCGCCGAAATAATTCAAGTCGAATACGCTCTCTTGCGGAATGACGACGCTTGCCTTTTGCAGAGCCGGCGCGGCGCGAGCCGTTAGCCGCGTGCCGGCGGCGGTGAGCGAGCCGAGGCCGGCAAGCAATACTGAGCGTCTCGTCGTCATGACCAGGGTCTCCCAATTTCAGCTTTGTTCGGATGATGTCGTTTGGCGAAAGCCTACAGCCTAACCCTGCAAAACCTCGCATTTTATGCGTGACATCGCCGCACGGGTGGTATGTCGCTTTGCCAGTCGGAATGAGCTTAGGGCGGGACGCCTGCCCATGAGGCCAAGCCCAGTTACTGTCCGGACCGGGCCAATCGACCCACGACGCGGCACGTCCTCCATGGGACGACCATCAAGACGGCCTATCTAATCGGCCTGTCGGAGCTGGCTTGCATGATTGCTATGTCCAATCGCGTATTCATCTCGCCATATCTGCCTCTATAGGTCATTACCAATGACGATAGCGTCCCTGATCAACCGCCGGGACACCCGGGTCAATCTGCTGATCGGCACCGGGCATTTCTGTTCACATTTCTATCAGCTCTGTCTGCCGCCGCTGTTCCTGGTCTGGCAGCAGCAATTCGCGGTCAGTTTCGCCGAGGTAGCTGTCGCCACGGTGGCGATGAGCGTTGCGTGCGCGGTGTTGCAGACGCCCTACGGCTTTCTCGTGGAGCGCTTTGGAGCCCGCTGGTTCCTGATCGGCGGCACTGCGCTGATGTCAGGCTCGATCGCTCTGATGGCTTTCGCCACCACATTCTGGCAGATCATCATTCTCGCACTTGCCTCGGGCGTCGGCAACGCCGTGTTTCATCCCGCCGATTATTCGATCCTGGCGGGCTCGGTCAGCAAGGATCGCATCGGGCGTGCCTTCGCCCTTCATAGCTTTACCGGTTACATCGGCTTTGCTGCCGGACCTGCGGTTGTCGCCGGCCTGCTCGGCGTCGTCGGATGGCGCGGAGCCCTGTTCATCGTCGGTGTGGCGGGACTGCCGGTCGCGGCGGCGCTGCTTTGGCAGAGCCGGATTCTCCAGGACGAGATGCGGAAGAAGGCTGAACATCGCCGGCTGTCGATCCGTGATTTGCTGTTCGAACCGACGATGGTGCTGTTCTTCCTATTCTACCTCTTGGTCTCGATGGCCGGCAGCGGCGTTCAGGCTTGGCTCATTACCATCCTCCATCAGACCAAGGACATTGATCTGCGCATGGCCTCCTGGGCTCTGACCGCTTTCTTTATCGGCGTAAGCGGCGGCACCCTGGTCGGAGGCTGGGCGGCAGACCGCTCGAAGCGCCATCTCGCTCTCGGCATCATCGTGCTCATGTCAGCAACCGCCGTGCTGCTCTTGATCGTCGATCTTCTGCCGATGGGCGCCGCCCTTGTGATCGGGCTCATGCTGATCGCGGGCGTAACGCTCGGCGGCAGCCGCACGCCGCGAGATATCATGCTCAAAGACGCGGCGCCCCCAGGCGAGATCGGCAAGGTATTCGGCTATGTAAGCGCCGGTCTGCCGCTGGGCTCGGCGCTGACCCCGGTGCCATTCGGTTTCATCATCGATCAGGGCAAGCCTCAGCTCGTGCTCGTTCTCTCGGCTGCGCTGCTGCTGGCAAGCCTGCTCTGCATGGGGAGCGCCAAGACTTCCGCCCGCCGCGCCGCCTGGGCCGGCGCGGCGGAATAGCCGAACGGAACGCGGCCGTCTTGAAAACCTAAAGACGGCTGTCGCCCGGCCTGGCTCATCAAAAAAGTTGGACCATGGCTCATCGTATTCCGATTGCGATTGTCCAATAGCCGGGTGACCGGCCCGGCTCTTTTTGGTCCGGCAGGCGATCTTGCCGATCTGTGCAGGGATTGATGTTGACACCACTGGCCAGAGGGATTTAGCGTCCACACCCCTTTCTGGAGCCCCGCAAGAGCGCCCCAAACGGAATTATTAAAGAGTCCCGCCGCACTCCGCCTGAGCACAACAAAAATCAAAACGAACATGCACTTTCTAAGTGCGCCCAATGTCGGGACGCTGCTTTTTCTCGGCCTGTCGATGGCTTCGTTCGCGGCGGCCTTTTTTGGCGTCTTCGCCGGCGCGGCCGGAGGTGTGCTCTTGCTCGCCACGATGGCGCTATTCATTCCGGCGCCGGTGCTCATACCCATGCATACCGTCGTCATGCTCGGCGCGGGCGCGACCCGCACGATGATCATGTGGCGTTTCGTGATGCAAAAAACGATTCTGCCCTACCTGATCGGGGCGGCGGCAGGCGCCGCCTTGGGCGCCAAGGTGTTCATTGCCCTGCCGATCTCGACCTCGCTCGGGGTACTGGGAGCGTTCATCCTGCTAGTGACCTGGATGCCCACGCTCGGCCGCCTCGGCGCCGAGCGCGGTCGCTTCGTCGTGCTGGGCTTCTTCACCACGTTCGTCGGCATCTTTGTCAGCGCGACCGGTAGCCTGCTTGCGCCTTTTGTTGCCAGCGCCGCGCCCGATCGGCGCAATCACTCCGCGACCCTGGGCGCGCTGATGATGACGACTCATATCGCAAAGCTGATCGCCTTCGGAGCGATGGGTTTTGCCATCGGGCCGTTCCTTCCGTTGGCGGCTGCCATGATCGCAGCCAGCGCGGCCGGCAACTGGGTCGGCAAAGTGGCACTAGGCCAGACATCCGAAGGGCGCTTTCGCCTGATCTTCCAGATTGTCCTCACGGTGATCGCGCTACGTCTGCTTTGGAGTGCAGCCAGGGGCGCCGGGCTCTTCTGAATAATGCGGACTTCTGAACCGCGGCATGGGTATCAGACAAGCCCATTCCATTCTGGCGACGGAATGCTCGATACTCCTCGTCGGGTTCCCTTGGGTGCATTGTGGCGTTTCTCATATATAATCTTTCAGACAGCAGTTAGAGTGTGACGGCCATGGTTCCCGCCGAACTCCTGGAATTCATCCCGCGCCCGGCAGCGGACGCGCTGCCGTGGGAGAAGCTGTCGGTCGCGCTGATCGATATCCTCGGCGGCTTACGGCAGGTCGTGACCGTGGACGAGCTTAAACGCGCCGACATGGCGCTCAACGCCTCCTATCGCGACCGCTCGTCATTCGAGCGCCTGACCCAGGCGGCCGCCGATGTGCTGGTGGCGAAGGGCATGCTCGACCAGGGCGATCTGCACGTGCGCATGGCACGGCTGGCGCTCGTCCTCGCCGGCGACAAGGATCGGGCGCCTCCGAAAGCGCGGTTTTCCAATGCCGGGGTCAACGACATTGGCGGGCTGCCGGGCGGACCGATCGACCGGCGCGATCACGCGGCCGCCGACTGGGAGAAGCTCGTCGTCGCGATCGCCGCCGTGCTGTCCCGCAAGAGGCTTCGCACCGTCCATGAGTCCCGGCGCGCCGTCGAGGAGTTGGGCGACGATTACCACCGCCTCGCCTATTTCGAGCGCACCGCGCAGGCGCTGGCGAATCTGATGTACGAAAAGGGCGTGCTGAGCCGGGACGAGGTGGCCGCGCGCATGAACGCAATCCGCGGGAGCTTGCGCCGATGACGGTCAGACCCGACCTGTCGAACGCTCGCACGCACGACATTGGCGGCCGGCCCGCCGGTCCAGTCGAGCGGACCGACCATGAGGCGGAGCCTTGGCAGAATCTGGCCACGGCGCTGGTGTATCTGTTGCGCGACCATTGCCGCGTGGCCAAGACCGACGAGATGCGCCGCGCCGTCGAAGACATGGACCCTGCCGACTACCAGCGGCTCGGCTATTTTGAGCGGTGGACGGTGGGCCTCTCGACCCTTGTGGTGGAGAAGGGACTGGCGAGCCGGGACGAAATCGCGCGGCGCGCCGCCGATATCGGCGCTCGTCTGGAGCAAGGGCGATGAGGAGTCCGGACGAGAGGAGACCGAACGATGTGGGCGGACTTCGCGGCGGCCCAATTGGTCCTCGCGGACATGAGCCCGAGGCCTGGGAGATTTTGCTCACCGCGATCGTCGCCACCGTCGGTCCGGCCAAGGCACGCATCAACCGCGTCGACGAGTTCCGCCGCGCCCGCGAGGATTTGGCGCCGGACTTCTACAATTCGCTGACCTATTTCGAACTGTGGACCCAGGGTTTCATCAATCTGATGGAAGAGAAGGGCGTGCTGACCCGCGCCGAGGTCGAGCATCGCGCCGCCGAGATCAAGGATCGGCTGAAGAGGATCGCATGAGCGAAGCTGTCAACGCGAGATTTGCTCCGGGCGATCGCGTGCGCATCGCTAACGCCAACCCGCCCGGCCACCGGCGCGTGCCAAGTTACGCGCGCGGCCGCGTCGGCGTCATCGAGCGCATTTGCGGCGCTTTCCCCAATCCTGAAGAGCTGGCCTACGGATTCGACGGATTGCCCAAGCGTCCGCTCTACCGGGTGCGCATCCGCCAGACCGACATTTGGCCCGATTACCAGGGCAGCGACAAGGACGTGCTCGAACTGGAAGTATACGAGCATTGGCTGCAAAAAGCCTGAAGGAGAACACGATGGCGAATCTCGATCAGCGGGATCAACCGCACCACCACGATGACGCTCACGACCACGACCATCATCACGGCCACAATCACGCGCACGATCCGATTGAAGTGACGGAAGGGGCGGGTGAATACGAGATCATGGTGCATGCGATCAAGGAGCTGTTGATCGAGAAAGGCGTGCTCACCAGCGCGGACATCCGCAAGACCCTGGAATTCATGGATACGCGCTCGCCGGCACTCGGCGCCAAGGTGATCGCGCGCGCCTGGTCGGATCCGGAATTCAAGCGCCGTCTTCTTGCCAACGGCACCGCGGCGGTCGCAGAGATGGGCATTCCGATGGGCGACGCCGAGCTGATCGTCGTCGAGAACACCAGGGACGTTCACAACGTCATCGTCTGTACGCTGTGCTCGTGCTATCCGCGCACCATCCTCGGTCTGCCGCCCGACTGGTACAAAAGCCGCAGCTACCGTTCGCGAGTCGTGGCCGAGCCGCGCGCCGTGCTCAAGGAGTTCGGCACTGAGCTGCCCGATTCGGTGACGCTGCGCACTCACGATTCCAACGCCGATATGCGCTACCTTGTGCTGCCCGAACGCCCGGCCGGTACCGAAGGCTGGACCGAGGAGCAGCTTGCCGCCATCGTCACGCGCGACTGCATGGTCGGCGTCGCGGTTCCGCAGATCGGGTAAGGACAACGTCCGCCTGGCGGGCAGAGACAAACGAAACTGCGGAACTTGAGTCGGCGGCACGGCATGAGCATGGATCAAGGTATGGCGCTGCCGCTACCGCCAGACATGCGCCATGTCGGCGAGGGGGAGATTGGCGCTTGCTATGAACTCATGCGCCAGCTTCGACCGCACCTTACGTCAGAAGCGGAGTTTGTCGAGCGATGGCGGCGCCAGACCGCAGACGGTTATCGCATCCTGGCGCTCTGGGCGGACCGCATCCCTCGCGCTCTGGCGGGCTATCGTGTCCAGGAGAACATGATTCACGGCCGCTTCCTCTATCTCGACGATCTTGTCTCGCGAGAGGACGAGCGCAGACAAGGAAATGGCGGACGCCTTCTTGAACACCTCAAGGCCGAGGCACGAGCGCTCGGATGCGCCAAGCTCGTGCTCGATAGCGGTCTCAACAATGTGCTCGGCCACCGCTTCTATTACCGGCACGGTCTTCTCGCGACCGCACTGCGTTTCAACATTCCATTGATTTGACGAGATGATCCAGCGTTTCCATGGGGATCACTACGCGGGCTGCTCTCTCTCTCTCTCTCTCTCTCTCTGCTAACCACCTTCGTTCGGCACGGCTCGACGGGACTGGACTTGAGCGACGCAGCGTCGGGCGCGCGTGGATTTCAGGCCAGCGGCAGATAACCGAAACGCCTCATCTGCTCGCCGTGATCGTTGATGATCCGATCGATTTGCGCGGGCGTCAGGATCTCCTTCCATTGACCGGCGCGGCCTTCGCGGAAGAATTGCTTTGCGGTCTCCGGTCTCTCCCGAAATCCCTCACGCTCTTCCTGACTTTTCAGATTTGCGAAGGAAGAGTGGTCGATCGCCAGAGCGAGCTGCCGGGGCGACGCTTTGAGCAGCAGGTGACGAGCGAGATCGCGGAACGTCTTATCCGGCGTGCCAAGCATGTCCTCATAGCGCATGACGTAGATGGCGGGGTGGGGCTTGCGCGTCCAGCTTTCGACGTTCTGCGTCCAGGACCCCCACACTTCGTAGACTCGCTTGTCGTTGATCGGCGTCTCGACGTTAAGTGAACCCATGGTCTCGATGGCCTGGTCGATGGTTTTGCCGAGATGGTGCGACAGCGAGATCGCCACATCGAGCGGATTACGCACGATATAAACCGCCCCCGAGGTGACGGCGAAGTTGATAATCGAGCGTCCCTGGTCGTTGAGCAGGCCATTATGCGTCTTGACGAAGACGAGGCCCTCGTACTGATCGGCAATCCATCGCTGCACGTCATGGCGCAGCGCGGCAATTTCCTTGCGATGCTCTTCGGTGGGCTTAAAGCCCAGGCGCTCCTCGTAGAATTGGGTGAAGTTCTCCCCGATCGTGAAGCGATTGATGGAGTTGACGTTGAGCCGTTCCCGTTCACCGGCCAGAATCGCGGCCAAGTTCGACAGGAAGGCCCGCGTCCACGTATTTCCCGATTTGGGATATGACGCCAGCCAGATCAGGCCGGATTTTGGCTTTGGCTGATCCTCAGCCTTCAGCGCTTGCGATGTCATGGGTCGAGCCGCCCCTGCCGAGGGTATGCCGCTCGCGTCTTTTAGCCGAGCCGGCAGCCATTAATCCACGTCGATTGTGGTTTGCGGGCAACAATCGCGGCAAATACGCCATTCGTCCCGCGCTTTGGATTGTACCTCCGGAGAATCGCTGGTCTAGTATCCCGCTGGGCGACGAGCGCGCGGATTCGATATGTCGAAGCGATTTTTACTGACCACCGTATCGGCTTTGGCGGTGTCGGCGTTTCAGGCTTTGCCGGTATTGCCGGCATCGGCGGCCGACATGCCGCCCCCGGGAATGAGCTACAAGGCGCCGGCACCGGCCGTACCGCCTGACACATGGACCTGGTGGGTCGAAGGCGGGGCCCAAGGGGTCTCTGGCGGCCTTCCGTATGTCCCCAACATGACGCCGGCGTTCGCGACACCCCGGCCGGGCTGGGGCTGGGATGCGGCCGGCGGCTTTGATTATCGGTTCGCCGGCCCGTGGCACATTCTCGGCGATTTCCGCTATGGGCAGAACCGCAGCCGGACCGGCTCAAGTAATCCGCTGTTTTCCACTAGCAGCGTCACATTTGTCGGCGCCAATTCGGCGACGCGTAGAGAATACAACTGGAATGCCGACTTCATGGTCGGACGCGATATCGGCATTGGGTCGGACGCGCAACTCGACTTCGGAGTGCGCGTCGCCGAGATCCACGGTGCGACGAGCGGTCTAGCCCAATGGAACGCCGTGACGTCGAGTGGTCCTGTCCATCTATCGGATGCCTATCAGCAATCGAGTAATTTCCTGGGCGCCGGCCCCCGGGTCGCGGTGCAAGGCAGCATACCGTTCGCGTCCGCTTGGTCGATCGACTACGAAGCCGGCGCCGCCGGGCTCGCCAGCCAGACCAGCCTAGCCCAGACGATACAAGCATCACCTTCTTTTTTGCCATTGTTGTGCACAGTAAGCTGTCCGGTGGCGGTGAGTTCCACGAAAACAACCATGGTATTCAACACCGACGGGACATTGGGGTTGAGTTACGCGGTTACGCCGAATGCGAAGCTCTCGATCGACTATCACGTGGACGCCTATTTTGATGCACTGCCGGTGGTGAACAGCGCCGGCAATGTCACAAACGCCAATCGGATCTACCAAGGCCCGAGCCTGCGGCTGACCTACAAGTATTAGCGAAGCATCAGCCCACCGACGCAGGCGCCAAGCCACGCCTCGGGGCCGCCGTGGCCGTATACGCAGATTGCCCTTATCGCAAGCTGCTGCACAGCGTGAAATCGACCGCTTCGGGAATGGCCTTGAAATAGGCCGCGCGAAAGGCCGCATCGTCGGAAAATGTTGCACGGTCAAGCTGGCGGCGCACGAGCTGCACCCGCAGCGGGTTGCTATCGAAAGGGTAGGGATCGATCTGGATCGTCCCCGCATCCACCGTTTTCAACGTCAACCGCGCGCCCGTGGGGTTCACGTACGATGTGGGCACCGGCTCGATGAAATCGTCAACGACGTCCTTGTTGCAGAGAAACAGCGAGATCAGGTCGAACGCCTGCAGGAGCTGATAATTCGTCCAGAATTCGTCTTCGGCGTAATTGCGCAGCTGCGCCTGTTGCGCCTCTTCGTTGCGCGCCAGAAAATCCTCGTTGTCGTCCGGCAGGTTTTCGGCATTGAAGAATTTCGGATGCGTGACCTTGCCGTAGCGCGCGCGCTGCAACCCGGTGCGGTGCTTGCTCACGAGCAGGCCCGAATACGGATCGATCCTCGTCATCCAGTCGATGGCCCATTCGAACGCGCGGCGCTGCGATTTGTCCCAGGCGACCTGCATGAAATTCAGCGGCTTGCCGGTTCCCGGCGCGATCGCCGGGCTTGCCTCATAATCATACCAGCCGCTGTCATGAAACATCGCCGCGCGGACCACGGCTTCGTAGGGCCTCACCCGGGAGAACCCGGCGTTGCCCCAATGCGCCGCGCACTGTCCGGACAGCTTGGCATGGTCGGTCTGGCATATTAGGACGGATCCGTCCGGCCGTTCGCGCACGATCATGATTCTTTATCCGCTCCGTTTTGGGCGCTCGGTTCGAACCTACCAGAAGCGTCGCCGCGCGTGCAACGCGACAGCTCAGCTACAGCGCGGGCATGCTTGGTCGAGGAGCCGATCGAGCGATCAGGGAGTGCACCGGGCTTCGGGTGCGCCATGGCCCACGGCATATGCAACTTAAATTGCCGGAGATAGTTGTAAATCTGCTCTGAGGCTAAATGGTTCGGACGAAACGGTTGCAGACCGCCGGTTTTCTGATCGTGATCGTTGTTGGCGCGGCCATCGTTTCACTGACGCCGCAATGCATTTTGCACGAAGCCCAATGCTGATTGTCGCCGATCCAGTCCTGGTCGCAATCGGAGCCCGCCAGACTTGCCGTCCGGGCCGCAAGTCGCGGATGAAGCCGTGGCGATCCTGAAAAAACATGGGCCAGGCTCTGCAGCCGCAGGCCCCATCAAAACGATCATGGCGCGGCTCGGCCCTGGTCTTGTGACCGGCGCCTCCGACGACGATCCCTCGGGCATTGGGACATACAGCCAAGCCGGCGCACAGCTAGGTTTTAGCATCGGCTGGTCCATGCTGCTGGCCTATCCGCTGATGGTCGCGATACAGGAAATCAGCGCAATCATCGGGCGAACCACCGGCCACGGCATCGCAGGCAACCTGTGCCGGCATTATCCGAACTGGCTGCTACAGTCTATTGTCCTGCTTCTGTTCATTGCGAACACCATCAATATCGGTGCCGACCTCAGCGCGATGTCGGACGCTGCCAGGCTACCGATCGGCGGCCCCAGCGTTGTCTACGTGATCGTGTTTGCAACGATTTGCGTGGTGGGCATTGTGTTTGTGAACTATGGACGATACTCGCTCGTCCTGAAATGGATGACCCTGATCCTGTTCTCCTATGTTGCGGTGCTCTTTGGCGTGCACGTACCTTGGGGTGAGGCGCTGGCCGGCGTTTTTGTTCCTCGTATCACCTGGAGCAACGCGTTCTTTACCACGCTGCTTGCGATCTTCGGGACGACGATTTCCCCGTACTTATTCTTCTGGCAGGCCTCGCAGGAGGTCGAAGAGCTCCATGCCAATCGTAGGAGAAAGCCGCTGCTGCGGGCACCGCGACAGGCGCTCGATGCCTTCTCGCGGATTCGGGCCGACACCCTGATCGGGATGGCAATTTCCAACATTATCGCGCTGGCGATTATATTTGCGACCGCGGCGACCCTGAACGAGGCCGGCATCACCAACATCGAAACATCCACGCAGGCGGCCAAAGCGCTGCGGCCCATTGCTGGAGATTTCGCATTCGCCATTTTCGCGCTTGGCATCGTGGGCACCGGCCTTCTGGCAGTGCCGGTCCTAGCCGGCTCAGCCGCGTACGCGATCGGCGAAGCGCGGCGATGGCCGGTGGGCTTGTCGCGCCAGCCACGGGAAGCGGCGGCGTTTTATTCCACCTTGGCGGCTGCGACCGGTCTCGGCGTGGCAATCACCTTGGGCCCGATCGATCCGATCAAGGCGCTTTACTGGACAGCGGTCAT
>JBOHIU010000090.1:0-7834 GCA_050725855.1 Xanthobacteraceae bacterium | reverse complement strand
AGCTGCTTGGCGTGTTGCGCCGGGCGCAAAAGGGTCGTATGCGCGGTCACGGATAGATGGTCGCCGAACCCTCCGTAACGCGCTCGTAGCTCAGCTGGATAGAGCATCAGACTTCGAATCTGAGGGTCGGGAGTTCGAATCTCTCCGAGCGCGCCAGTGATTACAATGACTTAGGAGAGGAACGAAAAGCGTTAGGCTCGCTAAAGGCTCGACTATTTTCGCGTCACAAATTCTGATCGGCCCTCATTCAAGTCTGCTCTGTGCCCGGACCATTACTGCTCCGTCGAGCGAGATTGTGAAGAATGAATGGCATCAGTTTCTCCATAGCCAAGCTTGGTAGCTTCTTTACCTGTTCTTCGGTGAGCATCTCGCCGGGTTTGGCACCGCAGTTGGCAAAAGCATATTCTGCCGCTTCCGTGGTAACTCGGTCCCGTTCAACCTCGAATTGCTTCCTCAAGGCGTCTGGTATGACGTTCGCGAACGCCTTTGCAATCGCACCGTCGGGGATACTTCCCCTTCACGCCGGCTAGGATGCGCTTGGCTTCCTCCATCGAGCGCGCGGCAATCTGAATTTTGATACCCTGCGGCGTCGACTCCTCAGAATATGAGGGCTTTGCCAGCGCAAGGCCTCCTCCTGGATTGATCACGAGGTTTTCGCCCGCCGTGGTGGTTATCGGGAGTCCTGGTGTGGAACCACGCTTCGGCTCCACGCCGAACATCAAACTCAGCGGATGCAGTTGAGACGCGAGCTTCGCATCTCACGTCCGACCGGCATTGTTGTTGCCACGATATGCAAGCGAAGCCTCGAACCTTGAGGCGACCGCCAATGGGCTCCAGGATCACATGCTCCCAGGAATCGTTTTGCAAAATGATCTCTTCGCCGCAAATCGCGCAGTTTGTCTCCAGCTTTTCGCCTGGCACTTCGTGACCTCGCTCATTGTTGAGTTAACCGCGCTTAAATGGGCGGCTGGGCGACTGAAAACAAGCAACCGGCTATCGCGCTGCGCTACATGAAGGCTCCGCGCGCGGGCCAGTTGCTAACACCGCGCTGAAGGGCGTATCAACAGCCGAGGCTCTAATCGCTGCTGGGCGAAAGTTCAGTGGCAGGTCAGTTCGGCCACACTATGTGTGAGAATTCATCATCGCGACAGGCTAACTGAAGAGGTCATTTGCGTGCGGCCATTGGGTCTGGCATCAATCGTAATGAATAACGACCTGGTCCCGTAGAAAGCGTGACATTTTCCCCGTCAATCCGGCTTGGGCTCGACATCGGCGGTACGTTTACCGACGTGGCGCTGGAAGTGGGCGATCGGCGCTTCACCGCCAAAACGCTGACCACATCGGGGGCGCCGGAGCAAGGTGTCATCGCGGCGCTTCATGCAGTGACGCAGGCGGCCGCCATCGGACCATCTCAGATTGGGTTGATCATTCATGGCACCACGCTCGCCACCAACGCGGTGATCGAGCGCAAGGGCGCCAAGACCGCGCTGCTGACGACCGAAGGTTTTCGCGACGTGCTCGAAATCCGCCACGAGAACCGCTTCGAGCAATACGATGTCAACATCGACTTGCCGCCGCCGCTGGTGCCGCGCCGACTACGATTGCCGGTTCGCGAGCGGACGGATGCGCAGGGCAATGTGCTGACCCCTCTCGACGAAACACGCCTCGCGGCTGCGCTCGATATGCTTGCCGACCAGCAGGTCGAGGCGGTGGCAATCGGATATTTGCACAGCTTTACCAATCCGGATCACGAACGCCGCACCGCCGACGCAGTTGCCCACCGCCTGCCTGATGTCGCGGTGACGCTGTCGTGCGAAGTGTCTCCCGAAATGCGCGAATATGAGCGCTTCTCCACCGCCTGCGCCAATGCCTACATCCAGCCGCTGATGCGGCGATACCTTGCCGGGCTCGAGCGCGAGCTGGCGCGCGCCGGCTTCGTCTGTCCGCTTCTTCTGATGACCTCGGGCGGCGGCATCACGACGGTTGAGACGGCGATGCGCTTCCCGGTGCGGCTCATCGAATCCGGGCCGGCGGCCGGCGCGATTTTCGCCGGCTGCATCGCGCGTCAGCACGGGCTCGATCAGGTCCTGTCGTTCGACATGGGCGGCACGACCGCCAAAATCTGCCTGATCGACAAGGCGCAACCGCAAACCGCGCGCGCTCTGGAAGTGGCGCGGATTTATCGCTTTCTCAAGGGCAGCGGTCTGCCGCTGCGCATCCCGGTGATCGAAATGGTCGAGATCGGTGCCGGCGGCGGCTCGATCGCGCGTCTCGATGCGCTCAAGCGCATCGCCGTCGGTCCGGACAGTGCCGGCTCGCAGCCTGGGCCCGTCTGCTACGGGCAAGGTGGCGGCGAGCCGACGGTCACGGATGCCGATGTCGTTCTCGGCCGCATCGATCCGCAAAAATTTTCCGGCGGCAAGATTGCGCTCGATGCGGAACAAGCTGAGCGCGCCGTCGCCGCGCGCATTGGCGCGCCGCTGGGCTTGTCGAGCGAACACGCCGCGCTCGGTATCGGGGAGATGGTCGACGAGAATATGGCGAATGCCGCACGCGTGCACGCAATCGAAAGTGGCAAGGACTCGCGCCGGCGCACGCTGATAGCATTCGGTGGCGCCGCGCCGTTGCATGCCGCTCGCGTTGCCGAAAAACTCGGCGTTAGTCGCGTGCTCATCCCGGCAAACGCCGGAGTCGGCTCGGCGGTCGGGCTGCTACGCGCGCCGGTGGCCTACGAAATCGTGCGCAGCCGCTTGATCCGCGGCTCGGCGTTCGATGCGGTTGCGACCAATCGGCTGCTTGCCGAGATGCGTGCCGAGGCTGAGGCCGTGGTGCGGCGCGGCGCGCCGCACGCCGCGCTCGCCGAGCAGCGATCCGCCTTCATGCGCTACCGCGGCCAGGGCCACGAAATCGCGGTCGAGCTGCCGGTACGCGAGTTCACGGCAGCGGACGGAGCAACTTTCGCTGCGCTATTCCAGGAAGCGTATCGGCGGCTCTACAGCCGTTCGATTCCCGGCGTCGAATTCGAGGTTCTGAGCTGGGTCGTGTCTTTGCAGGCGCCGGCGGAAGGTCGTCTCGCGGCGGAAGCGGATGAACGGCCGCAAACGCCAACGCCGATATCGCATCGCCCGGTGTTCGATGCGGACCAAGGCGAATTTATCGCGGTGCCGATCTATTGGCGCCCCGATCTCGGGCCCGGCGCGCGCATCTGCGGTCCGGCGGTCATTGCCGAGGACGAAACTTCGACCGTCGTCAGTGCCCAATTCGACGCTCACATCGACCGCTTCGGCTATATTGAGCTGAAGCTTCGCGAAGGCTGAATCATGACCGCACGCCCGAACGCCGCTCTGGCGCAAATTCATCAGCAGATTATGTGGAGCCGCTTGATCGCGGTGGTCGAAGAGCAGGCGCAGACCATGATCCGCACGGCGTTCTCGACTTCGGTGCGCGAGGCCGGCGACTTGTCCGCAGGCGTGTTCGACCGCCACGGCCGGATGCTGGCGCAGGCCGTCACCGGCACGCCGGGCCACGTCAATTCGATGGCCAACGCCGTGAAATATTTTCTCGACGTTTTCCCGCTCGCCGGCATGAAGCCCGGCGACCATTACATCACCAACGATCCCTGGCTCACCTCGGGTCATCTTCACGACATCACGGTGGTCACTCCTAGCTTCTATCGCGGCGAGCCCGTGGGCTTGTTTGCCAACACGGTGCATGTCGTCGATATCGGCGGGCTCGGCATGGGTCCCGACGGCCGGCAGGTGTTCGAGGAGGGGCTTGCTATTCCGATTATGCCGCTCGCGCGCGAGGGGCGCATGAACGAGGATTTGCTGCGCCTGGTTCGCGCCAACGTTCGCGAGCCGCTGCAGGTCGAGGGCGACATCTATGCCTGTGCCGCCTGCAACGATGAAGGCAGCCGCAGGCTCGCCGACATGATGGACGAATTCGAGATCGCCAATCTCGACCGCCTCGGTGATCAGATCGTCGAAGCCTCGTGCGAGGCGACGCTGGCGCGCATCCGGGCGCTGCCGCGCGGGACCTATCGCAATACCGTGACGATGGACGGCTACGACAAGCCGCTTTTGCTCAATGCCGCGCTGACGATTTCTGATGGTGGCATTCACGTCGACTTCGCCGGCACGTCGCCAGCGTCGGCGTATGGCATCAACGTGGTGCTCAACTATTGCCTGGCCTACACCGCCTTCGGCGTCAAATGTTTGGTGGCCCCGGAGATACCGAACAATGCCGGCTCGCTGGCGCCGATCACCGTCAGCGCGCCGGAGGGCTGCGTGCTCAACGCCAAGCGGCCATGGCCGGTGGCGGCGCGCCACACGGTCGGGCAAATGCTGCCCGACGTGGTTGCCGGCTGCCTGCACCAGGCCGTCGCCGGCGGCGTACCGGCGGAAGGTTCATCCTCGCTCTGGAATCCGCAGATTTTCGGCGGCGGCTCGCTGGTCGACGAAGTCGAGGACGGCACGGACGCCAACGACCTGCCGATGTTCTCGACCGTCATTTTTCACTGCGGCGGCACGGGCGCGCGCCCCGGAAAAGATGGTCTGAGCGCGACGTCCTTTCCATCGGGCGTTCGGACGATTCCCATAGAAGCAACCGAAAGCATCGCGCCGGTGGTTTTCTACCGGCGCGAATTTCGCGAAAGCTCGGGCGGCGCGGGAAAATTTCGCGGCGGTCTTGGACAGGACATCGAGATCGGCGGCGCGGGCGCCAACCCGGTGGCGCTTCTGTGCAATTTCGAGCGGGTCAAGAACCCGGCGCGCGGCCGCGATGGCGGCAGGGCAGGGGCATCCGGCGACGTGGCGCTGCGCTCCGGCCGGCCGATCCGGCCGAAGGGGCGGCAGACTGTGCCGGCGCGCGACGCGATCCGCTTGAGCCTGCCGGGCGGCGGCGGATTTGGCGATCCGCGCACCCGCGATCCGCAAGCCGTTCTCGATGACGTGCTCGATGGACTTGTTACCGCGGAGGAAGCCCGGCGCGCGTACGGCGTGGTCATCGACGCCCAGGGCCGGCTCGATCGCAGCGAGACCGCGCGGCTGCGCGCTTCGCTCTAAACTTCGTGGCAACAATGGCGCGTTTGTAGTGAAGTTACCAAAAGCCAGTGCACGGTTCAGGTCGACGAGGCGAGAAAATGAGTCACGACGAATCGGAGAACGGGCAAGCCCACGCGCATCACGATCACGGCCATGATCATGCGCCGCACGACTGGCATTCGCAAACCTACGTCGATGAATGGATCAAGCGCGACGAGAACCGAGAAGACGAGCGCCGCCCGCGCATCAGACAGATGATCGAGATGGCGGCGCTGCCGCGCGATGCGGCGCTCGCGGTTCTCGACGTCGGCGCCGGTTATGGTTTCATCACCGAAGAAGTTTTACGGGCTTACCCGAATGCCCGTGTGACGCTGCAAGACTATTCGGAATTGATGCTGGAGCGGGCGCGCCAGCGTTTGGCGAAATGCGCTGGCCAGCTATCGTTCGTGTGCGCGGACCTTACCGCCCCGGACTGGGCTCAACAGGTCGGGGGGCCGTTCGACCTCATTGTCTCGGCAATCGCCATTCACAATTTACGGGCTTTGGACAAAATTGCCGGCTGTTATCGCGGAGTCGCGGACCTGCTCAAGCCAGGAGCGCTATTTCTAGACTACGATCTATTCCAGCAGCATGGCGGCATTGAAACGCATATTGCAATGATGCAAGAGGCCGGCACGACCCGCGTCTCGCGAGCGTGGGATGATGGCCGCGCGGCAATCATCCTGGCTCATGGTCGGCGTGCATTTTGAGAACCCCGCCCGTGACGTTCAATGGTTGCGCAGCGCGCGGGCAAATTGCCCGCGCAACTGGCGCGCTTTTCAACGGCTGATCGGCTCCAGGTCGCGCACGCCCTCGGAGGTTTGTTTGCCGTGACTGTGCTCGCTCGCGGATGCGGGCAGCTGCAGCACGGTGGCACGTTGGGCGGGCATCAATCGTGTCACCATCACGATCTGCCCACCGGGGAATTCGAGGGCGTCGTGATGCACATGCGGGTCGTCCATGTTGACCTGACGGAAACGGGCGACCTTGTGCTCGACGCGCGCCTTGCCGAACAGGCTGAAAGCGCGGTCATACTGGACTTCCTGCTCGAACGCGATTTCCGTGCCGGGCAGCAGGCAAACCGCCACGTCGGGTTCGCCGACAGCGGAAAAGCCACGGGTGATCGAACGGGCAAAATCCGTCGCCACGAGCTTGTCACCGACTTTTGCCGGCCGCGACGCGACGAGATGCAGACTGTAATCGCACATTTGGGGGCACTCCTGTGGATGAAGAGCCTTCGACGGCTTCCTCACCTTTGGAATTCACCCGTTAGCCAAATGTTCCTTTCCGGGCCGACTTCGAGTCCCAGCTCAATCCAATAATGCACGGGTCAGATTTTCGCGGCGTCTTAAGTCGCAGATGCGACATTGCCGGCGCCGTGGCGCTGTGATGTCGTCGAAGACCGCCTCCTCCCGGAGGGTTATTGCGTCACAAAGGGCTGGTGAAATGAATTGCGGCGGTTACAGCTGCTTTATCGCCTCGTCATAGTATGACAGATCGATGTACTTGCTCGGCGGCGGCGCTTTGCCGCCCCAATCGCCTTCGATTTCGGCGCGCAGCCTGAGAACGTTTTCAAAGCCGGGAATGCTGAACTTCCCATTCCGGGCGAAGCCATCGACGGGATCGGTGGCGATGGCGTAGCATTTCACTGCCTCGTCGCGCGACAGCTTAAGCCTGTCCGCCAAAAGCGCGGTCGCCGCTTCCTTATTGGCGGGATCAAGGAACCAGCGGTAGCCTTCGACGATCGCCTTGAGGTAGCGCACGAGCGTTTCGCGATTGGCCTTGGCCCAGGAGCGCATAACAACGATACAGCCCGATTGATAAGCGCCGATGGACTTGTTGGCCGAACCCATATCCTTGAGCCCCGCTGCGGCGGCCTTGAAGCTTAGAGGCGGACTGAGAATTCCTGCCGCGGCATTGGCCCTGTCGGTCAGCATGGTTTTCAGCCGCTGCGGCGAACCGCCGATCGAGCGCACCTTATAATCGTCCTTGTTCAAGCCGGCACTCTTGAGAGCGTTGTAAAGCAGGAGCGCAAAAGCCGTACTGGGCGCGTCGACGACGAGCGTCTTGCCGCGCAAGTCCGACAGCGACGTGATATCGGGCTGAACGAAAATGCGATTGAAACCGTTGTCGCCGCCGGCGACGATGATGGCGTCTACGTGGGCAAGCTCGACCATGGCCACCGCGTTGTCGGCCGCGGTGTGGATGATCTGACAATATCCGTTCGCAAGCCCTTCGCGCTGCGATTTCGAGTTCGGCGTGTAGATCAGATCCACGGCAAGTCTGTACTTAAAAAATAGACCGTTTTTTTGAGCGGCAAAGATCGGGACGTTGCTCAGTCCGTGAAACGAGACGACCTTGAGCGCGTCCAGTCCCGTTGCTGCCGGCGCGCGGCCAGATATCGCGCCGGCGGTCGTGATGGCGGCACCGGCGGAGAGCAACATCGCTCGCCGAGTCAGTGGCTCATTCATGGTTTCTCCTGTCTGCTTGCATCTACTGAATAGGCTGCTTATTTGCTTCGACGATCGGCTTCAGCGCGGCGCTGGGCATTACCGTCAACGATACCGCCGCTGCGGACTTTGGCCAAGCCGCCGATTCGAGAACAATCCGGCGTCAAGTCGGACACCAGATATGTCGGACGGCAGATATGAAGTTGCTCAAATCGGATACCGCCGCTTCGCGGCTCAATATCACTCGCCGTAATCCGCGGGCTTGGTCTCCGGGAGCAATGCCCAAAGCACGACCACCGCGGA
>JBOHIU010000089.1:0-12718 GCA_050725855.1 Xanthobacteraceae bacterium | reverse complement strand
CGGTCCTTGACGATGCCGGCGCGATCCGGGCATCAAAGGTCCGGCCGGCCGAGGGGCGACGGCGAAAGGGAAAGAGGCAAACCATGGCGAACAAGATCATCATCAGCTGCGCGATTACCGGCTCGATTCACACGCCGACCATGTCGGACGCGCTGCCGATCACGCCCGATCAGATCGCCACTCAGGCGATCGATGCCGCCAAGGCCGGCGCCGCCATATTGCATCTGCACGCCCGCGATCCGAAGGACGGACGGCCGTCGTCGGAAGCCTCGGTGTTCATGCAGTTTCTGCCGCGCATCAAGCAGGCGACCGACGCGGTGGTGAACATCACCACGGGCGGCGCCGTGACCATGACGGTCGACCAGCGTATCTCCGCCGCTAACACGCTGTCGCCGGAAATGTGCTCGATGAACATGGGCTCGATGAACTTCGCGCTTTTTCCCATGGCGCGGCGCTACAAGACCTGGAAATACGATTGGGAGGAGAGCTATCTGCTCAATTCCGACGCCTATATTTTCCCCAACACGTTCCGCGATATCGAGAAGGTTTACAAGACACTCGGCGAAGGCCATGCAGTGAAATTCGAGCACGAATGTTACGACACCGGACACCTCTATAATCTCGCGCACCTCGTCGACCGCGGCATGTTCAAGCCGCCGATCTTTCTGCAGCTCATCTTCGGCATATTGGGCGGTATCGGCGCCGATCTCGACAATCTGTTCTTCATGAAGTGCACCGCCGACCGGCTGTTCGGCAAGGATTATCTGTGGTCGGTGCTCGCCGGCGGCCGGCATCAGATGAATTTCTGCACCGCCGCGGTAATGATCGGCGGCAACGTGCGCGTCGGCCTGGAGGATTCGCTCTATATCGGGCCCGGCAAGCTCGCCAAGAGCAATGCCGAGCAGGTGACCAAAATCCGCCGCATCATCGAGGATCTGGGCTTTGACATCGCCACTCCCGCGGAGGCGCGGCAGATGCTCGGGCTCAAGGGCGGCGACCGCGTCAAGTTTTGACGGGCGGCCGAGCCACGGCGCTCTTGACCCCACGGGCGCGGCAACGCTACATCCAGCCTCGCTCTCGGGCGGTTAGCTCAGCGGAAGAGCACTTCCTTGACATGGAAGGGGTCAGAGGTTCGATCCCTCTACCGCCCACCAGTAATATCAAGCGAATAGCCGGCTTTTGAAACCTTGCCGATTCGGGCCTCGGCGGCGCCGGGGTGACAAGTGCGGCGGCCTCGCCGCGCACGCAGCTATCCGGCCGCTATTGAACTGAGGAATCGCAAGTAGAAAGCGGCGAACACCAGGACAATGCCGATATTCACCATCAGCCGTTCCCAGAAACGGTTTCTGAAGAAGACGACATCCACGCCGATGATGACCGCCGCCATCGCCACGACGTAAAGCACGGCGGCAATCTGTCTGCCCATTTCAATACGACCTCGATTGTGGCTTGGATTGCCAAGCGATCTGATAATCGGGCCGATTCATGTTCCTTGCCATCGACTGGAATGCACGCCGCCCTGGCCGTTTGGCTGCCGGTGGTTTTCACCGATGCGTCGCCCGTCTCCAAAACCCGCCGCGCCATCGCGGGCGCGGCGGCACCGGGCTGGAATCGACGCCGATCCGGCGGACGTTACGCGCCCTTCAGGCGCTTGTTGCATTCGCTGTAATAGCCGCCGCCTTTTTGGATCCACTTGAGCCCGCCGTTGGCGTTGCTCGCCTTGTTCGCGTGGTATTGGTCAAGGCAGGTCTGCATGCGCGCCTTGCCCGCCGAATCCTTGGAATATTTGGGCGAGACGGCGGACGGGAAAACAGCGTTGCCGGTGGCGACCGGCGCCGGCGCTGGCTTCGCCATTTTTCCCGCCGGAGCACGCGGCGGCGCCATGGACGGTGCGGCCGACGCCGTGGCGCCGCATTCCGTCTTGCGGAAGTCTTTCCATTTCATGCCGTTAAGCGTGCCGGCCGTCTTGGCGGCCTTGTATTTGGCACTGCACTCCTTGCTCGTGAGAGCCTGGGCAGGAACCGAGACGGCCGTGAACGCAAAGGCCGCGACAATAATTGCCGAGACGGTCAACAGATGGGTTTTCATCGATCTTTCTCCGCTAGCATATTTCGGCGAGGTTGAATCAAAGGAGAGCGGCGAACGCTGGGCTCAAGTGCCGAGCCCGGCCTTCTCGCAGCTCGTACGGAAGCTTTTTTCCGCGGCGCCATGAAGCTTTTGTGCTGTCGCCTGTTGCCTGCAGCAACTCTTGACCTTGCTCGTCATGGCCGCGCCGTGGAGAGTGCCGGCTTGGGTTTTGCAGGTCGCCCCGGCGGTGGCGCCGGTTGTCTGCGCCGTGGCGGCGCCAACCGGCAAAAACGACGCGACCACGAACATGGCCGCGTACAGGGAGATCGTCTTCATGTGTGTCCTCTCTCTAATTTTCTGATTAAGGCCGGATTGTCTTCAGGTCGCCGGCTGCAATTTTCCGTTTTGGCTCGCCTGATCCACCGCATTGGGCAGATGTTGGGCGACCGTATTGAGCGCGGCGTCGACCGGTAGACCGAGATGACGCGCGATTTCCTGAACCTGGGAATTGCCGAGCGCCGCCTTCAATTGATCGGCGGTGACCGGCATGTTGGCGCCGTTACCGAGCCATGATTGAACTTCCTGCTGCAGGCCGCCCTGCTGCAGCTGCGCCACCAGGCCGTTGAGATCGCCGAATTGCGTCTTGGCCAACAAGCTGTTGATCAAGGCCGGCGCGGCTGACGCTTCGACCTGACCCAAGGCTCCTTTCAGCGAGCCGCCGAGTTCGTCAAACAGACCCATGATGGACCTCCATGGAAGAGACGCCACAATAGTAGCTGGACGTGTCGGAACCACGACGAAAGCTTAGTGGAACCCAGCGGCGAGCGCCAGAGGTGCGAATCCGCGCTAATCAAGGTCTGCGGTTCCTCCCGCAGCGGCCGTTCGACGATTTCGTTCCTTGTTTTTTGAAAATGCGTGGCAGCGGCGCACGATCAGTGGTGCAGCAGCACCATCGAGATTTCAGGGATAAAGGTGATGATGAGAAGCGCCGCGAAATTCAGCAAAAGGAACGGCAGCACGCCGAGATAGATGCGGCTCAGCGGCGCGTTGAAGACCGCCTGCGAGGAGAACAGGTTCAGGCCGAACGGCGGAGTGTACATGCCGAGACTGAGATTGACCGCCACGATGATGCCGAAGTGAATGGCATTGACACCGACGGCTTCGACGATCGGCAGCAACAGCGGCGTCAGAATGAGGATCGCGGCGGGCGGTTCGAGAAAGCTTCCCGCGACCAGCAGCCCGATATTGAGAATAATCAGAAGCTCCCACTTGGCGAGATGAAGGGCGTCGATCGAGGCAACAATGTGCTGCGGAATGCCACTGGTGGTGAGCAGCCAGGAATAGATGCCGGCCGAGGTGACGATGAGCAGGATCTGCGAGATCAAAAACGCAGAGTCGACCAGGATTTTCCAGAACTTGAAGATATCGACCTCGCGGTAGATGACCATCGTCACGAAAACCGAATAGACGACGGCGACGCCGGCGGCCTCGGTCGGCGTGAAGACGCCGCCGTAGATGCCGCCGAAGATCACGGCCAGCGTGCCGATCGACCAGCTCGCATCCTTGCTGGTTTTCCAGATGATCTCCCAGCGCGCCTGTGCGCCGAGCGGCACTCGCTTGACCCTCGCGTAACCGATGACAAAACCGGCATCGATCAAGCCGATGAGAAGGCTCGGCAGGATGCCGGCGGTGAAGAGCTGTACCGCGGATTGCTCGGCCGAGACCGCGTACAGAATCATGGCGATCGAAGGCGGAATGACCACGGCGATCGCGCCGGACGATGCGATCAGTCCAACGGAGAAGCGGTCGTCATAGCCGTTCTCCTTGAGCGTCGGATAGAGCATGCGGCCCATGGCGACCACGGTGCCGATCGCGGTATGCGACATGGCGCCGAACAGTTCCGAGGCCGCCACCGTCGTGACCGCGAGCGAGCCGCGAATGCCGCCGACGATGGCCATGACCATGGCGATGATGCGCCGCGCGATGCCGCCTTGCGCCATGAATTCGCCGGCGAGCACAAAGAACGGAACGGCAAGCAGTGGAAAGTTGTCGAGGCTGCCGAACATGTAGGTCTGCATCGCATCGGTAGGCACGCCGGCGACGGTGACCACGGCGACGATCGACGTCACCAAGAGAACGAGGAAGATAGGAAAGCCGATGATAAGCAGCAGCACCGGCAGGCCGAAATAGACCAAATACGCCATCGTCGTCCGCCCGGTCAGCTGTGCGTGTCAGTGCCGCGTGCGGCCGGACTGCGCCTTGGCGTCAACAGCCGTATAATCACGAGCAGCGCCATCAGGCTGTAGCCGATCGGCACCATCGATTGCGGAATGACCAGCGGAAAATTCGCCGCCTCGCTGCGTTCGTCGAACGCCGCCAGTTCGCGGATCACCGGATAGGAAAACATGGTGACGGTGATCCCGGCGGCGATCAGGACCAGGTCCGACAGCACGTTGAAAAACGCGTGGAGTTTCGGCGGCAGCGCCGAAATCAAGACGTCCATGCGGATGTGGCGGCCCTCCCACGCGACCGCGCAGCAGCCGGTAAAGACGCAGCCGACCATGAGGAAGAGCATGATCTCCTCGGCCCACGGCAGAGATACGCTGAACACATACCGGCCGACGATGTTGATGAAATTGATCGTCACGCTTGCGGCCAGGAAAATCGCCGACAAGCTGCGGGTCAGCGTTAACACCCAGCCAATGGTCCTGTGGATCGCCTCGATCATTGCCCGACCCATTGAACGGCCGGCTCATTGGCTTCGGCAACGACCGCGCCGAATATCGCCCGCGCCATCACCCCGCGTTCATCGACGCACATATCTTCCTCCCACTCACGCACCGGCCGCTTCGTGCGAAGCGCCGATCGGGCGACAATTCTCCCGCGATCGCTTTTTTGTTGGCGGATAACTGCGGCGTATAATCGCACCTTCGCGGTTGTCCACCCAAGACGTTAGATGATGGCCGCCCGCCGGACAACGAAAATCTCCGCCGAACGTATGCTCACTTCGCCGCATCGCGGAGTGTTTGATAGGCGGCCTGAATGCGGCGGATTTGTTTTCGACACGTCGGCGCCGGCGTACGTCGGTCCTTGCAGCATGCCCACTCGTCGGGCGGCGGCGCGATCGATGCGCCGCCTCCGGCTGTTGTCCATGCCACTCGCGACTTGGCGTTGAAATCCGGCATCTGGAGGTTGATTGCCGAGGCCTGCGCGGCTCCTACTCGTCGATGACTTCTTTCAGATCGCACGGCGTGCGGCGCGCGAGCGCCGCCATCCGCTCACTGGCTTGGAGCTTGCCGCGTCCGCGCCGCGGCGTCGGCAACGATATTGTAGGCGGCCGCGACCGCCGGGTTCTTTTTCGATACATCCGCGCCGACGCTCGAAATCGTTTTCATCATTGCGGCCTGCTCGGCCGGCGGGAAGTCGATCAGCTCGCCGCCGGCGGCCTTGAAAGCTGCCTCCGATTGCTCGACCGATTTGACCGCAAACGGACCGATCGCCAGCGATTGTTCGGCGGCGTCCTTATCGACGATTTTCTGCAGGTCTTTGGGCAGCGACTCGTACCACTTCTTGTTGATCTCGGCGATGAGGAAGATCGCCGGCTGGCCGATCCTGGTGACGTACTTCGCCGCGTCCACCATGTGGAAGTTGGCAACCGGTCCGATGCCGGTGATGGCGCCGTCGATGGTGCCTTGTTGAATGGCTGGCAGGACGTCGCCGAGCGTCATCGCCACCGGCGTGACGCCGAGCCGCTCGAACGCCACGCTTTGGAATTGCGAGGCGAAGATCCTTACTTTCTTGCCCTTGAGGTCGGCGAGATGACGGATCGGCATCCTGCTGACGAGCTCGGATTGTTCGGCCATGAACAGTCCGGCGCCGTGCAATCCCTTGCTGGCGCCGAGCCCGAGCATGAGCTTGAGCACCTTCGGATCGGCGGCGACGCGCTGGCCATGCGCCTGGGAATCGACCAGACCCGGCGCGGCCATGACCTCGAACCGAGGATCGAGCCCGACCAGGAATTCCGGCGGCACCACTTCGCACTGGATCGAGCCGAACTGCGTGCCCTCGATCTGCCGCGGGATCGAGCCGAGCTGGCTCGCCGGATAGATCTGGACCTTGATGCGGCCGCCGGAATCCTTTTTCAGCGCCGTGGCGAAGTTGCTCGCCCAGGCGTTGGGAATATCGTGAATCGTCGGCGTCGAGAGCTTCATCAGATAGGTCCGCTGCGGCGCGGCAGCCGCAACGGTCGGAAGTGCCAGCAGGAGAGCGGCGGCTGCCGTGGCGGCGGCCGCGCCGTTGAGGATTCCATTGACGCTGCGACGCATTTCATCCTCCCTTCGGTGCCGGACCGACACGGCTACTTGGCTTGGTGCGCGGCCTCCTTGACGACATTATAGGCGGCTTGCAACGGCGGCTTGCTCTTGGCGACATCGTCGCCGACGCTGCCCATGATATCGAGCATTTTTGCTTGCTCGGCCGCCGGCAGGTTGATCAATTCGCCGCCGCCCTTGAGCCACACCTTGCGTGCGGCATCAGAGATCTGCACCGCTTGCGGATTGATCGCGACCGCTTCTTTGGCGCCGTCGCGATCGATGATCTTTTGCAGATCCGCCGGCAGCGAGTCGTACCATTTCTTGCTGACCTCGACCATGGCGAAGATGCCCGAATGGCGGGTCATGGTGACGTATTTGGCGCTGTCGTAGAAGTGCAGGCCGGACAGGAGCGTCACGCCGAACACCGCGCCATCGAGTGTGCCCTGCTGGATCGCGGGCAGCACGTCGCTCGGCGACATCGCGATCGGCGTCACGCCGAGCCGCTGGAACGCGACCGACTGGAATTGCGAGGCAAAAATCCGCAGGCGCTTGCCCTTGAAATCGGCGAGATGGCGGATCGCGCTCCTGGAAACCACAACGGCCGGCTCGGCCATGAACAATCCGATGCCGTGCAGTCCCTTGTTGGCGCCGAGCCCGAGCATTAGCTTGATCACCTGAGGGTTCGCCGCGACGCGCTGGCCCTGCTTCATCGTGCTGACGAGGCCCGGGGCCGCCAAGACCTCAAAGCGCTGATCGACCCCGACAAAAAATTCCGGCGGGATGATCGCGACCTGGATCGAGCCGAACTGGGTGCCTTCGATCTGGCGGGGGATCGAGCCGAGCTGGCTGGCCGGATAGACCTGGCCCTTGATCCGGCCGCCGGAATCCTTCTCGACCTCGGCGACGAACTCCCGCGCGTATTGGTCGAGAGCGGCGTGGATCGTGGGCGTGGTGATCTTCATGACGTAGGTCTTGGTCTGCGCCCGCGCCGCGCCGAACGGCAGCGCGATCGCCAGCGCGCACGCGCCGCCGATAGCAAGAAACGTCCGCTTTCCGCATTCCAGGAAACGCATCGACAGCGCCTTTCAGTGATTGAGGTTGAGGGTTTGACTTCTCCGCCGCGGTCCGCGGCGCCTGTCAGGCGCGCCGCGGCTGGGTTGCGGCATTCGCGCCCGACGGGTATCGGGCCCCACCGCGAATGATCCGAATTGTGAAGGCTAGTTGATCGCCGGGGGCGTTGCAACGCAGCCTCTTTGGTGCGCGAGGGCCGCGGCTCTGTTTTGCCGCCGAACGCCGCTTCAGGCCTTTCGCGCCACCAGGCCGTAACCGGCGATTGCCGCCATGGCGAGCGAGATCAGCGCATTATAGCCGGCGAGCGAGATGCCGAGGAGGCGCCACGCCGCCTGGTCGCAACGCACCACATGGATGGAGCTGAGCTGGGCGAGCAGCGATCCGCCGCCGCCGAGATCGCCGAGCGGACCGGTGCAGTCCGCCGGACCTGCCCAGAGGTGCCATTCCACGCCGGCATGATAGGTGCCGAGCGCGGCTCCGCTGAGGACCGCGACAAGAATGATGACGAAGCCCGCGCTCACCAGCGGGCGCGGCGCTGCGGCGACCACCGCCAGCGTCACCAACAGCGAAAGGGGAATGACGATGTAGTAGGGGATACGTTCATCCAGGCACAGCTCGCAGGGCGGATAGCCGAGAACGAATTGGAAATACCAGGCGCCGAGCATGGTGGCGAGGCTGATGGCGAAAACGGCGAGAGCCGCGCGCGCCGCCGGCGACGCGGCAAGCCGGCCGGACCAGCTCCGCCTCATGGGTAGGACTTGGTGCATGAAAACCTCGGCGAGCGTCTACCTGGCAACAATTTGGCGAACTTTGGGGTGGAAACAAGACGTCCGATTTTCATTTTGCCGGGAGCGCCCGCCATGGATATAGATGGCGCCCGGACCTGTCCCGCCGGGGCCAAGTCGGCACGAACGGGACAGGCTCGACGACGACCGCGAAGGGGTGACGGTTCGAACACGGCATCCTGATATTAGCCCGTGTGGCGGAATTGGTAGACGCGCACGACTCAAAATCGTGTTCCGCAAGGAGTGGGGGTTCGATTCCCTCCACGGGCACCATAAGTTGTATCTCAGCGTTTATCAACCTTGCTCATGGCTCCTCAATTCAAGTTCAGGATCAAAGCTTTAACACGGAAATAGACCCTCATCGCTCCTCACGAAAAACCGTGACAGCGTGAGTATACAAGTATAAGAGTGAGTATACGGCCGTATGCCGCCATGGAGGCGTATACTCATGCTCCTCACCGCGTTTGCCGTGCAAAACGCGAAGCCGCGTTCCAAGCCGTACTTGCTCCGCGACGGTCATGGCCTGCACCTATTGGTCAGGCCGAATGGCAGCAAGTTGTGGCGATTGCGCTACCGCTTCGGCGGCAAGCAAAACATGCTGAGCTTCGGCGCCTACCCTGATGTCTCGATCGCAGAAGCGCGCGCCAAGCGCGACGAGGCGCGCAAGTTACTCGCCTCCGGCGTCAGTCCCTCTCGGCAAAAGAAGCTCGACAAGCTCGCCGCCGCAAAGGCGGCCAACAACACGTTCCGAGCCATCGCCGAAGAGCATCTGACCAACCTGGAGGAGAGCGGAACGGCGGCATCAACCATGGCCAAGAACCGCTGGCATCTTCTCGACCTTGCCAAGCCGCTCGCAAATCTTCCCATTACTGAGATCACGCCGGCGGAAGTCCTCGCACTCCTCAAGAAGATTGAAAAGAGCGGCCGGAGGGAGACGGCAAGGAAGATGCGCGGTGCGATCGGGAGCGTGTTCCGGCTCGCCATCCAAACGTTGCGCGCGACCAATGACCCTACCTATCCTCTGCGTGGCGCGCTGCTAAAGCCTATCGTAGTTCATCGTCCCGCGATCACTGACGAGCGCATGCTCGCCAGCCTCATGGTTGCCATCGACGAATACGACGGGTGGCCGACGCTGAAGGCAGCGCTCCAATTCGTCGCCTTGACGATGGTGCGGCCCGGCGAAGTCCGCTTCATGCGGCGCGCCGAAGTGATCTGGCAAAAGTCCATGTGGCGCATCCCGGTGGAGCGGATGAAGATGCGCCGCCCCCACGACGTGCCGCTTTCCCGCCAAGCAGTTGCGGTCTTGCGAGACATCTGGCACTTGGGCGACGAAGGCGGCCTCGTATTTCCCTCTATACGCTCGGTCATACGTCCGCTCTCCGAAAACGCGATGAATTCCGCCCTGCGGCGGATGGGATATTCAAAGGACGAAATGTGCGCCCACGGCTTCAGGGCTTCCGCCAGCACGATCCTCAATGAGCGAGGCTATAGCCCGGACGTGATCGAAACCGCGCTCGCGCACCAAGACGAAGACGAGAACAGACGAGCATACAACAGGGCGCAGTACTGGCCCGAACGGGTGAAGCTATTGCAAGATTGGGCGGACCTGTTGGACAAGTTTAAGGGCCTCTCCGCGACGCGCGACGCCGCATAAGCGGGGCGATCGAATTATGGAAGAGCAACCTCGCGGCTTTTCTGGAGCAAAACGATTCCCGACCAAGCGCGCGCCGCGTGATATGCGCATCTGAGTAGCTGTGAGCAGCTTTGCGGTATTGCTCACCGCGTCCCCTTCTCGTACTTTCCCGCCTATCCACGGATCAGGTCGGAGCCGTGGCTGCGTTGCAACGCTCCTCGACAAAATCGGGAGTGTTCAATGCGCTTCATATCGAAAAAACAGGTGTGCCAGAAGCTTGCCATCGCCCGAGCGACGCTCGACCGGCGACGCAAGTGTCGCGAATTCCCGAAGCCCCGCAAGGCCGAGGGGAAACGCGGCGCGCGCTGTTACTGGTTGGAGCACGAGATCGAGGCGTGGATGCAGAAGCAGCCTGTTGGCTAGATAGGGCCACGACACGATCCCCTTATGGGGAGCCACCTTCAGCCTCCGGCGCTGCCGGAGGCTTTTTTCTTGACTCACTGCTCCGGCGTTTCCGATACTCAACCGGGGGTGGGGTTCCGGTGTCTATCGAAGGTCGCGATTCTGTCGGTCTCGCGGCCTACCAGTACGTCTGATCGGCTCGCCCCCTTTTGCGAGGCCAAGGGACGCGACGCCGATGGAACGGCTACTGCAACGGATTGCCGCCGCGTTTCGCGAAGTTGTACTGAAGCGGGGCGACGGGGGTCGCGACGTTGTCAGTTTGGCCCAAAAAATTAAATCGGATTTCCAGCGACTCAGGTCGCGTCACCCCAAGTCCTCGGCCTCAGCGTCGCGGCAGCCCACCCCGCCCATCCAACCGCCGGTGCCACCGCCGCGGCCGACCGCCGAACAGACGCGGGAAGCGGAGCGATTGATCCTCAACGCCGACGATATTTACCGACAAGCGAAGACGCTGTCACAGCGCCACCAGAATAAGATCGGGCCTTACCAAGACCAGTATCGCGAGACCATCAAGCTGCTCGATTATGCGGCCCACGACACCGTCCGAGCCCGCGACTTGGACCCTGGCGCACGCGTGCTCGTCAAGGACGATACCGGACGGTTCTTTCACTGCGATGCCGATTGGATTGCCGGCCGACTCCTCTATCAGGAGGCGATCCTATCCACCAGCACCAACCATTCCGAGGCGACGATACGCGAGGGCATCGCCTGCCTGAAAAAGTACCTCACCTATCGACCGTATGACGCCGACGGCTATCGCCTGCTCGCCAAAGCGTATACGTGGTGCGTCTCATGCTGCAGATGGCTTCCGACCCGGAGGTCGGCGCCACCATCCACACGCTTCGCGAACTGATGGAGACCGGCGCCCAGAGTAAATCGAAATTCGCAGCCCATATCGGCGCCCTCGACCAGACCACCCGCGCCTTTTTCGACAATCAATTCTTCAACAAATCCTTCGACCAGACCCGCGAGCAGGTCTTGTACCGACTGTACGGACTACTGCAGATCAGGGCCTTCGATCGGATGTTCTCCGCCGGCGAGCGCAAACTCGACATGTTCGCGGCGCTCCAGTCCGGCTCTATCGTCCTCGTCAACACGTCGCAGGACGCGCTGGAAGAGGAAGGATCGCAGCTCTTCGGTCGCTTTATGATCGCGCTGACATTGAATGCAGCGTTTGAGCGCATCGGCATTGAGGACGAGAGCCGGTGGCATCCCGCGTTCCTCATCGTCGACGAGGCCGCGCAGTATTTCGACGACAAGACGCAAAAGCTTCTGCAGATGGCGCGCAAGTACAAATTAGGCGTGACGCTGGCGCACCAGCAAATCGACGGCCAGCTTTCGACCGCCTTGCGCGCCACCTTGGCGTCGAATACCGCCATCAAGTACGCCGGCGGCGTTTCGGCGACCGATGCGAATTTTATGGCCCGCGACATGCGCTGCGACCCGCAGCTGATCCTGCGGCAGCGGCGCGCCAAGGATCACACGCGGTTCGCCTGCTATGTGACCGGAATGACGGACACGGCGGTTTCGCTGCATCTGCCCTACGGGATTCTGGAACGGCAGCCCCGCATGTCGGACCAGGCCTACGCGCACCTGCTCAAGCTCAATCGCGACAAACTCTCGGCAAATCCGCCGCCCCCACCGGAGCCGATGCCGCTTAAGGACGTTGCAGAGCCGACAACACCCGACCAAACGAAGCCGGCGGATATCACCGAAGCGCTCGCGGAGGCGGTCGCTCAACGCGCCCACAAAGGAAGCCCCTCGATCTTGGGCGCGCCGGACCCTGGCGAGCCCGCGTCCGAATGGAAGCCTTCGACGCCTTCACAATGACGCGAGCACTTTCCTCGCCGCGTCTCGCGCTTGCTCGCACAGACGAGCAGCGCTCTTGCCATCCCGCGTGCGCCAAGTTTTCTTCTGTGCATGCAATCGGCAAGCAAACGCCACGTCCGCAATTCCCGATGGAGCCGTGATCCTGTTGCTGGCCGGGCAGGGGCGGCGGTTGCCGTCTACCCGACCGAGCGCGACATCGCGATATTCCAGCTGCTCGTTCGCTTCCGCTATCTGCCGAGCGACGCCATTCACGCCTTTGTCGGCGGCAGCGAGAAGGCCCTCATCCATCGCCTCAATCTATTGTGCCGCAAGCCCAATCTCTATCTGGCGCGGCCGGTCCAGCAACGGCAATGTGCCGACGCCAATCATCGCCGGCTGATCTATCAATTAGATGAACGCGGCTCCAAGGTATTGGCCGAGCGCGGCTTGCCGTTTCTCTCCAAGAGCTATCACCACAATTTCGCGCACGAGCTCATGGTCGCGCAGATCGCGGCGTCGATCGAGCTGGGCACCAGGGGCAACGCAAACGTCAGGCTGATCACCTGGCCGGAGATTCT
>JBOHIU010000088.1:0-11447 GCA_050725855.1 Xanthobacteraceae bacterium | reverse complement strand
GCCCAGCCGATGCGCAACGCCGGCATGCGGCCCTGCACGCTGCGCTCGAACACTTGCGGCACTTCGGGGACGATATCGGGAAAATAGGCTTTAACGTCGGGCGGCGGCGCCGGATTTGTGGTCGGCGTCAGCCACACCACCACGGCGCCTTTGCTGCGGATTTCGGCGGGAGTGACCGAAGGCGAGCGCTGCGGATCTTCATCGAAATAGACGCTGGGGCGGCTGGGCGCGCCGACCGCAACCACCGCGGCGGGGCCTATCTGGCCGCTGACGACCGCCAGCGGATGTCCGGTCCTGGTCTGAAAGGTCGTGGCGAAAAAGCGGCCCATCGCGGACGCCGGCTCGGCAACCGTCAGGTTGGTGCCGAGCGTCCACGGCAGAAAGAACATGACGGCGGGGACCATGATGGCCGGAACGATCAGCAGCCCGACCCAGGCCAAGCCGAGGAGACGCTGGTGATAGAGCGAAATCGAGTCGCCGGCGATCACGATCACCGCGAGCCCGGACAGCACGACAAACGGTGCCACACCGCCGACCGGCAGCGCGCGGCCGAGAACCGCCGCGACGATTGTTGACACCAACGCGGGCAGCAAAGCCAGAGCCTTTATGAAACTCCGCGCCAAGTCGTCCGGGATGTCGCGTGTTACTGGAGGCAGCGGCCCGCCGCGGCCAGCCGGCCAGCCGCGCGCCAGCACCACGAGAATGGCCAGACCGGCATGTGCGAGAATGAGCACGCTCGCCAACCGCAGCCAGGAGACGGTGTTTTTACCGGCCATGCCGGCTTCGCGCAGCCGGTGAATGATTGGCGTCAGGCTGTCGCTGGCGCCCTCAAGCCAAAGCAGATGCACAAATAGAACGCAGACCAGGCCGGCGGCGACGATCCATGGCTCGATCCGATCGAGAGCCGCGCGGCCGCGCGCGCTCAAGACCGTAAACGCGCCCAGCGTTCCGAGCAGAATCAACGCCGCCTCGCTGGCCAGCAGGATGAGGGCCGCGGCGGCGCCGAGCGCGTACCAAGATCGCGCTTTGCCTTCGCCCACCACCTGCCAGTAATGCCAAAGCGCGAAGGCCCACAACGCCATGGTCAGCAGCGGCGGACCGAAATTCGGCGACGGCACCGTGAATGCCGAAATGCCGACCATGAGCAGGACTGCGATCACGGCTTGGGTGGGCCCGACGATGGCGCTGCCCAGTCTGAAAACGTACCAATATGTTGCAACCACGCAGGCCTGCGCCAGCGCATAGACGGCGAACAGACCGCCGAGCCGAAAGACGATCTCAGCCAGCCAGAACGCCAATGGCGGCCCGACATCGCTGTCGAACTGGAACTCGTGGCCGATGGCTAGCACTTGCGCCAGATCGCCCGGTGGCGCCGCGTAAAACAGGATGGGAACGAGGAGCCACAACGCCGCCTGCGACAGCGTGGCCAGCCAGAAAACGAGCAATGGACGCGCCCGTATCGCTTCAAAATAGAGCGGAACGTAGAACATGGAACTTTTTACTTGATTGTCCCGGGCCTTGCTTCTCGGCGGGTTCGCTTTCCGCGAAAGACGCGCACCGCTTATGGGACCGAAAGGTCAGAGCGGCAACACGTCGGTCGCCGCCGCACGGGGATCGGCCGCCAAGAGGCCGAGCGCAACCGCCACCGGGGCGAACGACCGGCGATGATGGATGGTCGGGCCAAGCCGCTCGATCGCGGCAAAGTGCTCGGGCACGCTGTAGCCCTTGTGTTGCGCGAAGCCGTAGCCGGGGTGAGCGGCGCCAAGGCACGTCATCAGCCGGTCGCGGGTTACCTTGGCGACAATCGAGGCCGCCGCAATCGAGGCGACGAGGCCGTCGCCGCCGATCACCGCCTCGCAGTCGCAGCCGCAATCGATGCGGTCGCGGCCATCGACAAAGACAAGCCGCGGCTTGGCCGGCAGGGCGACAACCGCGCGTGCCAGCGCCCACAGCGACGCCCGCAAGATGTTGTCGCGATCGATGCGCCAAGGGGGTGCGAATGCCACCGCAACCTGCGCCCGCGCGCAGATGCGCTCGTAGAGAATCTCGCGCCGCTCCGCGGTGAGCCGTTTCGAATCGTCTAGCCCGCGCGGCACGTCGTCGGGATCGAGGATGACCGCGGCGGCAACGACCGGGCCCGCCAGCGGCCCCCTGCCCGCCTCGTCGCAGCCGGCAACCGGCCAAGTGCCGCGTTTAAGCGCGGCGCGCTCGCGGCGGAATGTCGGACGGACGATCTCCTCGCCAAGCGGCAGGCGCGCGGATTCACGATCGTTTCGGCCGGCGCCGTTTCGACCCTTGCCGTTCTGGCCGGTTCCATTGCGACCAGTTCCATTGCGACTCATGGGCCGCATGATGACGATGCGCGGCGCGACAGGCAACGCGGCTTAGCGACCAGGAGGATAGCGAGGGCAGCGTGAGAGATTTGGCTCGCTAAATTAGAAAAAAACTTGGCTCGCTAAAACAAATCCAGTTGCTGCCGCGGCGGGCGCGGAATGCGGAAATGCTCGGTCGTGGTTTTGACATGCGTCTTGTTGAAGCCGAGCCGCTCGCAGGCCACTTCGAAGCGGCGGCCGATCATCCAGGCGATCGGACCCGAGCCGCTCATGCGCTTGCCGAAGGTCGAATCGTAGTCCTTGCCGCCGCGGGTATCGCGCACGAGCTTGAACACGTGGCGATAACGGTCGGGATAATGTTCAAGAAGCCATTCGCGGAATAGATCGCGGACTTCAAGCGGCAGCCGCAAAAGCACATAGCCGGCATTGCGCACACCGCTTGCGGCCACGGCGCCGAGAATGCGTTCGATCTCGGAATCGTTGAGTGCCGGGATGACGGGCGCGACCATCACGGAAGTCGGCACGCCCGCCTTCACCAATTGCCGCAAGGCATCGAGACGGCGCGACGGCGTCGGCGCTCGCGGCTCCATGGCGCGGGCAAGCTTGGCGTCCAGCGTCGTGACCGAGATCGCGACCTTCGCCAGGTTCCGCTCGGCCATCCGCGCCAGGATATCCAGGTCGCGCAGCACCAGCGTCGACTTGGTGACGATACCCACCGGATGGCCGGCCCGATCCAGCACTTCCAGGATGCCGCGCATGATCTTGTAGCGGCGCTCGATCGGCTGATACGGATCGGTGTTGGTGCCGATGGCGATGATCTTCGGCGCGTAACCGGGCGCCGACAATTCGCGCTCCAGCAATTCCGGAGCGTTCGGTTTGATGAACAGCTTCGATTCGAAGTCGAGTCCCGGCGAGAGACCCAGATACGCGTGTGTGGGGCGGGCGAAGCAATAGACGCAACCATGCTCGCAGCCACGGTACGGATTGATCGAGCGATCGAAGGAAATATCCGGCGAATCGTTGCGGGTGATGATCTTTCGCGTCGAATCGGCAGTCACGCTGGTCGCGAACGGCGGCAAATCGTCCAATCCCTGCCAACCATCGTCGAAGGCGACCCGGGCAAGCGGCTCATAGCGGCCCGAGCCGTTCGACACCGTACCGCGGCCGCGGCGGCGTTCGCGCTCGACGGCGGTTCCCAACGCGCCCGCCGGCGCTGAGGGCTCGGGCGCCGGCGGGCGCGTCATGGCGGATATACGCGTCATGTGACGAATATAGTCCTCTGGTGAGAACAAACCAAGAACTATTTCTCATGAGCGCCGGGCGAAGTGCAACCCAAGAAGGGATTCTGTTGAAAACCGAAAGCGCCGGTCCCTATTGGAGGACAAACGCTCGGGTTGCCCCCATGCTCAGCGTCGTCATCGCCACCCACGATTCGGAACGCGCCTTGCTCGCGACCTTGGCCGCGCTCGTACCCGGCGCGACCGAAGGCCTGATTCGCGAGGTGATCGTGGCCGATGCGGGTTCACGGGACGACACCGCCGTCATCGCCGATGTGGCCGGCTGCAATTTCATCGCCGTCGAGGGCACGCTCGGCCGGCGGCTTGGCAAAGCGGCGGCCGCCGCGCGCGCACCTTATTTGCTGTTTCTGCAGCCGGGAATCGTTCTGGAAAGCGGCTGGATCGGCGAAGCGCGACGCTTCGCCCAGCGGCCGAAGCCGCTCGATCGCGTTGCGATTTTCCAACGCGGCGGTTCGAGGCATGCGCGGCTCCGCGATGCCTGGGCCGTCCTTATTGCTGCGCTCGGCGCGGCGCCGCGCCCCGATCAGGGTCTCCTGATCGGCGGTTCATTCTACGCTTCGCTCGGCGGCCATTCCGAGAATGCCGCCGATCCGGAACGTGACCTGCTTCGCCGCATCGGCCGCCGCCGCATCGTCACGCTGACCGCCGCCGCCAATCATATACTTGACTAAGTCAAGTATCTGCGCGACGCTGGCGCCATGCCAGTCCACCGACATGAGTCCGGTCCCAGCGCCGACCGCATCGCCGCGGTTCGCGGCTTCAACCGCTTTTACACCCGGCAGATCGGCGTACTGCGCCGGAACTTTCTCGACAGCCCCTATTCGCTGGCCGAGGCGCGGGTGCTCTACGAGATCGCGCGCCGCACAGGCGACATCACCGCAAGCGAGATCGGCCGCGCCCTCGATCTCGACGCCGGCTATCTGAGCCGCGTACTGCGTCATTTCGAGAAGCGTGGCCTCATTCGCCGCACGGCGTCGCCGCGCGACGCCAGGCAAAGCCATCTTGCGCTGTCGCCGCGCGGGCGAAAGGCCTACGCGCCGCTCGAACGGCGTTCGCAGCACGACATCGGCGCGATGCTCGGCAAGTTAACGACAGAGGATCAGCTCCGTCTGATCGCGGCGATGGACACGATCCAGACGCTGCTCGGCGGACAAGCGGACGCCGCGCCGGAAGCCGAGCGGCGCTACATCCTGCGCGGCCCGCGGCCCGGCGATTTCGGCTGGATCGTCAAACGTCATGCCAAGCTTTACGCGCAGGAATACGGCTGGATCGAACCGTTCGAGGGCGTCTGCGCGCAGATCGTCGCCGACTTCGCCAACAAAAACCATCCGCGGCGCGAACGCTGCTGGATCGCGGAGAGGGACGGCGAAAATGTCGGCTGCGTGTTTCTGGTCGCCGACTCCGATACGGTGGCGCGCATCCGGCTGCTTCTGGTCGATCCGAAAGCGCGCGGGCTTAAGCTCGGCACGCACTTGGTCGCCGAATGCGTCGAATTTGCCCGCGGCGCCGGCTACCAAAAAATCACGCTATGGACCCACAGCGTGCTGACCGCGGCGCGGCATATTTATCAGAAGGCCGGTTTTACGCTCACCAGCAGCGAGGAGCGCATGAGCTTCGGCAAAGCGGTAGTCAGCGAGCACTGGGATTTGGAGCTTTGAGCCACCGCGAACGTCACATTGGTGCCCTCCGGCCCGAAGTGGCCGCCCCGGTTGCATGCTTGTGCCGGGCATCCCGATTTGATCGCGAGGCGAAATAAGAATCGGGATGGCCGGGACAAGCCCCGGCCATGACGCGGAGAGGGTCGGCCATTACGAATGGCTGGTATTATGCATCCTGACCACAACTCGTTCCGTCTTTGAGACGGTCCCGGACTGCGCCATTTGTCGCTTCGCATTCGCAAACGGACGTCCCATATCCAGTCGATGGCATGGTCGACAATCGTTCAATTCGCCGTCGCGCGGTTGCGCGAGTTTGTTCCGTTCATGATCGCCGGCCTCATTGCGACCGGGGTCAACTATGGAACACTTTATGTTCTTCTCGGCCTGATCGGAATCGCGACGATGATCGCGGTGACGGCGGCATTCATGCTCTCGAGCAGCACAAACTTCTTTCTGCAGAAATTTTGGGCCTTTGGCGAGAGAAGCCTGCACCGGCTTCCGAGTCAGCTGTTTCTGTTCGCCGCCGCCTCGCTCCTCGGGCTCGGAGTCAATGACGCGGTGTTCTGGTTATTCAACGACGTCACCCATGTCGGTTATCTTTTCGCGGAGATTCCCGCGACAGCAGCGGTCAGCGTGGTGGGTTTTCTCGCGTCGATCTACATCTTCAGGTTCAAGGAAGTCCGCAAAGCCACCGAAGCCGTTCGCCGATAAATGTTTCTTGCGCCGCTCGGCAGCAGATTTGATGCCGCGTTGACGGCGGCGCCTTCAGCGCCTGGCCGAGCGCTCGCCGCCGAAGCCACTCATGAAGCCACTTATGAAGCCACTTATGCCGTCGCGCCCCTGGCTTTCGGCCGGCGCAGATGTTCGTCAAGCCGCGGCATGATCTCGACGAAATTGCACGGCCCGTAGCGATAGTCGAGTTGATGCACCAGAATTTCGTCCCAGGCGTCCCGGCAGGCGCCGGGCGATCCCGGCAGGCAGAAAATATAAGTCGAGCCGGCGACGCCCGCGGTGGCGCGCGATTGGATCGCCGAGGTGCCGATCTTGGGGAAACTCACCACCAAGAACAGCGCCGAGAATGCATCCATTTTCTTTTCGAACAGCGGCTCGACCGCTTCCGGCGTGACGTCGCGGCCGGTGAAACCGGTGCCGCCGGTGGTGATGATCACGTCGATCACCGGATCGGCGATCCAGGCCTTGACCCGCGCGCGGATCGCCTCGACATCGTCGGTCACCATGCTGCGCTCGGCGACAACATGGCCGGCGGCGACGATGCGCTGCACCAGCATCGCGCCGGACTTGTCGTCCTTGAGCGAGCGCGTGTCCGAGATCGTCAGCACCGCGATTTTGAGCGGCACGAACTCTTTTTGCTCATCAATTCCGGGCATGACCGACCTGCATACAAACCGAACCCTGCAGCAAACACCATAATGGCACGGGCGGCTAAAGTGAACCCACGGCACGCAACCGCGTATCGCAAAATCCGCCATCGGCTTCGGTCGATCGGACCGGCTTGTTATGCGCATTTTATACCGGCCTTCGTAATGGCCGACCCTCTCCGCGTCATGGCCGGGCCTGTCCCGGCCATCCCGATTCTTGTTTCGCCTCGCGATCAAATCGGGATGCCCAGCACAAGCATGCAGCCGCGCCGGCCACTTCGGGCCGGACCCGGTTGGCCGGGCATGACGAGTCAGCACCTCTGAAACTTAGTATTAGACCGCGAGGCGCGGCGCGTCGAACGCGGTTAACCAAATGTTCCTCGGCATTTATTGCCTAGTTGTTCAGCCGATTTTTTAAACTGTTTTTTACCTTAGGTGGGCATCTTCGCATGTGTCGGTTGTAGGTCCCGCGTCGCCGATCGCGTCGCCTGAGTCAGAGTTCTGAGTCTTGGTTGTGTCGCGTCGCGGGGCGTCCGTCAGGACGCCCCGCGTTAGTTTTGACTCCGCTCCATCATCGCGCGTCATCGTCGGCGACTGCGTGGCCGAAATGGCGAAGATGCCGGCCGCGAGCATCGATCTGGCGTTCGCCGATCCGCCGTACAATTTGCAGCTCGCCGGCGACCTCAAACGGCCCGACGATTCGCGCGTCGATGCCGTCGATGACGACTGGGACAAGTTTGCGAGCTTTTCCGCCTATGACGATTTCACCCGCGCCTGGCTCACCGCCTGCCGCCGGCTGATGAAGCCGCACGCCACGCTGTGGGTGATCGGCTCCTATCACAATATCTTTCGCGTCGGCGCGATGCTGCAGGATCTCGGCTTCTGGATTCTGAACGACATCGTCTGGCGCAAATCGAATCCGATGCCGAATTTCCGCGGCCGCCGCTTCACCAATGCGCACGAGACCCTGATCTGGGCGGTGCGCGATTCGGCGAAGCGCGACTACACCTTCAACTATGAAGCGCTCAAGGCCGGCAACGACGACATCCAGATGCGCTCCGACTGGTTCATCCCGCTGTGCACCGGCGAGGAGCGGCTGAAGGGCCCCGACGGCAGGAAGCTGCATCCGACGCAGAAGCCGGAAGCGCTGCTGGCCCGCGTCATCATGGCCGCTTCGCGGCCGGACGACATCGTGCTCGACCCGTTCTGCGGCACCGGCACGACCGGCGCGGTGGCGCGAAAGCTGCGGCGGAATTTCATCGGCATCGAGCGGGAGAGAGCATACGCCGAGGCTGCCGAGAAACGCATCGCCACGGTCGAAGCCATGCCCGAGCCGTCGCTGGCAACCTTCATGACCGCGCGCGAGGCGCCGCGGGTGCCGTTCACGACCTTGATCGAGCGCGGCCTCGTCGCCCCTGGCGTCAAACTAGTCGACGCCAAGCGCCGTCATCGCGCGCTGGTACGCGCCGACGGCGCGCTGGCGCTAGGCGAAGCCGTTGGCTCGATCCATCGCATCGGCGCGCTGGCGCAGGGACTTGAAGCCTGCAACGGCTGGACGTTCTGGCACGTGGAAACGCCGCAGGGGCTGACGGTGATCGACGCGCTGCGCGCCAAGGTGCGCTCGGAAATGGCGCAAGCGGCCGGATAAATTCGGCAGTCGATTCACAAATACCGGCGCGCGTCAGCTATGTTCCGACAGCGGACATGGAACGGACGTTTGCCCGATGTCCGCTAGGTGCCATAAAGCGACATAACGATCGTCACTTCGTTCACCGTAACGGTGAGCCGAAGCACATGCCCAAGTTCGCAACCGATTCAGCTCAGGCAAACAAAAGACTATTGCCCTTAGATACAATCGTTTCGATCAATAATAATCCTATTATCGGGGGCTGGTACTAACTTAAGCCTTGATCATTTCATCGGGCTCGACGGCAGTTGCGTCGGCAATGATGTTTAAATACACGGCCAAGGCCGAAACGCTAATCAGTTCGGTGATTACAGATTCTGAAAGGCCGTGCCTGCGCAATGACTCGAAATCAGAATCAGTCAAGGATTGAGGATCGCGCGCCGACTTCATTGCGAACAATATTGAGTCCCTAAGAATGGGATCGGAGATACGATTTACGTCCCGTACCATGTATTCCGCGTTTACGCCCAGCATGGTGCAGCATGCGGTATGGGCCGCAATGCAATACTGACATCCGCGCTGTCGTGATACGGCGACGATGATCAGTTCTTTCTTCCACCGTGGGAGTATTCCTCCCAGGAGAACATTTTTTAGAAGCTCCCAAATGCCGCGCGAAGAAGCTTCCGAATGACCCTGAACGGTGATGAAATTCGGCGCCGACGGAAATTGCATTCGCCGATAGAATTCTTCATACACCGCATTTACTTCGGGTGCGGCAGCGTCTGGATCGACGATAGGAATGTGCGGCATGGGCCTCGTCTTATACCGTTTGTGGCGGCGATAATATTTAGGGCGTCGCGGTGCCTCTGCAATGGGTTATTTTCACCGTCGATCAAGAGGAACGAGCAATGCCAAACGTCTCCCTGAACAGAGGTTCAGCAACCGACCCCCCCAACCTGAGTGGTCATTCACGGAAGGGTTGGGCCTATTGATGGCCGCTCGCCTGCAATTGCCGTGAGCAGGTGCAGCAAAACGCACGCTGGCCTGGGCGCCTACGGTCATGCGCGACGACGGCCATGGTCTTGGCGCGGGCCGGGCTGCCGGCGGAACAGCGCCGAATGGGCGTAAGCGGTGGCGGGGTGATAGCTTCGAGCGAGCATCGCACTGCGGCGCCGGGGAGGCCGAACGGGCGTCAGTTGATTTTGACTGAGAGCTGGTGCTGCAGAGCATCCATGGCTTTGCCGAACGCATTCCAATTTCCTTGCTGCAATACCTTGAGGGCCTGAGCGAGCGTCGACCGCGCCTGATCGAGCGCCGACTGGGATGCTCTCTTGTTGCTTGCAGTCGTCGCCGCTTGCGGCGTTGCCCCGTTCGGTTGCTGCGGCGCAAAGAGGTCTCCGAGCGCGGCGTTGAGGGTCGGCGCCATGGCCACGCGGCCATCAGCGACCGCGATCACGCGTTTGAGCTGCGGAAAGGGCATGTTGGTGGCAGTCAAATAGAGCGGCACCACGTAAAGGAAGGAGTTTTCGATCGGCGTAACGATCTGCTTGCCGCGAACAACGCGCGATCCTCTTTGATCCCACAAGCTGAGCTGCCGCGAAATCTTGGTGTTCTGATTGATGAGCGCGTCGACCTGGTTCGGCCCGTAAACCAGCTTGTCCTTCGGCAGGTTGAATACCAGCATGTGCCCGTAGTCAGGCGCATCGCATTCCGCCGCCATCCATGAAATCATGTTGCTGCGATTCTGCGGCGTGAACGGCGTCATCAGCAGGTATTGCAGCCTGCTGCTTCCCGGAAGCTTCACCAGAACGTAGTACGGCCGCATGAAATGCGAGCCGCCCTGGTAGTTCTCCATTGGAAACTGCCACAGGTCCTCCTGGTTGTAGAAGACCTGCGGATCGGTCATATGAAAAAGCCGATACTGCTCCGCCTGAATGGCGAAGATATCCTGCGGATAACGCAGATGGCTTCTCAGGTCACTGGAGAGTTGATCGAGAGCGAGGAAAACACCGGGAAACGCGCGCCGGTAGGCGGCCAATATTGGGTCGTTCGGGTTCACCACGTAGAAGCGAACGCTTCCGCTATACATGTCGACCACAATCTTCACGGAATTTCGAATGTAGTTCAGCGGAGCGGTGAAGCCGGCCGCCACCACCGCCCCGGTTCTGCCCGAAGGACCGGCTACGCCCGATGAACCGGGCAGATCGTTTGCTTCGGATTGCCGCACCGCCAGGATCGGACTTGAATACGGAAAATAATCGGAAATCGTATAGGCGTCCTCGATCCAGTACAGGTGGCCGTCGCTGAGAACCGGATAGGGGTCGCCGTCGAGGCGCAAGAAGGGAGCGATATGCGCAATCCGTTCGCGCACGCTGCGCCACAGCTGAATCCGGCTTTGCGGTTTGATGTAGGATGTCAAAAGAATATTGATGTCGCCCTGAGTCCAGGCAAACAAAAGCTTCTTCCAGAAGCTGTCGATCGGGATACCGCCGGCGCCGGCGTAGCTTGTGTAGACGTTGTCGGCGCCCTTCGGATAATCGAATTCTTTCACCCCGGTATCGACGATCCGGTAGCCGCGCATCGACTTACCGAAATAGATCGACGGCTGTGCGACGGTCATGCCGTAATCGGACTGCGGCGGAACGTTCTGCAACAGGTATTGGGGCGCTCCGCCCGCAGCCGTTGTCGAGACGAAATTCATGACGGCGCCATAGCCGTGCGTGAACTGCAGGCGCTCGTTCACCCAGGTGCGGGCTTTGGCAGGGAGCTCCGGCGAGAGTTCGCGGGTCGAAAGCATGACTTGGTGATAGCCATCGGCCAGATGGTAGCGATCGGTATCAACGCCGTAGAAATCGTAATACAGGCGAATGGCCTGCGACTGGCGATAGGTCTGCAGCAGCGGCCGCGCGTCCCACAGCCGGATGTTTTGGATTGTATCCTGGTTGCGCGCGATCACGGCCTGGGTCAGATCCGGCAGCGCCGGATAGGAGGTCGTGGTCATTGCGTCCAATCCGTAGGCCCGGCGGGTGAAGGCGATGTAATTTTTCAGATAGGGCGTTTCGAGCGCCAGCTCGTTCGGCTCGACCACGAAATGCTGAATGCCGGCAGGAACCAGCAAGACGGCCATTACGTAGAGGCCGGCGTAGACCACG
>JBOHIU010000087.1:0-32586 GCA_050725855.1 Xanthobacteraceae bacterium | reverse complement strand
CTCACCATAGACCCCCTCCGATGTCGTCGCTTCCCTCGCGCCGCGACCGCTGTAAAGGGACGGGCGCCGGCGGACGCCATCTTCGGCAAGTGGAACCGAGCGGCCACCTATATCGTTTTCCATGCGCCGAGTTGATTGCCTTTGGCTATTTGGATGCTCATGCGTGCGAGGATTCACCCCCTTCGAGATCGGCTGCCGTTGGCCGTGTTGTTCATCCAGCTTGTGCTCGCGGCATCTTGCATTGGGCTACTCGACTACGCGTTCCTTGTGCTGAGGTATTGACCGTCACGAGCAAGGGGGCCCAGCACCAGCGTGTAACCGATGTCGCGAACAAGGATGCGAATTCAGTCGCTCACCGAATGAACTATTTGGCCGCTGCAAGCGGCTAATCACTGGTTACGCCGCAGCAACCGTATACGCGCGCGGACTGTGCGATCGAGGCGGATTGGATCATGCCAGCTCGAAGCATTCAGCCGGGCAAAAGGCTGCTGGGGTCGGCGGCGTTTTTCGTCGAACTCGCTCTGGCCGCCGGATGCATTGTGCTCCTCAATTATGCGTTGCAGGCCTTCATTCCGCAAATTTGAGCGTCCGCAGGTCCTTTGTCCTTTAGTACCCGCGAGTACGTCATCGCCTGCTGCAACGTCACTGCCCGGTTCGGGCGAATGCCGCGACGCTGCGGCTTGTTAAGCAAGCCAGCGAGTGATAGGGCCGAACGCCGCCAATCCCGAAGGCTGGCACATTGGGCATAAAATCAATAGCTCGACGCCAAATGCTCCTGCGCCGAAAGAAATCGTATGACCAATCATGACGATGAGACCGCCAATCGTCGACGCGCGATGATCGCGCTGGTCGCCGTTGTGGTCTTGTTCGCGGTCGGTTGGGTGCTCGTGCACGAGCTTTATGCCAATGGAAAGCTGCAGGATTGCCTGCTTTCAGGCCGGACCAACTGCGCGCCCATTCAGGTCCCAGCACGATAGCCATTCGAGCAATCGCAATCTTCACGACGGCATCGTGGGCTCGCCGGAGAGCATGGGCGCGCCTAGTGCGGAGTTGGCGCATGGGGTTACTGCAGACGAGGTCGAACAGGGACTGAAAACCTCTTCACGACCGCGAACGGGCTCTCGCCACCATGGGCGGGCGCGTCGGCGCGAGCCGTCCATGCCGTGGCGCAGTGGGCGCTTGGTCACGCATCCAACGCGCGTATAATGACGGCGCGGGCACATGCTCGCACAGCCTTGCGGCGGAAATGCAATACCGCAGGCCGATCGGTGTTTATGCCATTATCCAGACGGATTAGAGGGAGAGAAGCACCATGCGTCAAACTTTTGCTCGTCGGTCGATCTTGAGCTATTGCGTCGGCGGTGCCGGTGCCGCCCTGCTGACAATGACGTCGCGCAGCCAGGCCGCGACCACGACATTCAAGGCCGATCTGAAAGGGTCGAGCGAAGTACCCCCGAACACGACCGGTGGCACGGGCACGGCGACGGTGACGCTCGATTCGGCTGGCAATAAGATAACCTGGAACGTCACTTTTTCCGGACTGACGGGTGCAGCCACGGCTGTTCACATTCATGGCCCGGCGCCGGCCGGTAAGAACGCCGGCGTGATGGTCTGGTTATCGACCAAGGGCAAAACAGCCAGCTCGCCCGTAAGCGGTTCCGCGAAGCTGACCGCTGCGCAAGCTTCGGACCTGACGAACGGCCTGTGCTACGTCAACGTCCACACTGCGGCCAATCCGGGTGGCGAGATCCGCGGCCAACTTGGCAAATCATGATGCGTCGCGCGCTGGCCGCCGTCTTTGTGCCAGCGCGAGACCAAAACCTCGCCGGTGACGCTTAGCCGGCGAACTATTGCTCCTGCGGGGGCCATGCACAGCGGGCATGGCCAGTGTGCCCCTTTCAAGCCGCGGCTGGCGCAGCGAGCCGCGGCGCCAGTACGGTGCCCTTGAGGTAGTCCGCGAGCGCCGCCATGTCTTCGCGCGACAATGGCGTATAGGGCGGGTACGGATCGCCGGCGCGCAGACCGATCAGATTCATCGCGGCCTTCATGGTCGGCCCCAGTCCGTAATGCATCCACTTGCTTGGGAACGACGCGAACTGAAGCTGCAATTGCGCCGCGCGTTCGTGGTCCTTCGCCACGAAAGCCTCAATCACCTGCCGCGCAATTTCGGCAGCCGGCGGCGGCATGGTGGCGCCGGAGCCGCCGAGTTCAAGGCTCGCCAGCAGCATCTGCATGGTGGTGAAATACTGCGCATGGCCGGCACGATCGATTTCGACGATCAGCCGCGACACGCGCGCGAGGTCGCGCGAGCTTTCCTTGATAAACTGCACGCGCGGCAGCTTGGCGAGCGCAATCGTATCCGGGATCGACACGTCCGCGCCGGGACCGGGATTGAGATAAAGCGTCAGCGGCAGACCCGTCTCGCGCCCGATGGCCTCGAAATAGTTAACCAGATCGCGTTGCGTCGGCGGCCCCGCGAACGGGCGCAGCGGTGCCAAGAGCTGCAGCGCCGCTGCCCCGAGCTTTTCCGCCTCGTGCGCGAGTTCGATCGCGGTGCGGAACGAGGGATGCGAGATACCGACCATGACGGGGACGCGACCATCGACGCTTTCAATGGTGGACCGGATCAGCGCCTTGCGGGCCTCAAAGCTGAGATAGGTGTATTCCTGCGTCTCGACCCCGGCAGCGACCACCATGGTGGCCGCACAATCGCGTACGACGTAATCGATTTGCCGGCGCAAGCTTCGCTCATCAACCGTAAGATCGGTGGCAAACGGCGTCAGCGGGGCGACGATCAATCCCGGTTGTCGCATAAGGTCTCTCCACGGCGTGACGCGCGGATCATGCCCGTACCGTCGTTGGTTGGGAATATGGGCGCGGACGATCACCACGCCCGCAGTTCTGCATAGTCGTCCGGCGTCGTGGGAGTGCGGTTTGCACAATCATTGGCTACGTCTCGCCCAAGTCGCGCTTGTCCGACCAGCCTTCCCTGACCGCCGCGACGTAATCGGCAAAGCGTCCGGTACCGATCGCCGTCCGGGCGCCGGCGACAAGGTCCTGATAGTAGCAGAGGTTGATCAACGACAGCAGCGTGCCGCCGAGTGTCTCGCCGCTGCGGAACAGATGATGCAAATAGGCGCGGGAAAATTCCCGCGCGGCCGGGCAGCGGCTCTCCGTGTCGAGCGGCCGCGGATCGTCGGCATGATGCGCGTTCTTGATATTGATCGGGCCGAAGCGTGTGAAGGCGAGTCCGTGACGGCCGTTGCGGGTCGGCAGAACGCAATCGAACATGTCGATGCCGCGGCCAATGGCTTCGAGAATGTCCGCCGGAGTGCCGACACCCATCAGATAGCGCGGCTGCTCCACGGGCAGCGCGGCGGCAGTGGTCTCAACCACTCCGAGCATGACCTGTTGGGTCTCCCCGACCGCGAGCCCACCGACGGCGTAGCCCTGAAAGCCGATACCGGTGAGCCCACGCACGCTTTCCTCCCGCAATTTCGGATCGTCCCCGCCCTGCACGATGCCGAACAGCGCGCGATCAGGCGCAGCGGCTTCGAACGCGCGCTTGCAGCGTTCGGCCCAACGCAACGACAGGTGCATGGCGCGCATGATCTCCGATCGGTCGGTCGGCAACCGCACGCATTCATCGAGCTGCATCGCAATATCGGAGCCGAGCAGAATCTGCACCTGCGTGGCCCGCTCCGGCGACAGTTCAACCATGGCGCCATCAAGATGCGACCGAAAGGTGACACCCTCCTCCGTCACCTTGCGCAAGGCCGCAAGCGACATGACCTGGAAACCGCCGGAATCGGTGAGGATCGGATGGGGCCAGCGCATGAAGGTGTGCAGGCCGCCCAGCGACGAGACGCGTTCGGCCCCCGGCCGCAGCATCAGATGATAGGTGTTGGCGAGAAGGAGTTCGGTGCCTGCCGCGCGTACGTCGTCATGATGCACGCCCTTGACCGAGGCTTGCGTGCCCACCGGCATGAATGCCGGGCTGTGCACCAGCCCGTGGGCCGTATGCATTTCGCCGGCGCGGGCGGGGCCGTCGGTCGCGGTGATACGGAAGGAGAAGGGCATCAGGTCTGTGGGCTCGCTGTGGAGGCGGATCATTATCCGATCGTTGCGAAGTCGGCTATCGACCGCTAAACTGATCGAAGCTCTCGCAGGATGCTTGGTCGCAGGGCCGTTTGAGCTTGCTCGAGGTCAAAGGTCCATGCGTGGCGGCATCGGATAAGGCGGAAGGTCTCTACGACTTCATCATCGTTGGTGCCGGCTCCGCCGGCTGCGTGCTGGCGTCGCGGCTCAGTCAGCATCCGCAAAACCGGGTCCTGCTGATCGAGGCCGGCAAGGACTATGCGCCGGGAAGCAAGCCGCCGGAAATTCTCGATATATTTGCCGCGACCGCCTATTCGAACCCTGATTTCATCTGGCCGAACGTGACCGCGCGCTTTGCGCCGCGCCCCGGCAACGCACCGGATCAGCGTCCGCGCCGCATCTATAACCAGGGCCGCGTTATCGGCGGCACCTCCTCCATCAACGGCATGGCTTCGCTGCGCGGACTGCCTTCGGATTATGATCATTGGGCGGCGTCCGGCGCTCGCGGCTGGGACTGGCAAGCCGTACTGCCGTTCTTCAAGAAGCTTGAGACCGACACTGACTTCGACGGACCGCTCCACGGCAAGGATGGCCCGATCCGACTGCAGCGTTACAGCGCCGATCGCTGGCCGGGATTTGCTCGCGGCGTGATCGAAGCGGTCGAAAAGCAGGGCTGGCGCGATATCAAGGACCAGAACGCCGAATCCGGCGATGGCTATGCGGCGGTCGCCTACTGCCACACCGATATCAAGCGGATGGGAGCCGCCTGGTGCTATCTGACCAGCGACGTGCGCCGACGGTCCAACCTCAGGATCATGGGGGAAACCGATGCCGAGCGCATCCTGTTCGATGGCGCTCGCGCGGTCGGCGTTCGCGCGCGGCACGCTGGACGCACGATCGAGCTCCGCGCACGCGAGATCATATTATCCTGCGGTGCACTGCATTCCCCGGCCCTTCTGCTACGCTCCGGCGTCGGGCCGGCCCGCGAGCTTGCGGCCCTGGGCATCGCGGTGGTTGCCGACCGGGCGGGCGTCGGCAAGCATCTGATGGAACATCCCGGCGTCAATTTTGGCGCTTACCTCAAACGTGGGGCGAGGCTGCCGAAAACGCTCCGCCGACAGATGTTCGCGGGGTTACGCTTTTCGTCCGGTTACGACGACTGTCCGTCCGGCGACATGTATCTGATCCCGTCCAACAAGGCCGGCTGGCATGCCATCGGCGAGCGGCTTGGACTCATCATGCTGTGGGTGAACCGGTCATATTCGACGGGCGAAGTAAGACTTAACGCAGCCGACCGATCCGGTCCGATCGAGATCGATTTCAACATGTGCTCGGACCCGCGCGATCTGGAACGTCTGGTCATAGGCGTTCGTTTGCTGTGCCGTCTGCAAGCCGAGCCCGCGGTGCAGGCGACGGTCGAGCAGGTGTTTCCGATCAGCCTCAGCGATTGGGCGCGGCGGCTTGCAGTGCATAAGCCTATCAACGCGCTGCAGACGTGGCTCGGGGCCATGGCGATGGAATCGTCGCCGCCCTTGCGGCACTGGATGATCGACAAGCTGATCTCCGACGCGCCTACAATCAAAGATCTCGCCGCCGACGACGGCGCCTGCCGCGACTGGATTCGCGGCGCCGTGCTCGGCCATTGGCACGCGTCGTGTACGTGTCGCATGGGCGCCGGCGACGATCCGGGTGCGGTAACCGATCCTTCAGCGCGCGTCTATGGCGTGGAGGGCTTGCGCATCGCCGACGCTTCGATCATGCCGTCGGTGCCGTGCGCCAACATCAACGTCCCGACCATCATGATCGGCGAGAAAGTTGCAGAGACGATTCTGGCAGGAGATGCGTGAGTGCCGCCTGTCGCGAACCGCCAATGTAGATAGTCCAGAAATCGTGGCGATCTCGATTGCGGGTTGGCCAGATGCCTTTACGGTGCGCTCTCCGCTTCGCGGGACGGCTTATCGGGTTTCAACCTTGATACATGCATTGAATGATCTCACAACGCCCACTCTAACGCATTCGGCTTTCCACGAAGAGCGCGTATTTATCCATAGGCGGCACCTTGGTTATGATGCCGGTGCGCTTGCATAGGTCGAGGAAGTTCCACTGCGCCTCGGCGGCTTTGCGGTCCCAGTCGGTCATGAACATGTGCTTCTTGTCGAGCCACGTAATGTATTCGGCGACCGCGGCCGGCGAGGTTATCCCGGCCTGCTTGCCGTAGGTCTTCACGGCGGCCCGCAGGTTTTTCGGCTGTTTCAGCCAACGAAGACTTTCGCGCGTCGCTGCCGCGAAGTTTTTCGCTCGTGTCGGGTTCTCGGTGACCCAGCTTCTCCAGGCGTCCAGCGGTACCGACCACATGATCGGATATCCGGTCTTCTTCTCCCAATACCCATTCGGGGAAAACAACACGCGGAATTTGTCCGACTCCGCTTCCGCGTTTACCGTAAACGAGCTGATATTAATCATCGCATCGACCTGCCCGTTTTCCAGAAATTTCAGCAACGCCGGGCCGGCCAACTGCTCCAGTTTCGTATCTTTCATCAAGTCAAGGTCGTAGGCATCGATCAGAGCCGCCCTCACGCATTTGAATGTTGCGCAGCCCATGCAGAACGTTCCGAATTTTTTCCCACGGAGATCCGCGGCCGTTTTGAACGGGGCGTCTTTGCGGACGATAACGTCCTGCACCAGCGTCAATCCTGGACCAAGAATGACCCAGTCCAAGCCCTCGTTGATCTTCTCAATGGCGTCGAGGCCAGAGTACATGCCCACTAAGCTTGATTTTGAGGGAAGGCTGGCGAGGTAGCCGGGAAAGGGGCGAATATCGACGTCGAGGTCTATGCCGTACTTGGCAAAAACACCGGCATCCTTCGCGCCCAGCCAGCTCAAAACGAAGACGCTGTTATCCGAGTTGATAACCTTGACGTTCTCCAGGGCGGGGGCGGCTTCCGCAGCCATGCGAGTAGCGGCCAAGGCCGTGGTCAGAGAGCCGAGGCCGGCCAGCAAAATCGAGCGTCTCGTCGTCATCGTCTTCTCCCCGAGCACTTGTTGTTATTTGGGATTCTGGAGCCGCAAGTGTGCCAAGCGAATTGTCGAGAGTATAAGGGCAGCGCATGAAGCTGAAAATGCGTCGCATTGGCCTCTGGGCGGCGCGCAAGTTCCCGGCCTGTCTGGCGCTGCCGTTCTATCAACGATCGCAATCATAGGGCTTCGATCGAGCGTTCAACGCCTTCGGCCCGCTGCGGACGGGCAGCGCGATGGCCGGCTGAGGCCAATCAGATGGCGCGAAATAACAGACAGGCGTCGCCGTATGAATAGAAGCGGTAACCGGCGGCGATCGCGTGCGCGTAGGCGCGCTGCATCGTATCGAGACCGCAGAAGGCGGACACCAGCATGAACAGCGTCGACCGCGGCAGGTGGAAATTGGTGAGCATGGCGTCGACTGCACGGAAGCGATAGCCGGGCGTGACGAACAACGCCGTCTCCCCGGAGAACTCTCCAATCGTGCCGTCCTCGGCCGCGGCGCTTTCGACGAGACGGAGCGACGTCGAGCCGACGGCAACGATCCGTCCGCCGTCGCGACGCACGGCATTAAGCGCCGCCGCGGTGTCGGGGCGGATGCTGCCCCACTCGGCATGCATCCGATGGGTCGAGGTATCTTCGGCCTTGACCGGCAGGAATGTCCCCGGCCCGACATGAAGCGTCACCGTGTGCAGACCGATGCCGCGCGCCTGCAAAGCGGACACGAGCGATGGCGTGAAGTGGAGCCCCGCGGTCGGCGCAGCCACCGATCCCTCGTCGCGCGCAAACATGGTCTGATAGTCGCTCCGGTCGGCCTCATCGACCGCCCGGCGCCCGGCGATATAGGGCGGCAATGGCATCTCGCCGCGCTCTTCCAGGGCTTGATCGAGGACCGCGCCATGGAAGGCGAAGGCAAATGTCACCTCGCCACCCTGCCCCTTGGCTTCCACCGTGGCATCGAGCTGATCGAGAAAGCAGACGCGGCCTTCCGTGCCAAAGCGTACGATGTCACCAATGGCAAGCCGCTTGACCGGTCGCACCAGGGCGTTCCACCGCGAGCCATCAAGCCGCTTGATCAGCGTTGCGGCGATGGCCGGTTCGTAGCCGCCGTCTTCGCCGCGCGGCAGGCGGCGCCCATGGAGGCTCGCCGGCAGGACTTTGGTGTCGTTGACAACGATCGCGTCGCCCTCTCGCAAAAGGTCCGCCAGGTCGCGCACGACGCGATCCTCAAGGCCGGGCTGAACACCCGGTCGAACCAACAGGAGTCGCGCTGAATCGCGTGGGACCGCCGGCCGCAGCGCAATGCGGTCCTCGGGCAAGGCAAAATTGAACAGGTCAGTACGCATGATGATCGCCGTTCGCGCCGGCCGCCTCTGGCGCGGCGCGGCGATTTTGCCCATATCTGCGCGATGACGGGCCGTCCCTGCAATCCCGATAGCGATTTGAAGCGGCTGTGGCTGACGCTCCTGCCCGGTATGCCGTTTCCGCAATGCGGCGTGCCGCCAGAAGGCGCTGCTGCCGACGGCGAGACCCTGCGTTCCGCCAACCTCCGGCGCAAATTGGAACCCGCGCCCAAGTCTGAGCCCGCGCCTAAAGTTGAGACGGCGCCCAAGTCCACACGCGAGCGCTGACGGCGCACCATAGCCGTATTCCTACCGGTGGCGGCGATCATGCCGCCGCGGCCACGCGTCGGCGCTTATTGATCACTGGACAATAGCAAAGAAACAAATTCTGTCAGTGGTCACTGTACCTTCGGCAGAAAATGGTTTGTGACGTATTGCGATAAATCCACATTGCGATTGAGGAGCTTCATTTCGACAAAGTTCTGGCTCATCGCCTGAAGTATGGCCGGATCGAAGCGGCCGTTTTTGGAAAAAAATCCACCGGGCGTGAGCTCATCATAGACGCGGCTCGCTACTGCCGGCGACACGTCAAGCTCCTGCTGCGCGAAGGCGACGGTTTCAGCCTTGTGCGAGCGGGCATAATCGATCGTCTGGAACCAGCCGCTGACAAAGCCGCGTACCGCGTTCGGATTGTCTTTGATCAGCTTATCGGACGCGTAGATGATCTGGTTCTGGAACTTGGTGATGAGATTGCCAAAATTGACAAGAATCTTCGCCTCGCCGCGCTGTTCAAGATTGAGCGCTGTCGCGATATCGACGACCGCGGCATCGGCCGCGCCGGTGCGCAGCGTTGCAATCCGCGCCGCGGTATCGCCCACCGAAACGCGTTTGATGTCGGACGGCGGCCATTTCTCGTGCAGCGCGATCTGCGAAACCGCCCAATCGGTGAGCGAGCCCAGGTTGCTGACCGCGACTGTGCGGTTGCGCAACTGGTCGAGCGACGTGATCGGGCTTTTGGCACCGACCACGAGCACCAGAATGGAGGGCGGGCCGGACAGCGCCGCGACCCCGGTGAGCGGCGCGCCCTTGGCCGCATAGGAGAGCGTGGCGCCGGAGGCGAGCGCGATGTCGATGCTGCCGGCGATGACCGCCTGGACCATCTTCGCCTGCGTGATGAGGCTGACCTCGACGTCGAGCCCGTTCTTCCGGAACGTGCCGATCTTGTTGCCGTAATCCACCATGCTCAAGGCGAAGTCGTTGGCGACTTTCGCCACCGCAAGTTTGGTCTGCGCCGCGGCATTCGAAGCTGGCGCAATTGCCGCCAAGACAAGGCAAAGGCAAGCCACCCAGGCTTTATGTGCCATCAGATATCCTCCCTTAAACTGTCGTGCGCACTCTTGTGCGCGATTGTCGTAGAGCAATCGATTAGGCGTGAGCAGGTTCGCGCGCCGTCACCGGATGCTTGAGGCCCGGATTGCGCGCGGCCGCGGCAAGGTCGGCCAGCATCGGCAACGTGATGACGAAGAAGGTGGCGCCGTTCTGCGAGCGCAGGTCCTTCACGGCGGCGCCGTTGGGCACAAACATGTACGTGCCCTCGCCCCAGCTCTTGCCATCGAACTCGAACGAACCTTCGAGCAGATATCGCAGTTCGGCATCTTCTTGCACGCCCGCTTCAATCGAGGCTCCTGGGAGCAGGCGCAAGAAGCTGATGCCGGTGCGCGCCTCGCTGAAGGTGCCGAGGTGCTTGACCTCGATTCCAGGCCGCTTGCGATCCGGCCAGAAACGACAATTTTCGGCCAGCATCATTACCGGCCGACGATAGCGCGGGGGCGGGAAGACGAGATCGCGCCCCTCGTGTTCCTCCCAGATTGCTTCGTAAGAATCCCTGTTTTTCGGAGTGCCGTCCGGTTTGAAGCCCTTGTAAACACCGTTCTCGAACTTGCCGCCGGACTTCAAAAGCTTTTCGTAGGTCGCGTTCATCTCTTCGTTGGACAACAAGTGCTCGCCGCTGGCACCCTGGAGCTGCAGCACCAGGCATTCGCATTGGCCTTCCTGCTTCTGCGGTCCGTAATAGGAACCTTCCGGAAAATATCCGCATTCGCCGGCGGCAAGATCGCCCAGACCGGTGCTTTGAATGCCCGACAGCGTGTAGCGGATTTGATCGAAATTATGCCGGTGACGCGGTGTGAAGTAACCGTCGGGCACTACCGACAGCGAATATTCCATGGTGACACCGGGGATGCCGGTGGTCAGCGGCAGCCGCTTCCGCCTGATCATATGAACGCGCCCCCGGCGGACCTCCTCGAATTCCATGGCTTTGGTATCCATGATCATGACTTCAGGCATCGCTTGGTCCATCGGCGTCGGCTCCCATTGCGGCGGCAAACTATTGGGACGATATCCGTTCGCTGTTCGATCGTCTAAGATATAACAGCTATAGATATTATGCCGTTTCGGTATGGATGCGATGAACCTTAGGGCACTCCGCTATTTCGTTCACATCGCCGAGGCGAGAAGCTTTTCCAAAGCCGCCGTGCAATTGGGTATCGCTCAACCGGCATTGAGCCGGCAAATCCGCAAGATCGAGGAGGAGCTCGGCATCGAGCTGATCCTGCGCAGCGGCCGGCAGATTGAACTGACCGACGCCGGGCTCTTGCTGTTGCAGCGAGCCCATTCGCTGATCCGGCAAGTTGCGCAAATAGTGGACGACGTGCGTGCCCAAGGCACCCACGTTCGCGGCACGATAACGATCGGCGCCAGTCCCACCGTCACCGAGACCGTCGGGCCAAGCATCGTGCGGACATGCGCCGCGCGGCATCCGGAACTGCGGCTCAATTTTGTCGAGGGCTTCAGTTCTTTTATTTTCAAACGGCTCATCGACGAGGAACTCACCCTTTGCCTGATGCACAATCCGCCGCGTCATCAGGGCATCGACATCCAGCCGTTGGTGACCGAGCCGATGTATCTGGTCGGCCCCGGAGCGGCCTCACCTGGCCATCCGCCGGCGAAAGCTGGAATGCTGCTCGATCGCCTGCCGCTCATCCTGCCCAATCGTACCCACAGCCTGCGCATGTTGGTGGAACGCGCCATGGCTGAGCAGGGCTGTCGGATTGTCATGGCCTTTCAGGTCGACGGTTATACGACGACAAAGGCCTTCGTGGCGGCCGGTCTTGGCTACACGATCCTGCCTTACAGTTCGATCCACAATGAAGTCGAGGCGCAAGAGCTTTCGGCGGTCCGGCTGCACAAGCCGAAACTTTCATGGACACTCAGTATCGCCTACCGCAAGGACCAGCGCACCGCGCGCGCCGTCATGGCGTTGCGTGACATTATTGCCTCCGAAGTCAAAGCGCTCGCAGTTGCTGGCAAATAGCCAATGCGGTCGCCTTCGACCGGACTTGCACCGTCCCTGAGCAATGCATCACGCATCGCCCCTCTCACGATATGGGTCTGCATTCATCGCCAGCCCGGTCGGCACCCACTTGGGTGCACCGTCATTTGGCTGTCCGGCGGTCGGATCGGACGCAGGAACCCAATAATCATCGGGGCTTAAGACCTGACATCGGCAGCAACCTGCATGCGGATGATACGGTCGGGATCGGTCGGCGGCTCACCGCGCTTGAGCTTGTCGACCACGTCCATCCCGCCAACCACTTCGCCGATCACGGTGTATTCGCCGTTGAGGAACGAGCCTTCATCGAACATGATAAAAAACTGGCTGTTGGCCGAGTTGTTGTTGCCGCCCTTGCGCGCCATGCCGACAACACCGCGCTCGAACGGCAGGTCGGAAAATTCCGCTTTGAGATCCGGGTATGACGACCCCCCGGTTCCATTGCCGTGCTGGCCGTCGCCGGTCTGCGCCATGAAGCCCTCGATGACGCGATGGAACGGCACGTCGTCATAAAAGCCTTCACGCGCCAACTGCTTGATCCGTTCGGCGTGCTTCGGCGCGTTATCGGCATCGAGTTCGATGTAGATCACGCCCGGCGTCGTCTCGACAAAGAGGGTGTTATTCGGATCGGCGCCCGCAGGAAGCGATCCGGCAATCTTGTTTTCGTCGGCCATAACGTTCTTTCCTGTTCTGGTGCCTGCCCAGGCTTATTGGCTAATCGTCGCCTTCTTGATGTAATCAAGCTTGGAAAAATTTCGAATGAGATACGCATTGCCCTGCTGCTGGATGCGCTGCTGATCGGGGCCAGCCCCTTGCGGCGCGCCCTCGCCGTAGCCGGCATAGAGTGCGTCAACAACATTCATGCCCGATACGACGCGCCCGAAGGGTGCGAATCCCTGGTTATCGAGTGCGCGGTTGTCGGCAAAGTTGATGAAGACCTGCGTGGTTCGCGTGTTCGGGCCGGCGGTCGCGAAAGTAATGAAGCCGCGCCCATTACTCTGCGTCACCGGATCGTCTTTGATGTTGGCATGCCGCCACACCGCCGATACCCGCGGATCGCCGTTGATGCCGAATTGCACCATGAAGCCGGAGATAACGCGGAAGAAACGGTCATTATCGTAAAAGCCGTTCTTCACCAGGTTGTAGAACCGGTCGGCGCCGTTAGGCGCCCAGTCACGATGAATTTCGAGGACGAAGGTGCCTTTGCTGGTATCGAATTGCGCTTTGTAAACCGCCGGCGCTTGTGCGTTGAGTGCAGCGGGATTGCCGAGACCTTGGGCAAACGCGGGAATCGCCACGACAAGCGCGAACAGAAAGGCAGCGAAGCGGATCATGTCATCTCCCGGATGAGGTGAAATTTCGGCCGTTTAGGCTTTTGCGAATTTCTGTTTGAGCCGCACAGCGACCGGTGCTGGAACGAAGTTTGAAAAGTCGCCACCCATGCCGGCAATCTGGCGCACCAGCGTGGCGGCGATTGGGCGCACTGCCGGAGAAGCCGGCAGAAAAACAGTTTGCACCCCGGGCGCCATCGCCGCGTTCATGCCGGCCATCTGCATCTCGTAATCGAAATCGGTCCCGTCGCGCACGCCGCGAATGAGCATCGTGGCCCCTGCTTGTGTCGCGGCCGCGACCACCAAGCCGGAAAATGTCGTAAACGCGATGCCGCAACCGGCCGATTTTGCCACCGGAGCGCAGATTTCCTCCAGCATTTTCAGCCGTTCCTCGACCGAGAACAAAGGCGTCTTGCCGGGATGCGTGCCGATCGCGAGCACCAGCCGATCCGCGAGGCGAACGGCATTGCGGACCACATCGAGGTGGCCAAGGGTGATCGGATCAAAGGACCCGGCAAACAGCGCAGTGCGTAGCATGGCGGCGGTCTAGCTTGCGGGAAGCCGTGCCGCAAGCCGGGCGTAGAGGGACAGAATGTGGGTTTCGGCCCGGCTCGTAGATAATTCTGTCCAGCGTTAAACCGAAATCACTCGCCCAGCGACCAATGCATGAGGCCTCCGATCGAGGACGGAGGCCGTTGCGGGGGAAAGGTGGGCGTCATGATGAAACCGGCCTATGCCATTGCCGCAGCCCTTGTTGCCGCCCTGATCGTCGCCATGCCGGCCCTGTCGCTGCAGGTCCAGGCCCGAGCGCCTGTGCTTGGCGCCAAAGGCGACAGGGCCGATGCGCGGCCGCTCGGTACCGTCTGCTCCAAGCATGAATGGCCCTATTTCGAGCCCGCGTGCCTGCGCGACGCCAAATACCCATTCGGCGAGGCGCGCCAAGTTCGGACGGTCGCGATAGACCACCTGCCCTGAGCACTCACAAGCAGTTCTTGGACTGCCCTCTCAGGCTCTATTGGGGCTTGATGCCTGCCCGCGTGATCACGTCCGCCCATCTGTGCGTCTCTGTCGCCATGAACGAAGCAAGTTGGCCGGGCGTCAGGATTTTAATTTCGACGTCGAGTTTTCGGTACGCCGCCACTACTCCTGGCGTTTTCAGGCTCGCATTAAGCGCCGTGCTGAGCTTTTGAATAATCGGCGCGGGCGTCCCGGCCGGAGCCAACAGAGCGGTCCACAGACTGGCGGTTAGCTGCGGGTAGCCGGCCTCGCTGAATGTCGGCACATCCGGAAACTGCGCAAGACGCCGGCGACTGGTAACGGCCAGAGCGCGCAGTTTGCCGGCTTCAATATGCGGAAGCAGCACGGAGGTGCTGTCGATCATCATCTGCATCCGTCCCGCGAGAAGATCGATGACCGCTGGCGCCGCGCCCCGATAGGGCACGTCGGTGAGCTTGATGCCCGCCGCAAGCTGGAGCTGTGCGCCCAAGAGTTGCGGCAGTGTGCCGGTGCCGGGAGTACCAAAATTGAGCTTCCCCGGATTGCTTTTCGCATAGGCAAGAAACTCCGCCACGGACTTCGCCCGAACCGAGGGGTTGACGGTGAGGATTTCCGGGGTCTCAGCACCCATGCCGATCGCCGCGAACGCTTTCAACGGGTCGTAATCGAGCTTGTAGAGCGACGGCGCGATGGTCAGGGACCCGGCCTGTGAGAGAAGCAGCGTGTAACCATCGGGGTCGGCACTGGCGACGATCCGGCTACCCACGGTACCGGCGGCGCCGCCCGGCCGATTGTCGACGACGACGGTTTCCTTCAAGTTCGCGGACAAACTGCCCGCCAGGATCCGTGCAACGACGTCGGTTGGACCGCCGGCTGGGTACGGCACGATGAGGCGGATCGGCCTGCTGGGATAGTCTTGCGCCACAGCCGCAACGGGCAGAGCAAGAAGCACTGAGGCGGCAAGCAAGGCACAGGCGGATAATCGACGGCTGATCATCTTACGTCCTCCGTGGTTGCAGGCGACCCCGAGGGCCGCAGAGACGGCTATGCAGACCAGCGGTGTACTGTAGGCCGATCGTCGGCGTTTTGACCACCTGCGGACCGCCTTGACCCTCCCCCCTGCCCCCGTCTAAGAGCCCTCAGTGGAGCGGATTTGACATTCGCTCCCACCAAGCCGCGGACTCGTGAAGCGGATGCCAAATCTGCGCCAGAATGTATATTTGCTAGCGGTCCTTTGGTTCTAACATTCGCACGAGAGCCAGCCGAACCCAGATGTGAATGGTAGAATCGGACCGCTAGATACGCGTCGGATCGCTATGCTGGTACTCATCGACAATTATGACAGTTTCACCTTCAACCTGGTGCATTACCTGGGTGAGTTGGGCGTCGACGTGGACGTGCATCGAAACGACAAGGTAACGAGCGCCGCGATCGTCGCCGCCGATCCGGACGCCATCGTGCTCTCGCCCGGTCCGTGCACACCGAAGCAAGCCGGAATCTGTCTCGAATTGATCGCGCGGGCTTCGGCGACCATTCCAATCCTGGGCGTCTGTCTCGGCCACCAGGCGATCGGCGATGCCTTCGGCGGCAAGGTCGTTCGCGCGCCGTCGCCGGTACACGGCAAGCTGTCCGAGATCCGTCACCGTGGCGAAGGCCTCTTTCGCGGCATCAACGCTCCGTTCCAGGCCACGCGCTATCATTCTCTGGTGGTCGAGCGCAGTTCGCTGCCGCGCGAACTCGTCGTCACCGCGGATACCGCCGACGGCCTGGTGATGGGGTTGTCCCACACGAGACTGCCGGTCCACGGCGTACAGTTTCATCCTGAAAGTATCGCCTCCGAGCACGGGCACTTGATGTTGAAAAACTTTCTCGACATTGCCGCGTCCTGGAACGCGTCAACCTCACGGGGCGAGCGCCAGACCCGTCCCGGGCGCCACACGATAGCAACACACACGGCACCACAGCCGAAAGTCAGACAAAGAGCACGGGCGCGGGTCAATTGAGGGGAGTGCCGTGACCGATAAATTCAAGGGGCTTCTCGGCAAGGTCGCGACCGGCGCCGCGCTGAGCCGTGAAGAAGCCGCAAGCGCTTTCGATCAGATGATGTCCGGAGAGGCAACACCTTCACAGATGGGCGCGCTCTTGATGGCATTGCGGGTGCGCGGCGAGACTGTCGAGGAGATTACCGGCGCCGTCACCGCGATGCGCGCCAAGATGCTGCCCGTCGAAGCGCCGCCCGGCGCGATCGATGTGGTCGGTACCGGGGGCGACGCCTCGGGCTCTTTCAACATTTCGACCTGCGCCGCGTTGATCGTGGCCGGCGCCGGCGTGCCGGTCGCCAAACACGGCAATCGCGCGTTGTCATCGCGCTCGGGCGCCGCCGACGTATTGACAGCGCTCGGCGTGAATATCGATCTGACCCCCGAGCGGATCGCTCATTGCATCGGCGAGGCCGGCATCGGCTTTATGTTCGCGCCCGCCCATCATCCTGCAACCAAGAACGTCAACCCGACCCGCGTCGAACTCGGCACCCGAACGATCTTCAACCTGCTCGGTCCCTTGTCTAATCCGGCCGGCGTTCGCCGGCAGATGATCGGGGTGTTTTCGCGGCAATGGACCGAGCCGCTGGCCCAGGTGCTGAAGAATCTCGGCGCTGATCGCGTCTGGGTGGTGCACGGCTCCGACGGGCTTGATGAGATCACGACCACCGGCCCGACCAGCGTAACGGCTTTGGAGGACGGCACGATCCGCAGCTTCGAAATTTCTCCCGACGAGGTGGGGCTGCCGCGGGTCAAACCCGAGGCGTTGCGCGGTGGCGACGCCGCATCGAACGCGCAGGCCGTGGAGGAGGTTCTTGAAGGCAAGCCGAGCCCATTTCGCGACGTGGCGCTTTTCAATGCAGCGGCGGCGCTGGTGGTCGCCGGCAAGGCCAACGACCTCAAGGCCGGCCTGAAGCTCGCCGCTCACGCGCTTGATTCCGGAGAGGCCGAGGGCCGGCTCGACCGGCTGATCGTGGTATCGAACGATGGCTGACATTCTGGCGACGATCGCTGCCTATAAGCGGCAGGAAATCGATGCCGCCAAACGCAGCCGGCCGCTCGGGGCGCTGGAGCGCGAGGCGAAATCGGCGCCGGTTCCGCGCGGCTTTTTGCGTGCGATCGAACGGCGGCTTGCAGGGGGGAAATTTGCGCTCATCGCAGAGATCAAGAAGGCGAGCCCATCGAAGGGGCTCATTCGCCAGCAATTCGATCCGCCAGCCCTGGCGGCAGCCTATGAGGCGGGCGGCGCCACCTGCCTGTCGGTGTTGACCGACGCGCCCTCATTTCAGGGCAGTCTCGATGATTTGCGGGCGGCGCGGACCGCCGCGTCGCTGCCGGTGCTGCGCAAGGACTTCCTGTACGACCCCTATCAGGTCGTGGAAGCGCGCGCGGCGGGCGCGGATTGCATTCTCATCATCCTGGCCGCCATCGACGATGCTTGCGCGGCCGCACTCGAAAGTGCGGCTTTCGCGCTTGGCATGGACGCCCTCATCGAGGTCCATGACGAAGACGAGCTTGCTCGGGCGCTTCGCCTTCAATCGCGGCTGATCGGCATCAACAATCGCAACTTGAAGACTTTCGAGACGACGCTGACGACGGCTGAGCGCTTGGCGCGTCTCGTGCCGGTCGGCCATGTCATCGTTGGCGAGAGCGGTATTTTCTCGCCAGAGGATCTTGCTCGCCTTGCCACATCGGGCATTTCGACCTTCCTCGTCGGTGAAAGCTTGATGCGGCAGGACGATGTTGCGACGGCCACGCGCGCCCTGCTTGCACGCAATTCTTCCCTCCCTTCCTCCCCGAATTGCGGGGAAGGATCAGGGAGGGGGCTCGCACGGTGACGGCGTGCCGCGGCCAAGCAACAGACTTTCACATTTAAAAAGCGGCGGCGAAGCACGCATGGTGGATGTTGCCGCCAAGGCCGACACCGAACGCGAGGCCATGGCCGAAGGACACGTGCTGATGCGGCCAGGCACGCTTAAAATCGTGCGCGATGGTAACGCGAAGAAAGGCGACGTTCTCGGCACCGCCCGCATTGCGGGCATCATGGCGGCGAAACGGACCCACGAACTGATCCCGCTGTGCCATCCGCTTTTGCTCACCCGGGTGGAGGTGGATGTCGTCGCCGACGACAAGTTGCCGGGCGTCAGAGTCAAAGCGACGGTCAGAGTGACCGGCAAGACCGGCGTGGAAATGGAGGCGCTAACCGCCGTTTCAGTCGCCTGTCTCACCATCTATGACATGGTCAAAGCGGTCGAGCGCGGCATGCGTATCGAAGGAATCCGCTTGCTCGAGAAGAGCGGCGGCAAAAGCGGTCATTTTCGCGCGAGGGAGTCTTAGGCCGTGGCGATGTTGTCGGTTGCGGAGGCCCTCGAACGCGTGCTGGCCCAAGCCCAGCCGTTGCCCGCCGAGGAGGCTCCGCTCGAACAGGCCGATGGCCGCGTCTTGGCCTTCGATCTTGAATCGCGCCGCACTCAGCCGCCCGCCGACGTATCAGCCATGGATGGGTATGCGGTGCGTTCCGCCGATGCGGCGGCGGCTCCGGTCCGTCTGAAAATCATCGGCGAAGTCGCGGCCGGTCGGCCTTTCGCGGCCGCGGTCGGACCGGGCGAGACCGCGCGCATCTTCACCGGCGGCGTACTTCCGCAAGGCGCGGACACGGTCGTGATCCAGGAGGTGACCAAGCGCGAAGGCGAGTTCGTCAGCATTGAGAAGCCGACAAGCAAGGGCCGTCATGTGCGCGTGCTTGGGCTCGATTTCCGCTCCGGCGACACCCTCCTCGCCAAAGGTCGCAGGCTGACGGCGCGCGACCTGCAGCTCGCCGCCGGCATGAATCATCCGCTTCTTCCCGTCCATCGCCGCCCGAAGCTCGCGCTGTTCGCGACCGGCGACGAGTTGGTGCCGCCGGGGATGGAGCCGGGCCCAGGTCAGATCGTTTATTCGAACGGCTTTGCGCTCGCCGCCCTTGCCCGCGCGGAGGGCGCCGACGTGTTCGATCTCGGCGTCATCCCCGACCGGCTCGGCGAAACCATCGCCGCGATACGCGAGGCGCGCGCGCTCAGCGCCGACATCTTGGTGACGACCGGCGGTGCGTCGGTCGGCGAATACGATCTGGTGCAGAAGGCGCTTTCCGCCGAAGGCATGGCCTTGTCGTTCTGGAAAATCGCGATGCGGCCTGGACGCCCGCTGATGCATGGCCGCCTCGGATCCATGGCGGTGCTCGGCCTGCCCGGCAATCCGGTGTCGTCTTACGTCTGCGCCTTTCTTTTTCTGGTGCCGCTCATCCGTCGGCTTTGCGGACGCAGCGATTTGATCGCGCCGACCGAGTCCGCAGTGCTGGGGTGCGACCTGCCCGAGAATGACGAGCGCGCCGACTATCTCCGCTCAGCGTTGACGGAGGGTCCGAACGGCCCGGTGGCGACGCCATTCCCCACGCAGGACAGTTCGATGATGGCGCCGCTCGCCAAGGCCGATTGTCTGTTGATCCGCGAACCGCACGCACCGCCGGCGAAGGCGGGCACATCCTGCGTCGTCATTCGGCTCGCGCAGTAGAGCCGGCCTGCCACCGTTTCAAGGAAAAAGCCCGGGACGCGAATCCCGGGCCTCCTGATCGATCGACGATTAAGATCAGCGACCGGTCCAATTAAAGCGCCAGACCAGCGACGAGGTGATCGTCTGCTCGTATATCGTGGAATGCAGGGCAACCCCAGTCGGGATCCCCAGGGCGCTTAAAGGAAGGTTCGCGCTGCTGAAGCTCGAATACCGGTATTCATTCCGCCAGAACAGGCCGTGAATCGGCAGCCAGGAGAAGTCAAGCGCATACTCGGTACCGCCGCCAAGGAACCAGCCGTTGTAAGTATGACTCGGAATCGTAGCGAACGCCGGGCCTCCCAGTACGCTGGTGAATGTCACTGCATTGAATCGAGCTTCGGTGTAACCGCCATCGGTGTATGTCAAGAGCTTGGGGGTGACCAAATAGCCGAGCCGTCCGCCTACCGCCCAAGCCGCGTTCTGCTTTTCATTGCCCGTTACTAGTGACGAACCCAGGTCATTCCAGCCATGAATATTCTCGAAGTCGTAGTCGCCGAAGGCGCCGATGACCCAGTTCGAAAGCTGCCCGCCAAGCTGGTAGTCGCAACCGCCGCCGACCCTGCCTAGCCAACCCCGGCCGCCGTCGGTCACCGTTGCTGTCGACACGCCAAAGGCCGTGAGATACTCATCCTGGCTAAACATGCCATAGCCGACGCCGCCATCGAGGTAGCAGCCGGTCCAACTGACGGCCGGTGCGGGCGGCGACGGTGCCTTGTAGTAAGGCGCGAGATCCGCAGCCAGCGCCGAGCTCGCGCCGAGTGCGATGCTAGCGACGGTCGCGATCAATAGCCTTTTCATGGAAACCCCCTGCGAAAATGACATTACGATTCGTATGGCACCATAATCTCTTGCCCCTCGGCGCGCTGTAGCCGACGGGCAACAACGGAGAGAATTCGAAGGACTGGGTCGCAAAGCCGCCACGGCCGCTTCCCGTGCGACTCGGCCCGTCGAAATGGGATGGGCGGGCCCTACGAACCCGATCAGGAAGGAATAGGGGACAACAATTGCCCGCGCTCCCGGCGATGATAAATTTATTCACTTCAAATTAAAGGCTTGCGGAACACATATCGAACGGATAGTGTCCGTTCATGATTTGTTTCGAATCGCGACGGTTCGAAGCTCAGCGGTTCAGAAGGGGAAGCGCCGATGCTCACGCGCAAGCAGGCCGAACTGTTGCGATTCATCCACGAGCGCCTCAAGGAGGCGGGCGTCCCGCCGTCGTTCGACGAAATGAAGGATGCGCTCGACCTGCGTTCCAAATCGGGTATCCACAGGCTCATTATGGCGCTCGAGGAGCGCGGCTTCATTCGCCGGCTGCCGAATCGGGCGCGTGCCATCGAAGTGATCAAGCTGCCCGAATCGGTCGCCCACGGCATGGCGGCCGGTCGCTCGCGAGGTTTTACGCCTAGCGTTATCGAAGGCAATTTGGGACGGGTGCGCACCGCCTCCGAGGATGATGGCGGTCGGCCGGTCGCGGTGCCGGTGATGGGCCGCATCGCCGCCGGCACGCCGATAGAAGCGATCCAGAGCCGCAGCCATACCATCAATATGCCGCCCGACCTGTTGAGCGCGGGAGAGCATTTCGCGCTTGAAGTGCGCGGCGATTCGATGATCGAGGCCGGCATTCTCGACGGCGACATCGCGCTCCTCAAGCGCAGCGAAGCCGCCGACACCGGCGATATTGTCGTGGCCTTGATCGACGACGAGGAGGCGACGCTCAAGCGCTTCCGTCGCCGTGGCGCGTCGATCGCTCTTGAACCGGCCAACACCGCCTACGAGGTGCGAATCCTGCCGCCGAACCGGGTCCGCATTCAGGGCAAGCTGGTGGGCTTGTTCAGGCGCTACTGACAGGCTCGCGCGCCGGGCCTTCCAAGTTTGCGAGCCTCAATTCCGCGGCGGCTCAATCGTCAGCGGCTATACGTTGCCGAGCGGCCGCTTATTTACCGGCGCGGCCGGATCATCGATTCGGCAATTGTCACCAGCGCAAGCCGGCTGCGCGAGTCGGGCAGCCTGGCGAATGCATCGGCGAGTCGCGTCGACAAGGGGTCAGCGCGCGACGCCGACCGGGAGGTCTTAGCGGGCGAAGGTGCGTTGGCATCGTCGAAGAACGAGGTGACCGGGACGCCGAGGATCGCGGCTATTTCAAACAACCGGCCGCTGCCCACGCGATTGACGCCCTTCTCGTATTTTTGAATCTGCTGAAAAGTTATTCCGAGCTTCGCCGCCAGGTCGGACTGCGACAGCCCCTTGGCCAAGCGCGATGACCTGACGTTCCGCCCGACGACCTTATCCATGCTCGTCGCGGATCTTTGCGCCATTGTTTTTTCCATACGTCGTGGAGACCGACTCATGACTTGACACTAATACCTCAAGTGGCGACGTGCACAATATCAGGCAATGCATTCACACGGAAATCGCTTTTATTTTGATAAAGCGCGACAAAAATAAAACCTTCAGTAGCGTTTTTCAGCTGCCACTACTTCACTTTCGCCCATGTGTCCCGCAACCCCACGGTCCGGTTGAATATCAAACACGCGGAGGTGGAGTCGGAATCCCGACAGAAATAGCCCTGGCGCTCGAATTGCACGGCGTCGCCCGAATTATTCTGCAAAGCGGGCTCCACCCGAGCGTCCCGGAAGACTTCCAAGGAATTTGGATTAAGATCGGCAGCGAACTCGGCGGCGCTCGGATTCGGTCGCATGAACAGCGAATGGTAAAAACGCACCTCGGCGGGTTTTGAATCTTTCGCCAAAACCCAATGCAGCGTCGCCTGAACCTTCCGTCCATCCGGCGCGTTGCCGCCACGGGTTGCGGGGTCATACGTACAGCGCAACTCGATCACTTCGCCGGCGGTGTTTTTGACGACATCGCGGCAAGTAATGAAATAGGCATAACGCAGCCTGACCTCGCGACCAGGCGCGAGCCGAAAGAACTTTTTGGGAGGGACTTCCATGAAGTCATCGCGCTCGATGAAAATCTCGCGGCCGAATGGCACGCGCCGCGTTCCGGCATCGGCATCCTCGGGGTGGTTGAGGGCCTCGATCTCCTCGCCGCGGTCTTGCGGATAATTCTCGATCACGACCTTTAGGGGCCGCAGCACCGCCATGCGCCGCTGCGCCGTTCTGTTGAGGTGCTCGCGGATCGAAAACTCCAGCATCGCCATGTCGACAACGCTATTCGCCTTCGCCACCCCGATGCGCTTGACGAAGTCGCGGATCGCGGCCGCAGGCACGCCACGGCGTCGCAGTCCGGCGAGCGTAGGCATGCGCGGATCGTCCCAACCGCTGACATGGCCGTTGCGAACGAGTTCGGTGAGCACGCGCTTCGACAGCACCGTATAGGTCAGGTTGAGTCGGGCGAATTCGTATTGATGCGGCCGCGATGGCACCGGCAGGTTGTCTAAAAACCAGTCATAGAGCGGGCGATGATCCTCGAATTCGAGCGTGCAGATCGAATGTGTGATGCCCTCGATCGAGTCCGACTGGCCATGGGCGAAGTCGTAGCTGGGATAGATGCACCACTTCGTGCCGGTGCGCGGATGTTCGGCATGCAGAATACGATAGAGCACCGGATCGCGAAGATTGATGTTCCCGGCGGCCATGTCGATCTTGGCCCGCAGCACGCGCGCGCCGTTGGGAAACTCGCCCGCCCGCATGCGGCGGAACAGGCCGAGGTTGTCGTCAACACTGCGTTCGCGGTAGGGGCTTTCGATGCCGGCTTCGATCAAAGTGCCGCGCGTGAGCCGCATCTCCACATGGGTCTGGTCATCCACATAGGCCTTGCCGGAGCGAATCAACAACTCGGCCCATTCGTAGAGCCGCTCGAAATAATCAGACGCATGATGGAGGTGTTCGCCCCAAGCGAACCCGAGCCAGTGAACGTCGCGCTCGATCGCGTCAATATATTCCTGCGATTCTTTGGCCGGGTTGGTGTCGTCGTAGCGCAGATGGCAAGGGCCGCCGAACTCCTCGGCGATTCCGAAGTTGAGGCAGATCGATTTGGCGTGACCGATGTGGAGATAGCCGTTCGGCTCCGGCGGAAAACGCGTCACGATGGTCTTGTGCCGTCCCGTCGCCAGATCGGCGCGCACAATGTCGCGGATAAAATCGTGGCCCGTCTCGCGGACCGCAGTCTCGGCAATCGTCATGTGCTGGATCGTTTCCAATAGACGCTCGGCCCAATATCGGAACCACGGCGCCGATTCCAAGCGCGGAGGCACCGATCCCGATGGGACAAGTTAGCCCATCGGGTCAAGTCTGTAGGGCCGGCACCTGGATGGCCATTTACTCGCTTTCGCCCCGGTTTGTGCTACACGACCGCCGCCGAGGATAGAAATCGAATGACCGTCGTCACCCGCTTCGCCCCATCGCCCACGGGCTTTCTGCACATCGGCGGCGCCCGCACGGCGTTGTTCAACTGGCTCTTTGCGCGCGGCCATGGTGGCAAGATGCTGCTCCGCATCGAGGATACCGACCGCGAGCGCTCCACCCAGGCCGCCATCGATGCCATCCTCGACGGGCTTTCCTGGCTGGAGATCGCCTGGGATGGCAACCCCGTTTTCCAGTTCAGCCGAGCGGTGCGACATCGCCAGGTCGTCGAGAATATGCTGGCGACCGGCCATGCCTACCACTGTTATGCCAGTCCCGAGGAACTGACGCAGATGCGCGAGGCGGCCCGCCGCGAAGGCCGCGCCAAGCTCTATGACGGACGGTGGCGTGACCGCGATCCGTCGGAGGCGCCGCTGGGCGTCAAGCCCGTCGTTCGCCTCAAGGCGCCGCTGACCGGCGAGACTGTCATTGAGGATCAGGTGCAAGGCCGCGTGGTCTGGCAGAACGAAAACCTCGACGATCTCGTACTGCTGCGCTCCGACGGTACGCCAACCTACATGCTCGCCGTCGTGGTCGACGATCACGATATGGGGGTGACCCACATCATCCGCGGCGACGATCATTTGACTAATGCCGCGCGGCAGAAGCAAATCTATGACGCCCTGGAATGGCCCGTGCCGGTGATGGCTCACATCCCGCTGATCCACGGGCCGGACGGCTCCAAGCTCTCCAAGCGCCACGGCGCGCTCGGCGTCGACGCTTATCGAGCCATGGGCTATCTGCCGGCGGCGCTGCGCAACTATCTGGTGCGGCTCGGCTGGAGCCATGGCGATCAGGAGATTTTCTCCATCCAGGAGATGATCGAAAAATTCGACCTGCCGCAGATTGGCCGCGGCCCGGCTCGCTTCGATTTCGCCAAGCTGGAAAACCTTAACGGCCATTACATCCGTCAAACCGCGGATGTCGATCTATTGGCCGAGATCGATCACCTGATGCCGCACCTTGCGGACGGCGCCGCGCTTGCCGCAAAACTGACGCCGCGGTTGCGCGAGCAGCTCCTCGCGGCCATGCCCAGTTTGAAGGAACGCGCCAAGACGCTCATCGATCTTATTGATGGTGCGCATTTTCTGTTCACGGTCCGCCCTATTCCAATCGACGACAAGGCCAGGGCGCTCTTGACGCCGTCGGGGCAAGCGATGCTGTACGAAATCGCCCGCGAATTGAGCGCGGTCGAGCCGTGGACCAGCGAGACGGCCGAACAGGCGGTGCGCATGTTTGCCGAGAACAGAGGGTTGAAGCTGGGGGCGATCGCTCAGCCGCTGCGGGCCGCGCTGACCGGGCGGACGACCTCGCCCGGCATATTCGAAGTCCTCGCCGTGCTTGGAAAAACCGAAAGTCTGGGACGCATTGCCGACCAAGTGAGCTTCGAAAGCGGCGAGCTTCGGCCGAACTGAGCGTTTGCTCTCTGGGGTTCGGTCCGCGTCAACCTTCCCTCTCGCCGCTGCGGCGCCTTCAGCCTATATCTTGCAGTGCACACGAGCTTGCGGTACCCAACGGTGGCCGGCCTGCAAAGGACACCAGCCCGTCGCTTTGGGCCTTTGCGGCCGCGCTGCCCAGACCGCGGCTGCCCGTATTGAGGATCAAGATCATGGACGCGAAAACCGGCGCCAACATCAAGACCGGCAAGCTCACGGTCGGCGACAAGAACTACTCTTTTCCGATCTACGACGGCACAATCGGTCCGGAGGTCGTTGACGTCAGCAAGCTCTACGCCGAGGCAGGTATTTTCACCTATGATCCCGGCTTTACCTCGACCGGATCGTGCGAATCCAAAATCACCTACATCGACGGCGATCAAGGGATCCTGCTTTACCGCGGCTATCCGATCGACGATCTGGCCGAGCACGGCGACTTTCTCGAGACCTGTTATCTGTTGCTTTACGGAGAGCTGCCGACCGCCCAGCAGAAGGCGGATTTTGTCGATCGCGTCGTCCATCACACGATGGTGCACGAGCAGATGAGCCGCTTCTTCAATGGCTTCCGGCGCGACGCCCATCCGATGGCGGTGATGGTCGGCTCGGTCGGAGCCTTGTCGGCCTTCTATCACGATTCCACCGATATCACCGATCCGACCCAGCGGATGATCGCTTCGATCCGCATGATTGCCAAAATGCCCACGTTGGCGGCGATGGCCTATAAATACTCGATCGGCCAGCCATTCATGTATCCAGACAACACGCTCGATTACGCGTCGAATTTCCTGCGTATGTGCTTTGCGGTGCCCTGCGAGGATTACAAGGCCAATCCGGTACTCGCTCGCGCCATGGACCGGATTTTCACTCTGCATGCCGATCACGAGCAGAATGCCTCAACATCGACCGTGCGTCTCGCCGGCTCGACCGGCGCCAATCCTTTTGCCTGCATCGCCGCCGGCATCGCCTGCCTGTGGGGCCCCGCGCACGGCGGCGCCAATGAGGCGGCGCTGAAAATGCTCGGTGAAATCGGCACCGTCGACCGCATTCCCGAATACATCAAACGGTCGAAGGATCCGAAGGATTCGTTCCGCCTGATGGGCTTCGGTCATCGCGTGTATAAGAACTATGATCCGCGCGCGAAGATCATGCAGCGCACCTGCTACGAGGTTCTCAACGAGCTCGGCATCAAGGACCCGCTGCTCGACGTCGCCATGGAGCTGGAAAAGATCGCGCTCCACGACGATTATTTCGTCGAAAAGAAGCTCTATCCCAATGTCGACTTCTATTCAGGCATCACGCTGCGCGCGATGGGATTCCCGACAACCATGTTCACGGTGCTGTTCGCCCTCGCGCGCACCGTCGGCTGGATTGCGCAGTGGAAGGAAATGATCGAGGATCCTCACCAAAAGCTTGGCCGTCCACGCCAGCTCTATACCGGCTCACCGCGCCGCGATTATCAACCGATCTCGAAGCGGAAGTAATCCGTTCCATTGTCCTGTTCGGACGAAGCGATCCGGCAACGTTGCGAGAGCAGGGATTGTTCGCAGGATATTGCGCCGACTGACGGAATCAGCGCGGATCGTATGCCCAGGTCAGGAAAGCACCTGCCCAGGTAAAGCCGCCGCCGAAGGCAGCAAGCAGCAGTCGATCGCCGGCCTTAAGTTTGTTCTCGTAATCCCACAAGCAGAGCGGGATCGTGGCATTGGTCGTGTTGCCGTATTTTTGAATCGTAACCATCACCCGCTCGACGGGCAGTTTCATGCGCTCGGCGGTCGATTCGATGATGCGCTTATTAGCTTGGTGCGGCACCAGCCAATCCACGTCTTCGCTTAAAAGCCGGTTGCGCTTCATCAGCGTCATCGCGACATCCGTCATCCGCGCGACCGCGAATTTGTAGACCGCCGCGCCCTCCTGATGAACGTAGTGTTGGCGCTTCGCTACGGTCGCCTGGCTTGGAGGCATACGGCTGCCGCCGGCCTTTTGATGCAGATACGGCATGCCCGAGCCGTCGGATGAGATCAGCGTGTCGAGGATTCCATATTTGCGGCTTGGCTCGACAAGCACCGCGCCGGCGCCGTCGCCAAACAGCACGCAAGTGGCACGATCCGTATAGTCGATGATCGCCGACATCTTATCGGCGCCGACCACGACGATCTTCTTGAACTTTCCGGCCTCGATGAATTGCGTGGCGACGGTGAGCGCATACAGAAAGCCGGAGCATGCGGCCTGCACGTCGAAGCTGCCGATATTGCGAATGCCGCACATCTCGCAGATCAGGTTGGCGCTCGACGGAAAAACGAAGTCCGGGGTGGTGGTGGCGCAGATCAGAAGATCCACTTCGCCCGGCTTGGTCGCGGTCCTGGTCAAAAGGCCGCGCACGGCCTCCGCGCCCATGTGCGAGGTGCCCAGACCTCTTCCGGTCAGAATGTGCCGCTCCTTGATGCCGGTGCGCTCGACGATCCATTCGTCACTGGTATCGACCATTCGCGCCAGTTCATCATTGGTCAGCACGTCGGGCGGTACGTAACCGCACACGCCGGTGATCGCGGCGCGGATTCGGGACTTCCGAACCGTTCCTTCTGATTTACTCACGCGGATGGCTTTGCGTTTGCACTCGTGCGGGCCGAATTCTCGCGGCCTTAGCAGGATATCCACTGCATGGACAGAGCGAGGACATCGACACGACCAGAGCCTTTAGCATAAACCCGCCACCGCGCCCACCGCGGCCGGTTCCCGGCGTCCGCGCCGGGCCATATCGAGGACAACGGCGGCGGCTTGACCGCTCGGCGAAGCTGTACCGATCGCCATCACGGCATCGAGCCGTTTGAACGCCTCGACTTGGCGCGATCGTTCGGCGCCATCGGAGACAAGCGCGACAAGGGCACCAGCCAGCTTTCCGGGCGTACAATCGCGCTGCAGGAATTCCGGTACGACATTCTCGCCGATAACGAGGTTGGCGAGGATGATCGTGGAAATGTCGGGTAAACGCATCAGCCGAGCCACCATTTCCTCAAAGAGCGTTACACGATAGGCGCCGACGGTCGGCACACCTGCGAGCGCCAGTTCGAGGGTCACGGTTCCCGATGCCGCCAAAGCCGCCCGCGCAGAGCGGAATGCCGCCCATTTGTCACTCGCCTCCACGACAATTCGTGGCTGCACCGCCCAGCCCGCCGCTTCCGCCCTTACTCCGTCAAGCAAATGCGGCAGCGTCGGCAGCACCACTTCCATGGGTCCGATCTGTGCGGCCGTGCGGCCAATCGCTTCGCCAAACGTCGCCAGAAGGCGGCGAATCTCGCTCGAACGGCTCCCGGGCAGCACCAGGAGGAGCGGCGGATCGCTGTTCCGACGCCTCATTTCATCTGCGTTCGGACGCAACTGGTCGATGCGCTCGACCAGTGGATGGCCGACATAGAGGCACGGCGGCCCACCAAGCCGGACATGCGCGGCCGGTTCGAACGGTAGGATCGCCAGTACGCAGTCAATGTAGCGGCGCATGGCGCGCGCGCGACCTGGCCGCCAAGCCCAAACCGACGGCGACACGTAGTCGACGATGGGAATCGAGGGCGCGGCCCGCCGTACGCGGCGTGCGACTCGGTGGGTGAAATCGGGACTGTCGATAATAACGAGCACGTCAGGGTGCGCGGCAATGACCGCATCTGCGGTCTGGCGTATGCGGCGCAAGATCGTGGGTAATCGCCGCGGAATTGCGGAAAGGCCGAGAATCGACAAGTCGTGAATGGAAAACGGGCTGACGATTCCGACGGCAGCCATTGCTTGGCCGCCAACTCCGGCGACATCCAGCTTTCCGCGTTCGCGATCAATCAACGCCCGTATCAGGGCGCCGCCCAAGGCATCGCCGGACTCCTCCGCCGCGATCAGATAGATCGAAGGGATTTTCAAATGCGGGACGTGCTTCACCAACCCCCGCCCTCATCCACACCAACGATGAATAGTCCGGCCCTATCTGCGGCGGCAACGACCTCAACCGCGTCCGCAACCATGCTGTTGCCGGCTGCAACCGCAATCCCCCCAAGACCTGCTCTCACGACGTTGGCAACGGTTTGCGGTCCTATCGTCGGCAGGTCGAAACGGCGATCCTGCGTGGATTTTGGCGCCTTCACAAGAACACCCGCGCCCTCAGGCGTCGCGATGCGCCCCTGCCGTCGCAGTTCGGCGATACGAGCGAGGAGATTGTCCGTCCCTTCCGCCGCTTCAAGGGCCAACACGTGATTATTGGCAACGACGGCGGCTTGACCCACGTCGAACGGGCCGAGCGCCGCGATCACATCTACCGCACGTTTGATGTCGGCGCGGTCTCGCGCAGAAGGCTGATGCCGGCCAAGGGCTCCCGCGGGCGCGGTGATGTCCGGCGCCACCTCTCTGACGCCGACGATCCGCAGTCCACCCTCTTCCGCCAGCTTGGCAATACCTGAAAGCAGCCGGTCGTCACCGCCGGCGAAAGCGCGGATGATGCGCGGCATCATCCAGATTGTCCGCAGATCAAGACGGATCTGCCGCAGCGCCGGGCGCCCGAGAGTGCCGATAAACACCGCGTCGCGGCAGTGCTCCGCCTTCGCGAGGCGAAACAAGCGGCCCGCCTGCCCGACTGCGATCCAGTGATGCGTGTACCGTTCGACCAGCTTGCGGTCGGCCCAGCCGCGAATGGCGAGCATGACCGGACGCCGACCCGAACGGATAATGGCTTCGGCAACCGCGCCGGGGATACTACCGCCCCCGCACACGATTGCGATCGACTCTTGAGCCGCTGCGTCACTCATGGTCGCTCATCAGGCGATCTCGTCACCCATTTCATCGCCGTCTGTTCCCGGCAGCATCAAAGCGCGCTTGCCGCCAGCGCGAATGAACGCGATGATTTTCCCGACCGCGGGCGAGTCGGCAAATTCGCGAGCGACTTCCTCCACATGCTCGGCGAATACACCTTTGCCGAAGAACAGGGCGCGATATGCACTGCGCAATCGCCGCAAATCGGCTTTCGTTGCGCCGCGACGTCGCAGACCGACGATATTCAATCCGCGCAATCTCTCTCCGCGCGCCATGCCGAATGGAATGATGTCGGTGCGGACCGGAGACATTCCGGCAACCATCACGCCTTCGCCGATGCGGCAGAATTGGTGAAATCCGGCAAATCCGCCGAGAAACGCGTCGTCGCCGATGGATACATGTCCGCCGAGCGTCACGAGATTGGCAAATGTCACGCCATTGCCGACCTGGCAATCGTGCGCGACGTGCGATCCCACCATCAACAGGCAGCGCTCGCCGACGCTGGTCACGCCGCCGCCATCCTCCGTACCCGTATTCATGCTGACGCTTTCGCGGATTTCGCAGCGCGGTCCGATCACGAGTCGCGTCGCGCCGCCGCGATAGTGGACCGATTGCGGTGGAGTGCCCAGAGAAGCAAAAGGATAGACGACGGAACCCGCCCCGATTTTTGTGGCTCCGGTGACGTGCACGTGTGCGATCAAGCGCACGCCGTCGCCGAGCTCGACGTGCGGTCCGACGACGCAATAAGGTCCGATCTCGACGCTGTCGCTTATGCGCGCACCCTCGGCGACGCGCGCCGTCGCATCAATCACGTTCTAACCTCGCCGATCATTGCGCCGATTTCGGCTTCGGCGATGATGGTGCTGCCCACCTTGGCCTCGACGCGATACCACCACATCATGCGGCGATTGGCGGACTTCCGGACGTGATATTCGATCCTGTCGCCGGGTACGGCCGGTCTGCGAAACTTGGCTTTGTCGATGGTAATAAGAAACATCGAGCGCAACTCGCGCAATTGTATCCGCCGCAGGACCAGGACTGCCGCGGTTTGCGCCATGCCCTCGATCACCAGCACGCCCGGCATCACCGGATTTGCGGGGAAATGACCGAGAAATTGCGGTTCATTGATGGTGACGTTCTTGATGCCTACCCCGCTGTCGTCGCCGCGAACGTCTATGATGCGATCGACCATGACGAATGGATAGCGATGCGGCAGCAGCTGTAAAATCTCTTGAATTTGAATCGCCTCGACGGTTTCGGTGTTCACGCCTTGCCCTCTCCGAATCGCCCCGACGGGGAACTCGAACGCGCGCCAAGGGACGTGTCCGACCGGATCCAGCTCCGTTCCGGGAGCACGATGCCGTCGCCGATTGCGCTGTCGTCGTCAACGTTCGACTGCCTGCCGATCACGACGAAGTCCCCTACCCTCACATTCCCGCCTATGCCCGCTTGAGCTCCAATCAGGCAATGCCGACCAATCGCGGCGTTGTGCGCGATCTGCACCAGATTGTCGATTGTGGTCCCCTCGCCGATGATCGTATCACGGGTCGAGCCCCGATCGACTGCCGCGTTTGCGCCGATTTGCACGTCATCCTGAATGATGACCCTCCGGCACTGGAACAGCCTTCCCTGTCTCTTCAGGTCCGGCCTATACCCCAACCCTTCATGGCCGATGCGGGCGCCGGGCTGAACGACAACACCGTCACCGATCAGGGCGTGCATGATCGTGGCGCCGGCACCGATCGCACACTGACGTCCTACGCAGACGTCAGGGCCGAGCGTCACTCCGGCCGCGAGCACGGTACCGGTCCCGACCTCAGCGCGAGGCCCGATCATCGCGAGTGGATCGATTGTGACACCCGCCTCGATCCTCGAGGAGGCATGCAGATGAGCGTCTGCCGATCGCCCCGCGGTTTCAAACAGGGAAGTCGGGCGAATGTCGTCCGGAAACAGGGCTTGCGCCGTCGTGACGAAGGCCTTGTAGGGCTCGTCGTTGAGCAACACCGCGACGGGTGGCGGCGCGGATGCTGCAAAGCGAGATGCAACGAAACAGGCGCCGGCATGGGTTGCGGCTATCTGATGAAGGCTTTTTTCATCCTCCAGGAAGGCAATATCAGTCGAGCCGGCGGTGTCCAGAGGCGCAATGCCGCTGATGCATCGATCCACCGGCTGCCCCGGCAACAGTTGCGACCGCGTCAAC
>JBOHIU010000086.1:0-8979 GCA_050725855.1 Xanthobacteraceae bacterium | reverse complement strand
AAGCCCGGTGTGTGGTTCCGGCGCGGTCGTCTTGACATGGTATCTCCTGATTCGCAGGCCACAGCGTGCCCGCCATCAGGCAGAAACTCCACCTATCGCCCTGTGCAGATTTGCGGGACCGGCTCTGAAATTCCGACATTGTTTTAATGGCCGGATTCTTTGGTCATCCGAATCAGTGGGACTTTTTTTCAAGATTGTGGGCGGCGCAGATAGCTTCACCTTGCCCCGGCAAAGAGCCGCTTTCGCGGTTTCACATGACAGAATGCCAAGCCAGTGATGGCGAGTTTTTGGGCTGGAAGCGGCCCGAGACCGATTTTCTCGTGCATGAACTTAGCACGATCATCCTCAAGACCGGGATTTATGGTTTTGGGGGCGCCATGTCACGCAAGGAATATGAACGGCTCATTGTCGGCGAGCATCGTCGTGCTACCGGCGATGCGGAAACCATCTGCATTATCAATTGCTTTTCGACCTTGCTCACCTTGGCAAAGGCCGTTGCTCCGGGCGAGCAGATTGCTATCGTTTTCGACGACCGTCCACAGAAAAGGGCAGATACCGAAAAAGTCTACGGCGTTTACAAGGACATTTCCGGCACTAATCCTGAGATTGTTTCGGTCACTTTTGCATCATCAAAAAAGATGCTTCCGCTGCAAGCGGCCGACCTGCTGGCTTGGGAAATCTATCAGGACGCGCTGGACGCATTGGCCGGGCGGCGCGAGGCGGAGGGTCCACGACGCCATCAATTAACGCGATTGGTGGCAGGCGGCCGTGTCGCAATTCAGTTTTGCAGTCCCCAAGGCGTGCAACGTCTGCTCGATCATCAAGTAGACCCAAAAATCCTTTCGATGATCGCCGATCACGTTGATTTTAAGTGAGGCTTTTTGGAGCGAACAACCTTGTTAAAAGCCCAATCTGCCCCTTCCTTAGTTTCCTCGGCCTTGGCTTCACGCGCGGCCTCTAGGAAGCGCTTGTATTGCGCCGGATTATCGGGTTTTGAGCGGCTTGCGTTGGACATAGGTTTTTCCGCATTTTTCACAGCTCCAATCCTCCTCAGTCCATTGAGTGCCTTGATTCCCCAAAAGACCGCTTTGCTCGGTAAGCCGCATAGCACGTTCGCCGCAAAATGGGCATGCCTCTGGGGGCATTGTTTTCAGGGCACTTTCGAGCGCCATCACTCGTTCCTCCAACGTGGCGATCTGCTTTGCCAATCGAAAGAGGTAGTTAGCGCCATTCTTGATCCAATCAAAGGCCTTCTTGGCTGCGCCAGTTTCAACAGGTGGGACCATGGCTGACTCGTTCGACTTCTCGCACGCCAAGCATGGAATGACCCGGTTTCCGCCAAATGTAGAGCAAATCACGATAGAACGCGAGTTGCTGCGCACATAGCTTGTGACGCGGCGCAACGATGTAACGTTGCGCTTTCCCCTCACGGACGCCGATTGCGACCATCTAGCCAAGCTACTTACGTCGAAGGCGTAATTGAATGGGAAACGGCAATTCCAATTGGAACGGTACGGGAGGCTCACGCTTCCGAATGAGTTGTTTGGTAGGTGAGCCGCTTGCCGGCCGCGCCTCTGATCGCAATAGCTTCGCGTTGCACGTCGTCGATGCCGAGTTTGGCGCGATGGTTCATACGAAAATCGAACTCGGCCAAGTATTTATCAAAATACTTGGCGTTCACATGCTGGTACACGCCGATAATGCCGCGTTTGAAGATCGAAAAGAACCCTTCCAGCGTATTGGTGTGTACGTCGCCGCGCCGCCATTCGAACTTGGAATGGTCAACCGCGCCGTGGCTGGCGGCGCCCGTGAATTTGAACACCGGGGCACTATCGGTCACAAGGCGGCTCTTGGGGTCGAATTGGCTGTAGAACAAGCCGCCGATGCCACGATGGTCGATCACCATGGATCGGATAGGGCCGCCGCGCTCGACAAGGCTAAGAACCTTGACGTTCGCCTTGCGGCCGCCCGGCCGCTTACGCGTCTTGATCGAGCGGCCCATTTCCATATCGTCGGCCTCGACCGTCTTGCCTTCGCCGCCAACCGGCCCGCTCTTGTCGGGGTCCATCATTTCGCGAATGCGGTGGCCCAAGTGCCATGCCGTTTTGAGGCCGCAACCGAGCATTCGCTGAAGCTGCCGGGTGGAAATGCCTTTCTTCGAAGCGCAAAGCAGGTGGATGGCCTGCAGCCACGACCGCAGCGGCAAATGGCTATCCTCGAAAATCGTACCCTTGCGCACCGTAAAGACCGGGCCGCGGCAGGCGTAGCACTTGCGCAGCCCGACTTGAACAACGCCTTCGGGGTTCTTCTTGCTGGGCTTGGAACGGACGGTAAGCCGGCCGATCTTCTCGGCGGTCGCGCCGCAATGCGGGCAGATCGGACCGTTCGGCCACAATTGGGTTTCGACGTACTCAAAAGCGGCTTCTTCATTGAAAAACCGCGGATCGGAAAGGACGGGCTTGGCCATGGCTATCTCCAATGAATCCAAGTCTATATCTAGCGGATGGGTAAGTCAAGTGAAACATCGCCATTATAAGTCGCTCCCCGTAACGCAAGGGTTGAAAATGCCCGCCCATCCTACCCATCGAGGGCCCGAATCGTTTCCAAGCACGTTATCGTGATTGGAGACTATACGCGACTTTTGTCCTTGCATTTCGTCTCAATTAGTGACATATAGTCGCCATCTCGCTCGACTAAGGGACGTCAACCGGTGACGGCCGATCGATGGAGCGGGAGCGGTTCCCGCGGGCGGGGCTCGTAACCCCGCACTCGGGCGGTCCGGGCATCGTCCCCGCCGGCAGTACGACCGGCGAGCCAGGTGCTTGGCTTAAGCGCGGATGATGGCGCGGGTAATGCCCGTTCCCTCCCATTCGCGTGAAGCGCGGCCTGGACCGAGTCTTCAGCGTACGCCCTGCGACAAGAGCCGCGACGGAGCGCCGCAAGGCGAGCGGGCCTCGCAAAGCCCGCGTCCGCTTTCTCGGTTCAGGCGGCAACGCCTGGACGCGCCAAGCGGACATGGTTGGTGTGCGCCTTTCGGCGCTCCGCCTCCCCTTATTTATTTGGAGGCAAAGCTTTCGTGCCGTTCGTGAGGCAACACTCGGGGCGCAAACAAAAACGCGCAGCGCGAGAACGGGAATTTATTGCATCCGCCCCCGCGATGGCGGGGAGGGGGACCATCTGAAGCTCGCACAGCGAGCGAAGGTGGTGGAGGGGGCGTATGTCCCTTCGCGGGGGGAGGATGAAGGGTGCGCCGCGGGAACGGCAGTGCCTGTTCACCTCGGCCCGCGTGCGGTAACTCTTGAGTGCGTGGTGGTGCAGGGAGTGAAAGCGCGAAAGCGCAGATTGATGCGAAGCAATGTCAGATCCGTCATCCTCTTCCCGACAGCCCGCGGCCGCTGACCTCTCCCTCAAGGGGGGAGGCGGCAACACCGGCGGCCGGCTGGCCGAGAACATCCTCTATTTCGCGCGTGCGCTGCGCGCCGCCGGCATTCCGGTCGGGCCGGGCGCCGTGCTCGATGCGTTAGAAGCCTTGAAGACGGCGGGGGTCGGGACGCGTGACGATTTTTATTGGACGCTGCACGCGGTTTTCGTCAAACGCCACGAGCATTCGCTGCTGTTCGATCAAGCCTTTCGCATCTTCTTCCGCCGCCGCGGCTACATCGATCAGATGCTGGCAATGATGCTCCCGCAGGCGCCGGCCGAGCCGCAGGCGCCGCAGGCCGGCGCCACGCGCGTCCACGAGGCGCTGTTCTCGGGCCTCGACGACAGGCTGAAAAAAGAGCGCGAGGTCGAACTCGATGCCCGCATGACGGTGTCCGATCGCGAAATCCTTCAGCACAAGGATTTCGCCCAGATGACGAGCGCCGAAATCGCCGCCGCCAAGGCGGCGATGAAAAGGCTCGTCATGCCGCTTGCCGAAGTGCGCACGCGGCGGCTGGCGCCGCACCCGCACGGCCATTTGATCGACATCCGCCGCACGCTCCGCGCCAGCATGAAGGGCGGCGGTGATTTCATCGATCTGCGTTATATCGGGCCTAAGACCAAGCCGCCGCCGATTGTGGCGCTGCTCGACATTTCCGGCTCGATGAGCCAGTACAGCCGCATCTTCCTGCATTTTTTGCACGCGCTCACCGACGCGCGAAAGCGCGTCAGCACGTTCCTGTTCGGCACGCGGCTGACCAACGTGACCCGCGCGCTCCGCGAGCGCGATCCCGACGATGCGCTGGCCGCCTGCTCGGCGAGCGTCGTCGACTGGTCGGGCGGCACCCGCATTGCCTCGTCGCTGCGCGCGTTCAACAAGCAGTGGGCGCGGCGCGTGCTCACCCAGGGCGCCGTCGTGCTCATGATCACCGACGGGCTCGAACGCGACGCCGACGATACGCTCGCCTTCGAAATCGACCGCCTGCATCGCTCCTGCCGGCGGCTCATCTGGCTCAATCCGCTGCTTCGGTTCGAGGGCTTCGAGGCGCGCGCCCGCGGCATCCGCACCATGCTGCCCCATGTCGACGAGTTTCGGCCGATCCATAGCCTCGACTCGATGGCCGCGCTGGTTGCCGCCCTGCAACACGGCGGCGACCGGGCCGGCGACCCCAAGGCCTGGATGAAAAAGATTGCCTGATACGCTATATCTCGCTGAATATAGCGTGAATCGAAGGCGTGGTGGCGAAAGGCCGGAAGAGTGATTATTTTTCAGCTTTAGTCGCTGCCCGCTGTGCCGATACGCTGTACTGCAATGGAGACATCGACATGCTCTCAACCAATGACGATATCCTCAAAGCCGCCGAGGACTGGCGCAAGGACGGCCGCGCCGTCGCGCTCGCCACCGTGGTCGAAACCTGGGGCTCGGCGCCGCGCCCGGTCGGCTCCAATCTGGTGATCGATGGCGAGGGCAATTTCTTGGGTTCGGTGTCGGGCGGCTGCGTCGAAGGCGCGGTGGTGACGGAAGCGCTCGACGTGATCGAGAGCGGCAAGCCGAGAATGCTTGAGTTTGGCGTTGCCGACGAAGCCGCTTGGAAGGTCGGGCTGTCTTGCGGCGGTACCATCCGGGTATTCGTGGAAAAGGTGGATTAGGAGTCGTTCCGGGACGTCCATAGTTCGGCCTCGGCAATAGCATCGGGAAAAAGCCATGAAACTCGAACTCCTGCGAGCCCTCAACGCCGAACGCGCCGCGCGCCGCGCTGTGATCGTCGTCACCCACGTCGACACCGGCGAGGAGCGTCTGGTGAAGGCCGCCGATGTTGGCCGGGATCCATTGCGCGCCATCCTTGCCGAGCGTCTGCGCACCGGCAAGAGCGGCATGGCCGAGAGCGGGGAGGGTCGCGTCTTTCTCACCGTTCATGTCCCCGCGCCGCAGCTTGTCATCACCGGCGCGGTGCACATCAGCCAGGCGCTGGCGCCGATCGGAAAGCTTCTTGGCTATGACGTCACCATCGTCGATCCGCGTACCGCATTTGCCTCGCCGGAACGGTTTCCGGACGTCAAGGTGATCGCCGAATGGCCCGACAAGGCGTTGCCGCCGCTCAATGTCGATCGTTACACGGCGTTCGTCGCGCTCACGCACGATCCCAAGATCGACGATCCCGCCTTGACCCATGCGCTGTCGCGCCGTTGTTTCTACATCGGCGCGCTCGGCTCGCGAAAAACCCATGCGCGGCGCGTCGGGCGGCTCAAGCAGCAGGGTTTGAGCGAAGCCGATCTCGCTCGCATCCATGCTCCGATCGGCCTCGACATCGGCGCGGTCTCGCCGGCGGAGATCGCGGTCGCCATCATGGCGCAAATCACCGCGCGGCTGCATGAGGAGGAAGAGGCCGAACCCGCCATGAAGGCCGCGTCATGAAATTCGGTGCGGTTGCGCCGGCCGATGCGCTCGGCGCGACCGCCGTGCATTCGATCCGGCAGGGCGGGCTTGTGCTCAAGAAAGGCACCTTGATCGGCGCCGCCGAGGTCGCCGCGCTTGAAGCGGCGGGAATTGCCGATATCGTCGTGGCCCGCCTCGAACCGGGCGACGTGTCGGAGGATGCCGCGGCCGCCGCGATCGCCAAAAAAGTCGCCGGCGAAGGCGTGCATGTCGATCGCGCCTTTACCGGCCGCGCCAATCTGTTCGCGCAAGGCGCGGGCGTGCTGGTGGTCGACAAGGACGCCATCGATCGATTGAACCGCATCGACGAGGCGATCACCTTTGCGACGCTGCCGGCCTACAAGCCGGTGGTCTCCGGCGAGATGATCGCGACGGTGAAGATCATTCCATTCGCGCTTGCCAGCGAGGCTTGCGATGGCGCGCTTGCCGGCGTGCAAAAGCCGCTGATCCGGGTGGCGTCTTATCGCATCCGCAAGGTCGGGGTGGTATCGACGATATTGCCGGGTCTGGCGCCGAAGGTCATCGAGAAGACCTTGAAGATCACCAACGAAAGGCTGGCGCCCGCCGGCGCTGCGATCATTGCCGAGCGGCGCGTGCCGCACCAGCGCGACGCGCTTGCGCGCGCGCTCGATGAAATTCTCAAGGAGGGCGCGGAACTTGCCCTGGTGTTCGGCGCCTCCGCGATCGCCGACCGCCGCGACGTGATTCCCGCCGCGGTCGAGTCGATCGGCGGCCGGGTGGCGCATTTCGGGATGCCGGTCGATCCCGGCAATCTCTTGATGATCGGCGAGGCGGCCGGACGTCCGGTTCTCGGGGCCCCGGGCTGCGCACGCAGCCCGAAGGAAAACGGCTTCGACTGGGTGCTGATGCGGCTGCTCGCCGGACTGGAAGTGGCGCAAAGCGACATCACCGGGTTCGGCGTCGGCGGACTGCTGATGGAGATCATCACGCGCCCGCAGCCGCGCGAGGAGCCGGTCAAGGCCGGCCGCAATATTGCCGGCCTGGTTCTTGCCGCCGGCCGCTCCAGCCGCATGGGCGGACCGAATAAGCTGCTCGAATCCATCGCCGGCCGGCCGCTCGTCCGCATCGTCGTGGAGGCGGCGCTCGGCTCTCGCGCGCGGCCGGTGGTCGTGGTCACGGGGCACCAGCGCGACCGCGTCGAAGCGGCGCTCGCGGGCCTGCCGGTGACGTTCGTGCACAACCCGAATTACGCCGACGGGCTTGGCACCTCGCTGAAGGCTGGTGTCATGGCGCTGCCGGCCAAGGTCGACGGCGCCGTCGTCTGTCTGGGCGACATGCCGCGGGTCGACGCCGCGCTGATCGATCGGCTGCTTGAAGCGTTCGACCCAGACAAGGGCGCGCTCGTGGTGGTGCCGACCACCGAAGGCAAGCGCGGCAATCCAGTGGTGTGGTCGCGCCGGTTTTTTCCCGACCTCATGGCGGTCGAAGGCGACGTCGGCGCACGGCACCTCATCGGCAGCTACGCCGAGGCGGTGACGGAGGTGCCGCTTAGCGGCAAGGCGGCGGTGACGGACGTTGACACCCCGGAAGCGCTTGAGGCGGTGAAGAAAGAAATGGAGAAGGCGTGAATTCTCTCTCCCGTCGCCTGGCGCCCGCTGATCGATGAACCGAGAGGAATTCACCAACTGGAAACCGTTCCCCGGTAGCGTCCGGGACGTTCCTCGGGGAGGGGCTTCCATGGGCAGTTTACAGAAAAATTTGGCGGTTGCCGTCGCTGCCGCGTGCTTGTTGATCGCAACCATCGCAGCGGCCGGCGCGGCAGGCGCCTTTGCGGTCGGCGCGTGCGGCGCCTACGGCTATGGTTATGATTTCCGGAAAATCGCGGATGCGCGCATCGCGGCGATAAGGAGATGCGCTGGCCGCGACTGCAAGGTTGTCGGTATCATGCGCCGGACCTGCGCCGCGATGTCGATCGATGCCAGCCACCCGTGCGGCCCCTTTGGGTGGGCGATCGGGTCGCATCTCGGCAAGGCGGAAAACGCCTCGATGCGCCGCTGTTACCAATACGGCGGTCACGCCTGCGTTGTCCGCGCCTGGGCCTGCGACGAGAAAGGATGAGCGCCGACTGGTCTCAATACCGCATGCTGACGCCGAGCCGCAGGTAGGGACCGGAGCGTTGGTCGGAACTGACGGCCCAGCCGCTGCCGAGGGACCATTCGGCCGAGCGGATGCGAAGCGCGGTCACATGCGCACCGAATTCGATCTCGTCGAAATTTGCGCACCAGAATTGGCCCACTTCGGGGCCGACGAACGCCGACGCGAAGAGTCGAAAGCCGATCGCGCCACGGACGTAACCGGTCGGTCCGATCGAGGAGATGGCGCCGTCGAAAGATGCCATGGTGAGCGCGTTCGGCTGGTACCAGATGTCGGCTTCAGTTTGTGCGCCGACATAGAAGCCGCGCAGGCGACTCCCAGGGTCGTTCGGCACCAGCCGATAATCCTGCACGAGCGGGCCGGCAAACAGCGTCACGGTGAGGCCATCGCGCGTCAGGCGCCAGCCGGGCAGAGCGGCGGCTGAGAGTTGGGTGCCGTCGATGGTTTGCTGCAGCCCGCCGGAAACGTAGCTGTATCTGCCGCCGTCGAGCAGCATTTTGAATGTGAACCCGCCGGTATCGACGCCCGCCGGCGACCATAACAGGCCGCCGTTGAGGAACGCGCCGTAGCGCCAAAAATCGGTGCCGGTGAAGAATAGAAATGACGGATTGTCCGACCCGGCTGCCCGGGGCCGGTCCGCGCCAGCAACTAATGCCAAGCCGGCGATGGCCACAGCCGCCGCGGCCATACCGCGCAACGCAACCACAAAAAGCAGCTCCCCCGAGCGTTCTCACATTCCGCTTCACAACCTATAACTGTATTATGGTTGTATTGTCGAGGGGAAAAGTCGCTATCAGGTTGTGGCCTAAAAGCTCGCCCTTTACCGTGGCGTGACGGCGCGCGCAGGCACCGATTACCAAGCGCGGCTTATTTGTTGATGCTGGCCTCGAAAGCCTGCAGCACCGGCGTCCATTGTTTTTGTTGCGCGTTGATGAAGTCGCTGACCTCCGCGGGCGTCATGGCATCGACATAGGCGCCGCGCTTGGCCAGCTGCTTGTCGAGGTTGG
>JBOHIU010000085.1:0-18067 GCA_050725855.1 Xanthobacteraceae bacterium | reverse complement strand
GCGCGTAGCGCGGCGCCGAGCGCGGGACCCAGAGGCACGCCGCGCCGCGTAAAGTCGGCCGACTTCAACGGGAAGGCCGGCGGGGTCCAGCGCCGCGGCAAGTCCGCGAGATCGCGCCACGAGGAGTCGCCGGTGCCGGCCTGCGCATGCGACCAGGCCAGCAGCACGCTATCGGCGAACGATCGCGGCCCGAACCGGTAAAGCCAGGCACGCGCGCGCTGCGCGCCAGCCGAAGGAGAAATCCGCCACCAGCCTTCGAGCGCCACGAGCCGCTCGGCTTCGGCGTTGGTCAAGCGAAGCCGCTGCGACAACCGTTCGGCGTCCTCGCGTACCATTACGCCGAGCGCACCGAGCCGGCGTAGCGCGTCGGCGCCGAGGCCAAGCACCGCGTCGATTTCCGTCATCTTCGCGAAGCTTGCCAGGTACGGCACGCCACCGAGCACCGGACCTAAAAGTCCGCTCTCGGCCATGACCGCAATGGTCGGCGACGCGCGCAGCGCCACGAAAAGCTTGAGAAGCTCCATCCGCACCCGTTCCCGCGACAGCGAGTCGAGACCAGCGCGGACCGCGATGCAGGCGTGCAAGCCGGCCGCGTCGGGGGCGCCCTCCGCAAAATTCGCGTGGAAGCGGAAGAAGCGCAAAATGCGCAGGTAGTCTTCGGCGATGCGCTGGCGCGGATCGCCGATGAAACGCACGCGCCGTGCGACGATATCGTCAAGACCGCCCACGTAGTCGAAGACCTTTCCATCGGCTGACACCGACAGCGCATTGATGGTGAAATCGCGGCGCTGGGCATCCGCCCGCCAATCGCGGCCGAACACCACCTTGGCTCTGCGGCCAAACGTTTCAACGTCCTGGCGCAGCGTGGTGACCTCGAACGGACGGCCGTCGATGACGACCGTGATGGTGCCATGCGCGACGCCGGTCGGCACTGCCTTCCACCCGGACGACTGGGCGCGGCGCACCACCTCCTCCGGCAGCGCGGTCGTCGCCACGTCGATCTCGGTGACCGGCAGTCGCAGCAATGCATTGCGAACCGCGCCGCCGACCACGCGCGCCTCTTCGCTTTCGCGATTGAGCGCCGCCAACAGCCGCGCGACTTCGCCGTGACTGAGCCACGCGGCATCGTCAAGCTGCGCAGGTGCCGTCACTGCGTTGCTCCCGGCACCAGTCTGCCGTTTTCGATATGCGCCGGCACATAGGTCGAACCGGCCGGCGCGCCGGAGAATTCCGCCAGCATCAGGAAACTTCCGACCACCAGCACCAGCGAGGCAATGATCAAGCTCGCAAGCCGCCGCGGCGCCCAGGCCTTCGGTTGCAGAACGCCCGCGTTCGTTATCGCAAGAAAAAGCGCGTAAAGCACAAAGGGTGCGAGAAACAGCCCGACTTCAGTAACGGCCGGCCTGATCATTCGCCGAAGACCCGCTCGTAAAGATTACGCAAGATGCCGGCGGTCACACCCCAGATGTAGCGTTCGCCGAACGGCATCGCATAATAGTCGCGCGCAATTCCCTTCCAATCGCGAGTTTTGCGCTGATGATTTGCCGGATTCATCAAAAAATCGAGCGGCACTTCGAACGCCTCGGTGACCTCGCCGGGGTTGAGCGTCAGCGTGAATCCCGGCTTTACCCGCGCCACCGTGGGCAGAATTCGAAATCCGGAGAACGTGAGGTAAAGGTCGAGATAACCGATCGGCTCGATCAGGATCGGAGCAAGCCCCACTTCCTCTTTGGCTTCGCGCAGAGCGGCGGCGACCGGGCTTTCATCCGCGGGATCGATCTTGCCGCCCGGAAATGCCACCTGTCCGGCATGGCTTGCCAGGTCCGCCGTGCGCATAGTGAGCAATATTGTCGGCGCGGAACGATCGACGATCGGCACCAGCACGGAGGCCGGCTTGGTCGCGTTGACCCCGGCACGCTCCCACAATACCGGATCAAGATCGAGATCGCCGCGGCGAACGCCCTGGGCGGCCGGATCGGTCAGCGCCGATGGGACCTTGAGATTGAGCCGCGTCCGCGCACGTTCGAAAAAGTCCTCAGCGTCCAATTGCAACGCCGTGCCCTGCTCGTTCACGCCAAATCCCTCACCTGTTCGGCACTTGCCATGGGAAAAAATGTGCCCATCGATACCACGCCGAACATCGCCCTGCCCGCGACATCGCGCTCCTCGCCGAGCCCAACCAGATCGAAGAACAGCGCGCGCCTGACCTTCGCCCACAGCCCGCGGCGGACGTGAAGGTACGGCTTCAAACCTCCGGTGCCCGGTTCGGGCTCGAACCGCAGCGCATGTTCCAGACCGCAGGCGATCCAGTCGTCGACATTGGTGCGGAAATTCAGGACCCTGCCGTCGGGTTGATCCTCGATTTTCAACTCGACCGCCACAAACGGCGCATCGTCGACTTGAATGCCGCATTTCTCGACCGGCGTAACCAGAAAGTAATTGTCACCCTCGCGCTTGAGCACCGAAGCGAATAGTTTGACCAGGGCCGGCCGGCCGATCGGCGTCTTGAGATAAAACCAAGTGCCGTCGCCGGCAATGCGCATGTCGAGATCGCCGCAGAACGGCGGATTCCAGCGCTCGACCGGCGGTAGACCTTTGGCGGCAGCGCGCGCTACCTCACCTGTAAGCGACTCAAGGTCCGCCTGCCCTTCCTTCGCCATGGTTTGCCTTGAACGTATCGATGGACATGAGTCCAGGGGGCTCATCCACTGGGATCGCTCGCGCGATCGTGATTACCAGTTGTCATCGGCGCGGCTCCAGATCCAGTTGACCTAACTGTAGATGAAAAAATAGGCGTCTGGTGTGGCGGTTCAGAAGTCCGATCATTTTACGGCGGGGCTCGTCATGCGGGACTTCTGAACCAAAGCCACGCTAGATCAATAACTTGCCAGTGTCCTTTCGATTCCGAAGTTCGCAAACGAGCGTGCCTCATAACCATGTGAACTTCGGAATTGGGACACTGGTCTGCCTGTGGGCAGGGCGGCGTATATGTTGCACTACTCAATACGCGTGCAACGCCGGTCACCGCGGTGCCGTGACTGCGGCCGGGTCTTGGGTCCGGACCAACGCCTGAGGGCAAGGAGTTCAACATGTCGGCTGCTGGCGGCGAGGGACTTGAGAAGCTTGAGGACATGATCGTGCGCGCGGCCGAATCGGCGGCCGCTCACGTGCGCGCGGCCAAGACCATGATCGGTACCGTGATCTTCGGCCAGGACAAGGTCATCGAGCAGGCCCTTGTCACGATCTTGTCGGGAGGCCACGCGCTCCTGCTCGGCGTGCCGGGTCTCGCCAAGACCAAGCTCGTCGACACGATGGGAACCGTGCTTGGGCTCGACGCAAGGCGCATCCAGTTCACGCCCGACCTGATGCCTTCGGACATTCTCGGCACCGAGGTCTTGGAAGAAAGCCAATCCGGCAAGCGCAGCTTCCGCTTCATTTCCGGCCCGGTCTTCGCCCAATTGTTGATGGCCGACGAGATCAACCGCGCCAGTCCGCGGACGCAATCGGCTCTGCTGCAAGCAATGCAGGAGCAGCACGTGACCGTCGCCGGCGTCCGCCATGATTTGCCGAAGCCGTTTCATGTGCTCGCGACGCAGAACCCGATCGAGCAGGAAGGCACCTATCCGCTGCCGGAAGCCCAGCTCGACCGTTTTTTGATGGAAATCGACGTCGGCTATCCGGACCGCGATGCCGAACGCAAAATCCTATTCGAAACGACCGGCTCCGAGGAAACAACGCCGAAGCCGGCGATGACCGCCGACGACCTGATGGCGGCGCAACGCCTGGTGCGGCGTTTGCCGGTCGGAGAATCGGTCGTCGAGGCCATCCTCAAGCTGGTTCGGTCGGCGCGGCCGGGACCGGAAAGCAGCGAAGCAAAGCTGATTGCCTGGGGTCCGAGCCCGCGTGCGAGCCAAGCGCTCATGCTCGCGGTGCGTGCCCGCGCGTTGCTCGACGGCCGCCTCGCGCCCTCGATCGATGACGTTGTCGATCTTGCCGAGCCGGTGCTCAAACACCGTATGGCGCTGACTTTCAGCGCGCGCGCCGAGGGCGAAAGCATCGAGGCGGTGATTGCACGCCTGAAGGAGCGGATCGGATAGGCAAATGGCGGTTGGGTCCAACCTTGCTTCCCGACGCGATGACCAGGACGGCGTGGCGGTCGGACGCGCGGTCGGCGAAAGCCGGACGCTCGCCGCCAATATGCCACGCCTGGTTCTGGAAGCACGCCGGGTCGCCGCGACGGTAATTCATGGCGTGCACGGCCGGCGCCGCGCCGGTCCTGGCGAGAACTTTTGGCAGTACCGGCGGTTCGTTTCCGGCGAGTCTGCCTCACGGGTCGATTGGCGCCGCTCGGCGCGGGACGATCATCTTTATGTGCGGGAGCAGGAATGGGAAGCCGCACATACGATCTGGATCTGGCCGGATCGCTCGCCGTCGATGATTTTCGCCTCGCCGCTGGTGCGAGACACGAAGCTCTATCGCGCGCTTCTGATCGCCTTGGCGCTGGCCGAAGTTTTGGTCGAGGGTGGCGAACGCGTCGGCATACCCGGCATCATGCGCCCGACCGGCAGCCGCAATGTCGTGGAATCGATGGCGCAGGCGATCGTGCACGATGCCGGTGAACGGTCCAGTCTGCCGGCGAATTTTTCGCCCTCGCCGCTCGCCGAAATCGTGGTTCTCTCCGACTTGTGGAGTGAAATCGTCGAAGTGCGGCGCACCATGACGCAGCTTTCCGCCACCGGCGCGCACGGCCATGTCGTGCAAATCGTGGATCCTGCGGAGGAGACTTTTCCCTATTGGGGCCGCATCGAATTTGTCGAGCCCGAGGGCGGCGCCCACATTACGGCCGGTCGCGCCGAGACCTGGAAAGCCGACTACACCGCGCGGGTCAAGCGCCATCGCGATGAGATTCGCGGCGAGACCGATCGGCTCGGGTGGAGCTTCACTATCCACCGCACCGACCGTCCGGCGAGCGAACTCCTGCTGGCGCTGCATGCTCGTATCGGTGCCGCGATGGACGATCGGGCGCACACGCGCGCCGCCGCGGAGTCGAGGATGCCGACATGATCGGCGGACTACCGCTCGGTTTTGCCGAACCGTTGGTGCTCGTCGGCCTTTTGACGCTGCCCGTCTTGTGGTGGCTGCTGCGGATGATTCCGCCGCGGCCGCGGCGCATCGACTTTCCGCCGACGCGGCTTCTGCTCGAAATCGCCCCAAGGGAGGAAACGCCGGCACGCACGCCATGGTGGCTGACGCTGATGCGGCTCATGCTCGCCGCGCTCATCATCATCGCCGCCGCAGGACCGCTCTGGCGCCCGCCGCTTGCCGCGACTGCAATACGCTCGCCGGTCGCGATCCTGATCGACGACGGCTGGACCGCGGCATCGACGTGGGACGCGCGCATGCGCACGGCCGATGCCATCATCGCGCGCGCGGCGGAGAATCGCCGACCCGTGGCGCTTATTCCGCTATCGCAGGCGACGCATGACATCTCTTTTGAACCCGCAGAGTCGGCTCGCGTGCGTTTGCACCAATTGAAGCCGGTGCCGCAGACGATCGCGCGCGACGACGCGCTGCCGTCCATTGCCCGCTTCCTCGCCGCGACGCACGACGTGGAACTGGTCTGGCTGTCTGATGGCACGCAGGTCGGCAACGATGAGAAGTTGGCCAAAGACTTGGAACGGACTCTCGATGGCCGGCCGATCACGATTGTGTCGGGCGGCCTTCCCGGACCGCGCGCGCTGGAAGCGGCCGACAACGCGGCCGGCGGCCTTTCCGTGAAGGTGTTGCGCCCTAACACCGGCGCCGCGGAATCCGGGAAAGTGCGCGCCCTCGATCTCAAGGGTCTGGCGCTCGGGCAAGCGCCATTCACATTCAAGGCGGCCGATCGCGAGACCGAGGCCAAATTCAACCTGCCCGTGGAAATCCGCAACGACATTGCGCGGATCGAGATCGTTGGCGAACGCTCAGCCGGCGCCGTGCAGTTGCTCGACAAACGATCGCGGCGGCGCACCGTCGGCATCGTCTCGGCGGCGACCGCCGACACCGACGAACCGCTGCTGTCGTCGAGCTATTACATTGAGCGCGCGCTCAGCCCATTCGCCGATCTGCGCCTCGCCCAGGGCGAGTCCGAGGCGGACGCGGTAACGCATTTTCTCGATGAGCGATTGCCGGTGCTGATTCTCGCCGACGTCGGCACCATCGCCGGACCCGCGCACGACCGTCTGGCGCAGTGGGTCGAGGACGGCGGCGTGCTCGTGCGTTTTGCCGGACCGCGGCTTGCGGCTGCCGAGAACGACGATCTGGTGCCGGTCAAGCTCCGGCGCGGTGGCCGCATACTCGGCGGCAGTTTGAGCTGGGACCAGCCGCAACCGCTTGGTTCCTTTTCCCGCGATAGTCCATTTGCCGGGATGCCGGTGCCCAAGGACGTGAAAGTGACACGCCAGGTTCTGGCGGAGCCGGATTCGACATTAAGCGAAAACACCTGGGCGACGCTCGCCGACGGCACCCCACTCGTGACCGCCGCGCGGCGCGGCAAGGGTTTGATCGTGCTGTTCCATGTGACCGGCGATACACGCTGGTCGAACCTGCCACTGTCGGGCACGTTCGTCGAAATGCTCAAGCGCATCGTCGATCTGTCCGGCACGACCGCCGTGGCCAAGACCGGGAACGCGAACGCCAACACCGTCCATGAGGCGGTCGCGCCGACCCGCATTCTGGACGGCTTCGGCGCTTTTGTTTCGCCGCCGGCGACGGCGCGGCCGGTGCCCACGAACTTCTCCGGCAGCGCCACAGCCGATCATCCGCCCGGCTTCTACGGACCGCCGGAAAGCTTCTTCGCCGTCAACACCCTCACGGCAGGCGATCGGCTGCAGCCGCTCGATTTTTCTCCATTGGCCAATGCGCGGCACGAGGTGTATCGCACCAGCGAGCCGGTGGATTTGCGCGGACCGATCTTCCTTGCCGCGCTGGCGCTGTTCCTGCTCGACAGCCTGGCCGTGCTCATTCTCGGCGGCGGCATCGGGCGGCTGTTGCCGCGGCGCTCGCGCGCCGTCGCGGCGGTCATGATCGGTTTTGCAATGCTTGCGCTTACGCTGGTGCAGGCGCGTGCGCAGGACAGCCCAAATCCCGCTGTACCGCCGGCCGCGCTGCAAACCCGGCTCGCTTACGTCATCACCGGCGATTCGGAGGTCGACTCGATCAGCAAAGCCGGGTTGGCGGGGCTGACATTGTTTCTCGCCCAGCGCACCGCGCTGGAGGCCGGCGACCCGATCGGACTCGATATCGCCCGCGACGAACTTGCGTTCTATCCGCTGATCTATTGGCCGATCGTTCCGGGCGTGGCACGGCCCTCCGCCGACGCGCTTAAACGCATCGACGCCTATATGAAAAACGGCGGCACGGTGTTGTTCGACACGCGCGACGCGATCGACGCGCCGCCAGGCCCCGGCGGCGAAACCCGCAGCCCCGGCATGCTGGAACTGCGTAAAATCCTTTCTTCGCTTGACATACCGCAGCTTGAGCCGGTGCCACGCGACCACGTCCTGACCAAGACGTTTTATCTTTTGCGCGACTTTCCGGGGCGATTCAGCACCGGTCAGCTTTGGGTCGAGGCGCTCCCGGCGGCAAGCAACGAGGCGCAAGAGAAACGCCCCGCGCGCGGCGGCGATGGCGTTTCCCCAATCCTGATAACCTCGAACGATCTCGCCGGCGCCTGGGCAATACAGCCGGACGGACAGCCGATGCTGCCCATGGTCGAGGGCGAGCCGCGTCAGCGCGAGTTCGCGTTCCGCGCCGGCGTCAATATCGTCATGTACACGCTGACCGGCAACTACAAGGCCGATCAGGTGCACGTGCCGGCGCTGCTCGAGCGGCTCGGGCAATAAGGCGCCAGTGTCCCGATTTCGAAGTTCGCATCATTGCGCGGCCACCTCGTTTGCGAACTTCGGAATCGAAAGGACGCTAGCAAGTTATTGATGTAGCGTGGCTTTGGTTCAGAAGTCCGCATAACGAGCCCTGCCGTAAGAATGATGCGGACTTCTGAACTGCCACACTAGGAGGACATGCGTTGAACTATGGTGTCGCCTTCGCGCCGCTGGTCGGGTCCGCTGTTCTGTGGGCGGCGCTCGCCGCGACGGCAATTCTCGCGCTCCTGCTGTTCGTCACCCGCAGCCGCGGCGCCGTTATCCGCTCGGTGGCGCTCGCGCTCGTCGTGCTCGCATTGTCCAATCCATCGCTCACGCGGGAGGACCGCCAGCCGTTGAGCTCGGTCGCAGTCGTATTGGTCGACAAAAGCCCGAGCCAGAATTTCGGCGACCGCATGCGCCAGACCGAGCAGGCGCGCGACGCCGTCGTGGCACGCTTGCATCAGATTCCCGGCCTCGAGACTCGCGTCGTCGAGGCCGGACAGGCCGATGGCGAGAACGATGGTACCCGACTATTCGCCGCCCTCAACTCCGCGTTGGCCGACGTACCGCCGGATCGCGTTGCCGGCGTGATCATGATCACCGATGGTCGTGTCCACGATGTGCCGAAGGACGCGAGCGCGCTTGGCTTCAACGCGCCGATCCAGGCGCTGATCACCGGGCACAATAACGAACGCGACCGCCGCGTCGCGCTGATCGCGGCGCCGCGTTTCGGCATCGTCGGCCAGTCGGAGACCATCACTTACAAAGTAGAAGATCACGGCGCCAAGGAAAGCAGCGCCGCCGTCACCGTGCGGCGCGACGGCGAAGTGCTGCAAACCCAAAACGTCCCGGTCGGCGTACCACAGAACGTTGACATTCCGATCCCGCATGAGGGTCAGAACATTGTCGAGATCGAAGCGGCGCCGCTGCCGGGCGGCGAATTGACGACGGTCAATAACCGCGCGGTCGTCTCGATCGACGGCGTGCGCGATAAACTGCGGGTGCTTCTGGTGTCCGGCGAGCCCAACCCCGGCGAGCGCACCTGGCGCAATCTGCTCAAGTCCGACCCTTCGGTCGATCTGGTCCATTTCACGATTTTGCGGCCGCCGGAAAAGCAGGACGGCACGCCCATCAACGAGCTGTCGCTGATCGCCTTCCCCACCCGCGAGCTGTTCCAGCAGAAGATCAATCAGTTTCAGCTCATCATCTTCGACCGCTATGCGAGACAGGGCGTGCTGCCGATGCTCTATTTCGACAACATCGCGCAATATGTCCGAAACGGCGGCGCCGTGCTGGTCGATGCCGGGCCGGATTATGCGGGCCAGTTCAGCATCTGGCACACCCCGCTCGACTCCATCCTGCCGGCCGAGCCGGATGGCGAAGTAACCGTGCAGCCGTTTCGTCCGCAGCTCACCACTCTCGGCAAACGCCACCCGGTGACGCGCGGTCTTGCCGGTTCGAACACCGATCCGCCGCATTGGAGCCAGTGGTTCCGCGTCGTCGACACCGTCAATACGACCGGCACCACGGTGATGAAGGGCCCCGACGACAAGCCGTTGCTCGTGCTTTCGCGCGCAGGCAAAGGACGTGTCGCGCTCCTGCTCTCCGACCAAATGTGGCTGTGGGCCCGCGGATTTCAGGGCGGCGGACCGGAGCTCGATCTGCTGCGCCGGCTGTCGCACTGGCTGATGCAGGAGCCCGATCTCGAGGAGGAAGCGCTGCGCCTGAAAGTGAGCGGACATAACCTCATCGTGGAACGGCAGACGATGGGCGATTCGGTGGCCGACGTCACGGTAACATCGCCAGCGGGCGCGACGCGCGTCGTCAAGCTCGATCGGGTCAAGCCCGGCCTGTGGCAAAGCACGATCGCCACCAGCGAACTCGGCCTCTGGCGCGCCACTGACGGCAAGCTCAATGCACTGGTCAATGTCGGTCCGGCCAATCCGCTCGAGTTCGCCGAGGTGACGTCGACCACCGCCTGGTTGGCGCCGATCGCGAAAGCGACCGGCGGCTCCTCGCGGCGGCTTGACGATGGTAACGGCCTCCACATTCCGCGCATCGTCGCGGTGCGTTCGGGCGACACCTACCGGGGCAACGACTGGATCGGCCTGAAAATGAGCGAGGCCAGCGTGGTGCGCGGCATCGGCGTGCTGCCGGTCTTTGCTGGCCTGATCGGGCTCATTCTCTTGCTCGGTAGCCTCGCCGGCACCTGGGCGCGCGAAGGGCGATGAGTCATCGTGCCTCTTCCCATTCCGGGAGAACGCGCCCCGAGACACCGTCGAAAGCGCCCTCGGCAAGTTCGGCAATCAGAAGCCGCGCCGGATCGACCGGACCCGGCATGGTCAAACGTCCAGGCGGAATCTGCTTGAACCCGCTCTTTGCGTAATACGGTTCGTCGCCCACCAGCATCACCAAGCGATGGCCTTTGGCGCCGGCCTCCTTCAGCGCACGCGCGATCAAGGCCTGGCCGATACCGCGCTCGCGAAATGCCGGCTCAACCGTCAGCGGACCAAGCAAGAGCGCCTTGGTCTCGCCAATGCGTATCGGGGTGAGCCAGACCGAGCCGACCAGAAGCGTGCCGATGCGGGCTATGAACGACAGATCGCGACTGTGCTCGACCTGCTCGCGCAACCGATAGGCGGTCTTGGCATAGCGGCCGGGGCCGAAGATGCGTTCGTGCAGCCGTTCGATCGCCTCGGCATCGTCTGAGCTTTCGGACAGTATCGTCAGTGAGATGTCGTTCATCGCGCCGCCGCCTAGCACCTGGCTTTGTATCGGTCCAGCGCGGCACCCATGCTAATAGGCAGCTTGGGGTCCCCTTATCCGCGGAGACAATCATGGGTCTGCTCGTCGACGGCGTCTGGCAAGAAGACATTTCGCGTACCAAGGATGGCCATTTCGTCCGGCCGACCACGCTTTATCGCAGTTTTATCACGGCCGACGGCCGTCCCGGCCCGAGCGGCGAAGGCGGCTTCCCCGCCGAGCGCGGACGCTATCATCTGTACGTGTCACTTGCCTGCCCATGGGCGCACCGCACGCTAATTTTCCGCGCGCTGAAAAAACTCGAGGGCGTGATTTCCGTCTCGGTCACCGAACCGCTCTACGGCAAGACGGGATGGGAATTCGGTGCGACGCCGGGTTCGACGCCTGACACCGTCAACGGCAAGGCGACGCTTGCCGAAATCTATCTGTTGGCCGACCCGCGCTACAGCGGGCGAGTGAGCGTCCCGATGCTGTGGGACAAGACCCGCCGCACGATCGTCAACAACGAATCGTCGGAAATCATCCGTATGCTCAATTCGGCATTCGACGCGTTGACCGACGTGAAGACGGATTATTACCCAGCCGCGCTGCGCGGAGAAATCGACCAGGTCAACGATCTCGTTTATCCGAACGTGAACAACGGCGTTTATCGCGCCGGCTTTGCCACCAGCCAGGCGGCATACGAACAAGCGGCCCGCGGCATCTTCAAGGTTCTCGACCAGTTGGAAGAGAGACTCTCAGATCAGCGCTATCTGGCGGATCGGCAGATCACCGAAGCCGACTGGCGGCTGTTTACCACGCTTATTCGCTTCGACAGCGTCTATTACGGGCATTTCAAATGCAATCTACGTCGAATCGTCGACTATCAGAACCTGTCGAACTATTTGCGCGACCTTTATCAGGTACCGGGAATTGCCGAGACGGTAAGTATCGATCAGATCAAGCGGCACTATTACGGCAGCCAACGCCACGTCAACCCGACCGGCATCGTTCCGATCGGGCCGCTGATCGATTTCTCCGCCCCGCACGACCGTGCGCGTTTCGCATAAACACGGCCGTGCTTAGACCTGCCCGGCAATGAGCCTACTTACCACCAGCCCCAGCCCGGGCCATACCCATACCCGTAGGAGCAGTTGTTGTAGGGATAGCCGTAATAGCCATAGTACGGCCCGTTGTAGCAATATGGCTCGGCATAATAGTCGTAGAGGCCGAGCCCGCCGCCATAGTAGCCGCCGCCACGGTAGGCAAAGTGACGACCGCCAAATCCGCGGCCAGCAAAGCCATGTCCAGCAAAGCCATGTCCAGCAAAGCCATGTCCGGCAAAGCCATGTCCGGCAAAGCCATGACCCATGCCGCCGTGACCCATGCCGCCATGAGCAGCAAGGGCTCCCGTCGTTGATGCGGCGCCCAGAGCAACCGCCGCGGCGATTGCAAGCATCGTTGTACGCATGAATTTCCTCCTTTAAGCGCCGCAGTGGGCGCCCGTCGAAAGCAAAACGCCCGCTCGCGCCGGTGGTTCATTCTTTCGAGTGACGCCGCCGAAATGACGCGCGGCATCGAGGCCGGGGCCCAATGCGCTACCAAATTTGCGCCGCATCGCGCCCCGTGAGCACCTCGGCGACGCGAGCGCGGGTCGAGTTCGTTGTTCCTTCCGGAAAAGCATCCGGCGCAAAGAAGCCATGTGCAACGATTTCGCGATTGGGCTCTGGCGGTGAACTCTGGCGGAACGAGCGCACCACATAGAGTGCGACGTGATCGCGCCAGGCGATTCGTCGGTTCCAGTAAATCCCGTAAAGCTCGGGTGGTCCGACCAGTTCGATATTGCCCTCCTCGCGCAACTCGCGCGTCAGAGCCGCGCCGAGAGTTTCGCCCCGCTCGACGCCGCCGCCGGGCAGATGCCACCCGCTCACATATCCATGCTTGACCAGGAAGACCCGGCCTTGCTCGTCGAGCACCAAGCCGCGCACGCCAAGCGTAAGGCCCCTCGCGAAACGCCAGTAGGAATGCAGGACACGGCGAATGGCCGGCTCGAAAGGTCGGCGAATTGCGTCGATGTCCATGCAAACTTCCTATGGTACTATGTTAGAATGCTTCTAATATAGAGCGGCGATCCAATCACCAAGCCAGAGGCGTTCCGTGAAGAGCTTTGCCGATTTGAGCGAGCAGGAAGTTCTTGCGCTCGCCATCTCCAACGAGGACGAGGACAATCGCATCTATCGCTCCTTCGCCGATGCCTTGCGCAGCGCCTATCCGGACACCGCGCATATGTACGACAAGATGGCCGAGGAGGAGATCCGGCACCGCGACATGCTGCTCGCGCTGCACCGCAAGAGGTTCGGCGAGTTTCTGCCGCTCATCCGCCGCCAAGACGTCAAGGGATTCGTGACGCGCCGTCCGATCTGGCTCAACCGGCCGCTGGCGCTCGATTCGGTGCGCAAGGCTGCCGAGGAAATGGAGTACGAGACGGCGCGTTTCTACCGGCATGCGGCACACGCCGCCCACGAAGACGCGACCCGCGATTTGCTGCGCGATCTTGCCGCGGCGGAGGACAAGCACGAGCAAATCGCGCACGAGCTTGGCAAGGAGCTTACACCGGGCGAGCGCGCCGCCGAAGACCAGACCGCCAAGCGGATGTTCGTCCTGCAATACGTGCAGCCCGGTCTCGCCGGCCTCATGGACGGTTCGGTGTCCACATTGGCGCCGCTGTTCGCCGCCGCGTTCGCTACGCATAATACCTGGTCGACGTTTCTCGTCGGGCTTGCTGCCGCGCTTGGCGCCGGCATCTCGATGGCTTTCGCCGAGGCGATGTCGGACGACGGTTCGCTCACCGGCCGCGGCGCGCCGCTGGTGCGCGGTGTGGTCTGCGGCGGAATGACCGCTCTCGGCGGCGTGGGACATGCCCTGCCCTATCTCATTCCTGATTTTTACGTGGCGACCGTGCTGGCCTTCGCCGTCGTTGCTGTCGAACTGATCGCGATTTCCTGGATTCGCACCCGCTACATGGATACGCCGTTCCTGCAGGCGGCTTTCCAGGTCGTGGTCGGCGGCGTGCTGGTCTTCGCCGTCGGCATTTTGATTGGCAGCTCGTAACGGCGGCGCACAGCGGGTGCAGCAAGGCGCTGTTACGAACCCGATTCGCGGAGCATCATGCCGCGATGTTCGTTCTCGCTCATGTGTCGGATTTGCATATGGCGTCGCGGCCGACCGTTGCCGAGCTCGCCGGCAAGCGCGGCCTCGGCTTCATCAACTGGCAGCGCAAACGCAAATATATCCATCGGCCGGAAGTACTCGACGCGATTACCCGCGACGTGAAGACCGCCGGCGCCGACCACATCGCGGTGACCGGCGATCTGGTCAATTTTTCGCTCGCCGATGAATACAGACGCGCGCGGGAATGGCTGGATACGCTCGGCACCCCGCGTGACGTGACCGTCATTCCCGGCAACCACGACGTCTATGTGGGAGGCGCACTGCAGTCGCCGGCCGCCTGTTGGGGCGAGTATATGCGCGGCGATGATGGAATTGTCGGCTTTCCCTTCATACGCCGGTGCGGCGATGTGGCGCTGATCGCGCTCTCGACCGGCGTGCCGACCGGTCCGTTCATGGCGACCGGCTGGCTCGGTCCGCGCCAGCTTTCGCGCTTGGCCGAGGCATTGGATCAGACGCGCGGGTCCTTTCGCATCGTGCTCATCCACCATCCGCCGCTCAGTCCGCTCAAGCGCCATCTGCGGCGGCTGACCGACGCAGCGGAATTACGCCGCGTCCTGGCCGAGCACGGCGCCGAACTTCTGCTCCATGGCCACGATCATCGCCGCGCGATCATTTGGCTCGATGGCCCGAACGGTACGAAGATTCCCGCGATCGGCGCGCCGTCGGCCTCGGCGCTGGCGCCGCACGGCAGCGAAGACGGCGCCGGCTACAATATTTTCCGCATCGAGGCGGATGCGTCGGCGTGGCGCATCGAGATGGTCGGGCGGCAGCGCGCGCCGGACGGCTCAATCCGTGACACCGCGCGGCGGACCATCGCTTGAATCATCCGTCACCGATAGTACGTCGCGATCAGCACGGCAGCTACGGCCAATGCCAGCAGGCCAAGCAGGAAGCCCAATATGAACGCACCGACCGCGCGCCAGCGGCGCCGGCGCCGTTCCCGTTCGGCCAGGCTTTTGGCGACGCGCTGGACGAACTCGGGGTCTTCGTCGAGCGCCCGCTGCCGTTCCACGATGCGCCGCGCCACATAGGTCATGACGGCCTGCACGATTTGCGGAATTTCGTGCGATTCGGCGAGCACATGACGCCCGACGCGGGTGTCGTGCAGGAAGCGGTACAGCCTTTTGTCGCGTCCCATGGCGACATGGGCGACGGCGTCGATCCACAGCCGCGGGGTCTCCCCGCGGCTGAGGCCGCGATCGAACAGATCGACGTCCGGCGGAATCTCGGCAAACAGCGGATCGAGGGCTTCGCTCAAAAGCTGAAGCCGCGCCCACTCGGCATCGCGCAGATCGACGACGACGCTGGTGCGTTCGGCCGCCTCCAGCCGCGCCTGATGCACCGCTTCTTTCAGCAGCGATGCCGGCTCGCTCTCGGCCGGCGGGTTTACTTTACGATTTCTGCCCCACATCGGATTTTCCCCTTGCCTGAAAGGATACACCAAGGCCTGCGGCGACAAAAAGGAGCAAAGCGGCGGAAAACCGGCTTTGGCGACGCCAAATATTCGAAATTATGCCCAAATCCGACGCCGCCGGCATCCAGCTGGAGCCCATTTCTTCGGAAAACCGGTGGCCACTTTTCCGGAAAATGCCTTTAGACACAGCGTCCGCCGTCGACCTCGACGATATTGCCGGTGAGGAATTCGGCATCGGCGGAGGCGAGGAAAAGCGCCGCATTGGCCATGTCTTGCACGACCGCCAAACGGCCCAACGGAATCGTCGCAATGAATTTTTCGCGCATGCCGGGCGCGGGGCCGAGAAAACTCGGCAGCAGCGGGGTCTCGGTCGCGACCGGCGCGATGGCGCAGACGCGGATGCGGTCGGGGGCAAGTTCGCCGGCGAGCGCCTTGGTCAAGGTATGCACGGCGCCCTTGGTGGCGCTGTAGGCGGCAACGCCCGGGCGCGGCCGCAAGCCCGCGGTCGAACCGATATTGATAATGACGCCGGCGCGGCGTTTGCGGAAATGCGGCACCACCGCCTGACAGCCGAGAAACACGCCCTTGACGTTGACCACGAAGGTGCGGTCGTACTCATCTTCGGTAATGTCGAGCATCGGCTTGTTGACGTGGGTGGTGCCGGCATTGTTGACCAGAATGTCGAGACCGCCGAACGCCGACAGCGTATCTTCGATCGCCGCGGTCCAGGCGGACTTCTGCGTGACGTCGCAGCGCATCGCGATGGCGTTGTTGCCGATGGCGCGCGCCGCCTGCTTGGCGGCATCGAAATCGATGTCGGCAAGCGCAACGCGCGCGCCCTCCCGCGCATAAGTCTCGGCGATGGCCTGCCCGATGCCGGATCCGGCGCCGGTCACGAGCGCGGTTCTGTTTTCAAGACGCATGCGCGCCCTCCCGCTTCGGCACGATACCATAGGGCCGCGCCCAGGCGAGTCCCTCCTCCGTGCGCGTGCGCGGACGGTATTCGCAGCCGATCCATCCGGCATAGCCAAGCCGGTCGAGCGCGGCAAAGATTTGCGGATAGTTCACCTCGCCCTCGTCCGGCTCGCGGCGCGAGGGCACGGCGGCGATCTGCACGTGACCGACGACAGGCAAATGCGTCTCCAGACGCGTTATCAGATCGCCACCGACGATTTGCACGTGATAAAAATCGAATTGAATGCGCAGATTCGGTGCACCGACCTTTTTCACGACATCGGCGGCGTGCTCCAGACGGCCGAGGAAATAATCCGGCCGGTCGCGCGGGTTGATCGGCTCGATCAATAGCGTGATGTTTTGCTTCGCCGCCTCGCCGGCGGCGCGTTCGAGGTTTCTGAGAAATATAATCTCCGCCGTGGGCCGCTCGTTCACCGGCACGCAGCCGCTCATGCAGTGGATCGCGGTGCCGCCGATCGCCACCACGTAATCGAGCGCCCGGCGCAACGCCGCCTCGAAATCGCGCGCGCGCCCCGGCAGCGCGGCGAGCCCGAATTCGGGACCGAGCGGCGTGTTGATGCCAAGCTGCGTCAACCCGTGGCGCGCCAGTTCGGCCTTCACCGCCGACGGCGCCACGTCATAGGGAAATTGCAGCTCGACCGCTTTGAATCCGGCCGCCGCCGCGGCCGCGAACCGTTCGATCAGCGGACGCTCGGTAAACAGATAGCCGAGATTGGCGGCAAAGCGAGGCATGGCATGGTCTCCCCCGACTTGGTTCGAAAGCGCTTGGCCCATCTAATGCGCGACAGCGCCCGTGTACCAGGGTTCTCGCAGCGCGTTTCCAGGATTGTGAGGAGCGACAGCGACGAAGCAATCCAGAACGGCCTCATGCCTATTGCAAGCCACCGTGGATTGCGTTGCTTGCGCTCGCAATGACGCGAGCATTTCCGTTCTCGCGGCGCGATCTTTGCGCCCGAGCTATCTTCACCCACCACCAAAGCCACGCTTTTAGACTCGCCTCCGGCAAGAAAAGGGGAGGCGGAGCGCCGAAAGGCGCGTGGTAGTGGCCGCGGCCCGCGCAAACAAGCGTCGCCGCCTGACTGCATTTCGTCGCGGTGCGTGCCTCCTTTGTAGGAGACACGCTCGCCTTCCGGCGCCCTACCGCGGCTCTCGCCAAAACCTTGCGGCCTTGGCTCGGTCCGGTACCGCGCTTCATGGTCGCGGAAAACGATCCGCGCCCCGGGCAGCCAGCTCCTGGCGGACCGGCGTCGTGGCCGGCCGGGCGGGTTTCCGAACCGCCCGCGGACGAGGTTACGAGCCCCGTCGCGGGCACCGCTCCCGCTCCATCAATCGGCCGTCACCGGTTGACGTCCCTTAAGACGAGCGAGACGGGCTCTTTTAGTTCGCCGCGCGGGACGATTTCAAGAAATTCCGCCGTGCTGAGCCATCCCCCTGATCCGACGAGACTCTTTTTTGCTGTTTGTTTGATTCGCCGGCGCAACAATTGTGACAAGCCGCCATGATTCGCATCCGGCGTTCATCCTCCCCCACGCAAGTGGGGGAGGGGGACCGCGCTGCGCAGCAGCGCGGTGGAAGGGCGCGGGCCGTGCCGAACTTTCCTGCGAGGACAGTGAAGTATCGAGTCAGAGGCCCCCTCCACCATCCTTCGCGCTTCGGATGGCCCCCTCCCCCGCCGCCGCGGGGGAGGATAAAGTGTTCGCCCTTTTATCGAACAGGAGAATCGCGATGAAAAAATTCATGATCTTGTACATGGCGCCGTCGGCGCAGTTCGAGCAGATGATGAAGAATGCAACGCCGGAGC
>JBOHIU010000084.1:0-8478 GCA_050725855.1 Xanthobacteraceae bacterium | reverse complement strand
GCAAACTTCTTCCGCTCCGCCACGGCGAATGCCCGCCGCGCCCACACCGCAAGCTCGTCGGGATCGTCATAGAGCCGCTCGGGCAGCCGCCAATAGGGCAGGACGTGCTCACTCGGGCGGCCGGATTTCTTGCCGCGCGTATAGGTGAACGGCGCGCAGCTTTCGCGCTCGAAATCGGCAATGCTGGCTTCGTCCGCTTTCAGATAGATGATATCGCGGACGATCAGGCCGAACATCAAGCCGTCGCGAAAAATTCCCTCGCCCGAGAACATGCGGCGCACCGTCACCGGGCCGAACGGCGCAAACAGGTCGCGGATGAAGTCTGCGTCCAAGCGGCGGGCTCCGTCATGATCATCTCTTTGACTCGGCAGCAATCCCCGAGTCAGCAGACCCCCACTCTAACTCTCCCCCTTTCAGGGGGAGAGAAGCGCTAGCCGGTATTGCGGAGCTTGAGATCGACGTTGAGGCGCGAACTTTATCATTTCCTCTCCCTGAAAGGGGGAGAATCGAGGTGGGGGTCGCGGGCCGCAATCGCAGAGCGTAAGTGTACAGCCCATAAAAGGTCGCATCACTCTTTGGTTCAGTGCTTGCGGGCGTCGACGCGGTAGCCGACGATGGTTTTTTCGCCGAGCGCCTTGGCGGCCTCCAACCGGTGCAAACCCTCGACCAGCACGAAGCGCGCACCGTCGGCACGCACCAGGACCGGCGTCTGCTGGCCGGTATCGAGCATGCTGGCGGCGATTTCGTCCACGCGCTTCTGCTCAAGCGTGCCGCGCCGTTTGACCGGCACGTAGATGTCGGCGATGGCGAAGATCTCGCGCTTCATCATGATGGGACGAGAGGATAGCATGGAAACGGGGAGCGTGGGATGCTGCGTTCCGCGCCTCTGCCCCCCCACATTGGCGATCCCATGCCAGCAACGATCGAAGCAATTCCGCTGCTGCTTGCTGTCCTGGTGGCGGTCGCCGTCGTCGCCCGGCGACTCACCATCGCGCCATCGATCCTGCTTGTCGTCGCCGGCGTCGCGCTTGCGGTCACTCCCGGCCTGCCGCGGATCACGCTGGCGCCCGAATTGATGCTTTACGGTGTCCTGCCGCCGCTGATCTATTCGGCCGGCGTCGCCATGAGCTGGCGCGAATTTCGTTTCAATCTGCGCCCGATCACTCTGCTCGCTTTCGGCTGCGTTCTGTTCACCAGCGCCGCAGTGGCGGCGATGGCGCATGTCGCGCTCGGCATGCCGTGGGCGCTCGGCTTCGTGCTCGGCGCCATCGTGGCGCCGACCGACTCGGTCGCGCCGCTCGCCATTGTCCGCAGTCTCGGTTTGCCGCGTCGACTCCTCGTTGTGCTGGACGGGGAGGGTCTCGCCAACGACGCCACGGCCTTGATTCTCTACCGCTTCGCCGTTGCGGCCGTCGCCACCGGCGCGTTCTCGCTCGCTCATGCCGCCGGCGATTTCGCGCTCATCGTCGTCGGCGAAATCGCCTATGGCATCGTTGTCGGCTGGACGAGTTTACGTCTGCGCCGGTGGGCGCATGATCCGCGGGTCGAGATCACGCTGTCGCTGTTGACGCCCTACGCCGCGTTCCTGGTGCCGGCACATCTTGGCGGTTCGGGCGTACTGGCGACAGTGGCCGCCGGTCTGTTCGTGAGCTGGAACGGGCCGCTGCTGATTTCGGCCGCGACGCGGCTGCAGGGAATCTTTTTCTGGGATTTGATGGTTTATTACCTCGAAGGTTTCGTGTTTCTGGTGACCGGCATGGAAACGCGAACACTGCTCGACCAGAGCAACGCGGTCTCCCTGGACGAACTCGGCATTGCCTTGTTGTTGACCGTCGCCGTCATCGTCGTCGCACGCTTCGTCTGGATCTATCCGGCGAGCTATCTGCCGCGTTGGCTCAGTCCGTCGCTGCGCCGCCGTGATCCGATGCCGCCGTGGCAATGGGTATTTCTTCTCGCCTTCGTCGGCGTGCGCGGCGTGGTGTCGCTGGTCGCGGCGCTCGCCCTGCCGCTGATCACTTTTACCGGCTCCCCGTTTCCCGGCCGCGCCCTTATTCTCTTCGTGACTTTCGGGGTCATCGTCGTCACGCTGATCGGCGAGGGCGTTGCGCTGCCTGGAATTGTGCGCTGGCTGGCCTTGCCGCACGACGCCGACGACGAGCGGCGGCGCGAGCGTGACGCCGAACTGACCGCGCGGCTCGAAGCCCTCAACGTGGCGCAAGGCCGGCTGGATGTGCTCGCAACCGATGGCAAAATCTCTTCCGATGTCCTCTCGATCATGCGCGCGCGCCAAGAGCACCGTGCCGGGCAATTGCCGAAGGATGCGGGCGGACATGAGGTCGTGGCGGAAGCGACGGAACTTCGGGCCGAACTGATCGCCGCCGAGCGCCAATACATTTATCGTCTGTTGCAGAACGGGCAGATCACCGACGAAGCGCGCCGGCGCATCGAGCGCGAGCTCGATCTGGAAGAAGAGAGCCTCGCCTTCACGAGGGCAAGCGAGGCCGATCCTCCCTTATAGGGAATGGCGCATGGCTGATCGGAGCGTGGAGTGTCATGACCAAACTCTCTTTGCTGGGCCCAAACGACAAACCCATGACTGCTTCGGTCACTGATGGGGTTAGCGTATCCGCCTTGCTGCAAACGCCGCCGGGGGCGCGGGCATGCTATGTGCTGGCGCACGGCGCCGGCGCGGGCATGAGCCACCCGTTTATGGTCGCGGTCGCGCGCGGACTCGCGGAGCGCGGCATCGCGACATTGCGCTATCAGTTTCCCTACATGGAGCGTGGATCGAAGCGGCCCGATCCGCCGAAGTTGGCGCAAGCGACGGTGCGCGCCGCGATCAATGTGGCACGCAACGCGTTGCCGAGGCTTCCGCTGATTGCCGGTGGCAAATCGTTCGGCGGCCGCATGACCTCGCAGGCCCAAGCCGAGGCGGCGCTGCCCGGTGTGCGCGGATTGGCCTTTCTCGGTTTTCCGCTGCATCCAGCCGGCCAGCCATCAGCCGACCGCGGCAAGCATCTGTCTGATGTGAAGATCCCGATGCTGTTCCTGCAGGGCACTCGTGATACGCTCGCCGCGCTCGACGAATTGCGCCCGCTGTGCAAAGCGCTTGGCACGCGCGCGACGCTGACACTGTTTGCCGACGCGGATCATTCCTTCCACGTGCCGGCGCGGAGCGGGCGCACTGACGCGCAGGTGCGCGCAGAGATGCTCGATGCGCTCGCCGATTGGATCGCCGGCGCGATCGGCCGCGGCTGAACGTCGAGGCTTCCCAGTACGGCTGTTCCGTCACATCGATTTGGATTCCGCCAGCGGAATGTTGAAGCCGTTCGGCTTCAGTGAGCGGCGGCCGCTCATTTCACCTTCTTCCAGTATCGTTCAAAAAACCCGCGCGCGCCGATCTTGCCGACCGGCGCTCCCGCTTGCGCGTTGCGGCTGGCGCAGCGCCACGAATAAAGCGTGTCGTGGCCGGTCACATACATCGGGATGAAATCGGAATTGGCGTGGCTTTCACACCATTGCGATGCTGCCGGCAGGTGTTTGCTGATATTGGCCTTACCGCATGGCAGGTTGGCGCCGACCCAGCAAACCAGCACGTCGCCTTTGGCGCAGCGGTAATATGTCGTCGTCAGCGCATAGCGCCCGCTGATGTTGAACAGCCGATGGATCGCTGGCCCGAGCGAAGCCAGCGGCGACCGCAGCGCGTCGTCAGTGCCGGCGCGAGCGCAATAGGCGCGGGGGCTCTCGTGCGCCGCCGGTGCCGCGACGGCGGAACAGACTATCGCGACGGCACCGAACTGTGCCGCCATCGCCGCGCCCGCACGGACCCAGATCGAGCGGCCGTGGAATGCGTTCATGAATTCGTCCCGGTTGATCCGCCGCCCGGATAGCGCAACGGCCCGTCGTCCGCGTCGACGATCATCTTGCCGATCGGCCAGAGCGCGATGCCGGCGAGCTTCAGGTGTGCCCAGGCGAAGGGAATGCCGATAATCGTGATGGCGAGGAAAAATGCGGTGACGAGATGACCGAGCGCCAGCCACCAGCCGGCGAGCACCAGCCAGACGATGTTGCCCACGGCGCCCAGCGGTCCGGTCCCGACATCATCGGTGCCGAAATATTCGGCGCGGGAGACCGCCTTCCGCCCGAACGGCAGCAGCGCGTAGGAAGCAATATTGAACGCCGCGCGCGCGCAGGGAATTCCGATGATGGTGATCGCCATGATCAGGGCGGCAATCAACCAGCCGATCGCCATCCACAGACCGCCGAAGACGATCCAGATTATGTTGAGAAGAAGCGAGAGCGGGGACATGAAATTTTCCCACTTTCCGCGGCGGGTCGGCCAACGTCATGTGACACCGTCATGACCTAATCACCGGCGTCAGGTTCTGCCGGTCGGCGGACTCGGGGAAACATCGACTTGTCTAGGCCAGGCTCGGTACATCAGCAGCGCGTGCCACGACTCGCGATCAAAAGAACGCCTGGATTCCGGTCTGTGCGCGGCCGAGCACCAGCGCGTGAATATCGTGCGTGCCCTCGTAGGTATTGACGGTCTCCAGATTACAGAGAACGCGCATGACATGGAATTCCTCGGTCACGCCGTTGCCGCCGTGCATGTCGCGCGCCATGCGGGCGATCTCCAGTGCCTTGCCGCAATTGTTGCGCTTCAAGAGCGAGATCGCCGGCGGCGATGCCCTGCCTTCATCGATCAGCCGCGACAGGCGCAGCGCGCCGTGGAGGCCGAGCGTGATCTCGGTCTGCATATCCGCGAGCTTTTTCTGAACGAGCTGATTGGCGGCGAGCGGCCGGCCGAACTGCTTGCGGCTGAGAGCATACTCGCGGGCGCGGTGCCAGCAAAACTCCGCCGCCCCGAGCGCCCCCCAGGCGATGCCGGCGCGCGCCACGTTAAGGCAGCCGAACGGACCGGCGAGACCGCTGACGTTGGGCAGCATACCGTCCTCGCGCACGAACGCGTCATCAAGGACGACTTCGCCGGTAATCGAGGCGCGCAGCGAAAGCTTGCCTGCGATTTTCGGCGTGGAAAAGCCCTTGGTATCGCGGTCGACCAGAAAGCCGCGGATTTTGCCGTCTAGCTTGGCCCAGATCACCGCGACGTGGGCGACCGGGGCGTTGGTGATCCAGGTCTTGTTGCCGGTGAGGCGGAATCCGCCGGTCACCTTTTCGGCGCGCGTCGTCATCGAGCCGGGATCGGAGCCGTGATCGGGTTCGGTGAGGCCGAAACAGCCGAGCCATTCACCGGTCGCCATCCTGGGCAGATATTTGCGCCGCTGCGCCTCGCTGCCGTAGGCGTAGATCGCCTGCATGGCGAGCGAGGATTGCACCGACATCAGCGACCGGAAGCCGGAATCGACACGCTCGAGCTCGCGCGCGATCAGTCCGTAACAGACGTAATTGAGTCCGGCACCGCCGTATTCCTGCGGGATGGTCGAGCCCAGGAGACCGAGCGTGCCCATTTCGCGCACGATGGACGGATCGAAACGCTCCTCGCGATTGAACAGGATAACGCGAGGAAACAGCTTCTCCTGTGCGTAATCGCGGGCGGTGTCGCGGACCATGCGTTCTTCTTCGCTGAGCGCTCCTTCAAGGTCGAGCGGATCGCCCCAGTTGAATGCCGCGTCCTTGATCGACGCACTCTTGGGCTGAAGCTGATCGGATTTTTCCGCGAGTCGACTCATGGCATGTTCCTTCGCGGGCATTCGGGCGGGCTCAAGCGGGCCCGCACCGCCCTCACCGCCAAGCTTAGGGGCTGGCCGTGCGAGCGGCAAGCGGCGGCCGTTGCCGGATCGCCGGCATTTGGCTATCTATGCGGCACTCACGTCCATTGGCGCCCGTAGCTCAGCTGGATAGAGCGCTGCCCTCCGAAGGCAGAGGTCAGGGGTTCGAATCCCTTCGGGCGCGCCAATTGCTCGATAGCTGTCGCTGAACTAGCTACCGCATAGCTACCAAGACTGCGAACAAACGAGCATTCCGCGGTATGCCTCATCAATCTGCTTTCCACGTTTGACTGAACCCCGGAAACAGTCCGTCCTCGTTTGCGGTGAGGAATAGATCAGCTTGAAGATTGGAAGGGCTGATCAGTTCGGAGGCGAGCTTCTTCGGCACGGGCATGCCGTTATCAAGACTATAGAGTTTGCCCGCGCGCTCATACGTGCACATCAACACCCGCTCACTGCGGAGCGCGTTTCGAATACGTTTCGCATTCATGCAGTCTCCTGTTCGATGCGGTTTGAGCGATCACGCGGCTTCGAGCTGCACCCCGCCGTGCTGCGCAATCATAGAGCGCAGCCATTGCGCCGGCTGGGTCAGGTACAAGTCCTTGACGTGGACCGGCGGAATGAAAAGCACGTCCGAGCCGGGCCGTAGTAGGCGTTGATAGCTTTCCGGCGCCGTGCGGACATGCAGGCCATGATCGCTGAAGGCCCAATCGCCGTCCCAGCTGTCCCCATAGAACTCATGATCAAGCGACTTGTACCCAAGCGCGCGAAAGGCGCTTGCGTGAGTGAACACGTGCGCGCTGCGCGCCAAGTCCAAAGGTGCGGTGTCCAGCCGGATGCACAGGCTGGAGCGGGAGTTGCGCCGCCCGATGGAAATGACGCACCACAGTTCGACGGGCCGCAGGTTTGCGAGCATGCGGACGAGCGCCAGCATGGCGGCTCCACGCCTGAGGCACGTCTTTGCGTCTATGCCTGAGCTGGCCACCAATTCGGCAAAGATCGAGAGCGGCGCGGTGGCCGTCGCGCACCTACGCTTGAGCCGCATGTTATAGGGATTGCCGGCCAGATATTGCGGCACGTTCGGACACATGTCGACAACCGAATTGAACGTGCGCCAGGAATTCGAGACTGGTACAAGCGCTTCCAATTCACTCAACAGCTTATCACTTGCCGCAACGCCGGTCGGATCGCCAAAGCGGACCGCGGCGAGGGACTGCTCGTAGGTCATGCCGCCGGACCAGCGGGTGCCTTCCTTGCCGATGACACGCCTCTCTGCAGGCAACAGGTCGGCAAAGTCAGCAAAGCCCGGCAGGTCGCATGTGACAAAGTTCTCGATCGCATTGGGCTGCGACCGCAACACCGCCTCGATCCCTTTAAGTGTCGTTTTCTCGAACATCCCCTATGCCTCGATCATGCGCCGCTGGTCTGTTGTGATATTCGCGAGATAAGTGGCTTCGGCCGCCTCTTGCTCGGATAGTCCGGATGCGATCAGGGCTGAGCCGGCAAGCGTCATGCGCACGTCGATCAGGACTTTCAGGCCGGCTGCCTGTGCCCTCGCGCGTGCGGACTGAACCCGCTGCGCCCAGCGTTCATTGCCGGCGATCGACAGCTCGAACGTCTTGTCGATGTTCCATGAGAGCCGGGCCGGGAAGCGGGACAGGAAGGCGGCATCGAGCTTGGTCGCGCCGCAATAATCGGCATTGGCGCCGTTGCCCCAGGTGTTGGCCGTGCAGACGATCAGGCAATCCTTATGCCGCTTGATCTGACCGTCCGGAAAAGTAGCGACGCCATTCGCGAGGTGCGGATTGACCGCCAGCAAGGAAACGGGGTCAGAACGATCGACTTCATCGAACGTATAGACGCCGCCATGCTCGTACGCGTCGCGGAAGGGCGTGCGGTGATAATTGCCGGCGGCGTCGATGAAGCCCAGCATCTCATGGGGCATCGAGATCGCGCCGTTGAAGTACCACTTGCGATCGAGCGCCTTGCCGAGCTGCTTGCAGGCAGTGGTCTTGCCGGAGCTTGCCTCGCCCGACAGGAAGATATTGACGTGATAGCCGTCCGCGTCCCGCGCCTGCGCCACGCGCAGCAGCAGTGGGAAATTTGGATGGACCGGCCCTTCGATGTCCTTCGCCTCGCCGTCCGGCGCGATGAGTTGCACGCGCGTTATCGGCCAGATGCATTTCTTCAGCTCTGCGGCAATCGCGTCCGCCTTGTCCTTTATCGTCGTTTCGACGATGTCGCGGACCTGGTTGGCATCAACGTTCGATCCTATGGTTTTGCGTAACAAGTCCAGTAATGCGGCAGCGTCGCCGTTGGCATGGCCATTGACGCACGTTGTCGCCGTCTCGATTGTCTGATTTGCCTGCGATGTTTCTTCTGGCGCTTCGTCCCCTGCGGCTTGCTTGGCTTCCTCGTATTTTTTCAGCAAGCGACCAAACTGCTCGCCCTTGGTGTCGTTGTAGGCAAAAGCCAGCTCGCGCATGGATAGTCCGCCGACAAACAATGCCGGCAGCCCCTGAGCCACGAACCACTTGCGCACAAGCCCACGGCTTTCGGCCGTCACAGTCACTTGACCGCGCAGCCCGATCGCGGCTTCCGCTTCGGCAACCGTCATTGATGCAGTCCTAGCCATGCGATGCCCCTCAATTGTGATCACGGATCAGCCGACTATCGGTTGCGTAGACATCGACTGTAAGGATTGAGCCGCGACGCGTGCCGTCGCCGTAAGTTCGCAAACGAGGAT
>JBOHIU010000083.1:0-9702 GCA_050725855.1 Xanthobacteraceae bacterium | reverse complement strand
CTGGATGCCCGCATCCGCGGGCATGAGCGGAGAGTGGGGCGGCGGTTGCCAAATATCGGCGCCGCCGCTGTACCGCCAAAACAGCAAAGGCCGAGCAACGCGCCCGGCCTTTGCATGTCAGGGAACCTGGTCTCCCGCTCACTCGCGCGCCAGCGGCACCTGGGGCACGAGGCCGCCGCGGCTCGGCGGCTCATCGCCCGGCTTGTCGGGGCCGGCATCGCCGCCCTCCTCGCCGTCATCGTCGTCGTCGCCGCTGCCGGCCGCGGCCTTGTCGCGCTTGGGCAGGGCCGGCACCTCGGGATATTCGAAGCCGAGCTTCTTCTCGCCGTCTTCCTCGCGCAGCACCACCTTGACGGCGCCGCCGTCCTTAAGGCGCCCGAACAGCACCTCCTCTGCCAGCGGCTTCTTGATGACCTCCTGGATCAGGCGCGCCAGCGGGCGGGCGCCCATCTGCGGGTCGTAGCCCTTTTCCGCCAGCCACAGCCGCGCCTCGTCGGCCAGCTCGATGGTGACCTGGCGGTCGGCGAGCTGGGCCTCAAGCTGGAGCACGAACTTCTCGACCACATGCTGCACCACCTCCAGCGGCAGCTGGGAGAACGACACCACCGCGTCCAGGCGGTTGCGGAACTCCGGCGCGAACAGCCGGTTGATGGCCTCCGAATCCTCGCCCTCGCGCTGGCCGCGGCCGAACCCGATGGGCGACTTGGCCAGTTCGGCGGCGCCGGCATTGGTGGTCATGATCAGGATGACGTTGCGGAAATCGACCTGCTTGCCGTTGTGGTCGGTCAGCTTGCCGTGATCCATGATCTGCAGGAGCACGTTGAACAGGTCCGGATGCGCCTTCTCGATTTCGTCGAGCAACAGCACGCAATGCGGATGCTGGTCGACGCCGTCGGTCAGCAGGCCGCCCTGGTCGAAGCCGACATAGCCGGGAGGCGCGCCGATCAGCCGCGAGATGGTATGCCGCTCCATGTATTCCGACATGTCGAAGCGGATGAGCTCGACGCCGAGCGCGGCCGCGAGCTGCTTGGCCACTTCGGTCTTGCCGACGCCGGTCGGACCGGAGAACAGATAGCAGCCGATCGGCTTTTCAGGCTCGCGCAACCCCGCACGTGCGAGCTTGATCGACGCCGCAAGCGCCTCGATCGCCTTGTCCTGGCCGTAGACCACGCGCTTGAGAGTGTCTTCCAAGTGCTGGAGTACCTCGGCGTCATCCTTCGAAACTGCTTTCGGAGGAATCCGCGCCATGGTCGCGATGGTCGTCTCGATCTCCTTGAGCCCGATGGTTCGCTTGCGCCGGCTTTCGGGCAGCAGCATCTGCGCTGCGCCCGACTCGTCGATCACGTCGATTGCCTTGTCGGGCAGCTTGCGGTCATGGATGTAACGCGACGACAGCTCCACCGCGGCCTTGATGGCCTCGTTGGTATAACGGAGCTTATGATAGTCTTCGAAGTAGGGTTTGAGGCCCTTGAGGATTTCGATCGCGTCGGGGATGGTCGGTTCGTTGACGTCGATTTTCTGGAAGCGGCGCACCAGCGCGCGATCCTTTTCGAAATACTGCCGGTATTCCTTATAGGTTGTCGAGCCGACGCACCGCACGGTGCCCGAGGCAAGCGCCGGCTTGAGCAGGTTCGAGGCGTCCATCGCGCCGCCCGACGTGGCGCCGGCGCCGATGACCGTGTGAATCTCATCGATGAACAGGATGGCGCCGGGATAACCCTCGAGCTCCTTGATGACCTGCTTGAGCCGCTCCTCGAAATCGCCACGGTAGCGGGTGCCGGCCAGGAGCGTGCCCATGTCGAGTGCGAACACGGTGGCGTTGCGCAGCACGTCCGGCACCTCGCCGTGGACGATGCGCCGTGCCAAGCCTTCGGCGATGGCGGTTTTGCCAACTCCGGCCTCGCCGACAAACAGCGGGTTGTTCTTCTGGCGGCGACACAGAACCTGAATGGTGCGGTTGATTTCAGCATCGCGCCCGATCAGCGGGTCGATTTTGCCGTCGCGGGCCTTTTTGTTCAGATTGACGCAATAGGCATCGAGCGCATCGACCTTCTTCTTCTGCTCATCGCCGGATTTGGCGTCATTCTCCTCGTCGGCGCCGCGCACCGGGCGCGCCTCCGACATGCCCGGCCGCTTGGCAATGCCGTGGCTGATGTAGTTGACGGCGTCGTAGCGCGTCATGTCCTGCTCCTGCAGGAAATACGCGGCGTGGCTTTCGCGCTCGGCAAAGATGGCAACGAGGACGTTGGCGCCGGTTACTTCCTCGCGGCCGGAGGATTGGACGTGAATGACGGCGCGCTGGATGACGCGCTGGAAGCCTGCGGTCGGTTTCGAATCCTCGGCTCCGTCGGTGACCAGATTGTCCAACTCGGACTCAAGATAGGCGACGAGGCTCCTGCGCAGCTTCTCCAGATCGACGTTGCATGCCCGCATCACCGCGGCGGCGTCCTGGTCCTCGATCAGCGCCAGCAAGAGATGCTCGAGCGTGGCGTATTCATGATGACGCTCGTTGGCCAGCGCCAGGGCGCGATGGAGCGATTGTTCGAGGCTGCGCGAGAATGTTGGCATTTCAGATTCTCATCGTTGTTAGCGGTCGTTCCCCCCGAGGAGTCATTTCTTTTCCATTATGCATTGCAAAGGATGCTGATGTTTGCGGGCAAAGTCCATGACCTGCGTCACTTTGGTCTCCGCCACTTCGTACGTGAAAACGCCGCATTCGCCGATCCCATGCTGGTGGACATGCATCATGATGCGCTGCGCTGTCTCGCGATCCTTGTTGAAGAAACGCTCGAGCACATGAACGACGAATTCCATGGGCGTGTAATCGTCGTTGAGCAAGAGAACGCGATAGAGATTCGGGCGCTTGGTCTGCGGACGGGTCTTGGTGATGACCGCAGTGCCGGGACCGGGCTGGTCGCCTTTGCGTTTGCGGTCGTCATCGGCCATCCGGTGTGGAAATCGCACGGTATCGTCATTCAGCGGCATTTTCGCGTCTGTCGTCCAGGCTCGTTCGTCGCGGGAATTCCCCTTGGCCGCGGGACGCCTGCCGCCGTCCGCGCTGCCGACACGTTATCATAGTGATTGTGCAGCTTACGTGCCAGATCGAAGAAATCCCCTGAATTGCCGGCAAGCCGCCCATCACGCGACCTTTGCTCTTCGCGCACCCTTGTCCTTGCGCTGAACAAGAACATCACAGTGGCAACTCGGAAATCGCGGCAATCGATCCGAGATCGACGGCATTTTTCCCTCCGCGCAACGCCGCCGGAATGAGATGAACCCAGATCGAGGTGAACCAACGAGCCGGCGTTTGGTTTCGCGACCACGCGGAAGGCGACAACCGGCGCGCGTCCCAATTCCGGCTGCGCCAAGCGACAAGTTCATCTGCGATATGCGATGAACTGAGATACTGGGCCGAGAAACGAAATGTCCGCGCGTTTGCTCGCGACCGTCACTTGACCGCCGAGGCGGCTTTGCGGACGGCGCCCTGGAATGGCGTGGAGGCTTCCCTCGCAAGGTCAACGTAGAGTTCGCCAAGCCTGGTCGCCTCGGTGACGAAATCCTCATAGAAGGATTTCAGGTACTCCGTCTGCGCCTGTAGCGCCTTTTCCGGAGTTTTCGCGCTGACAAGCTTCTCCCATGCGGCGATGGAACTTTCCGCCGTCTTCTTCGAGTAATCCACGATTTCGACAGCGATTGCTTGCGCCGTTTTGGACCATGCCGCGCACGCGATCAGCAGCATGTCCATGCCGTTCTTGCCGAATTTCTGCACGTCATCGTCCGTCATCGATGATCCTCCAAGCGCATTCCGCTACCGCGTGTGGTGGCCGACGTCCGCTTTCGTCCATGCCTTGAAATGGCCCTCTCAGTGGTCACAATCTATGTAGTGCAGCGCACAAAAAGCGCAACGCGTGCGCCGCTACCGCGTGTCTTGGCTGAGGGGGACTTAACCGTTTGGCAAGAGCGTTCGCCTAGCGTGCTTGACCGTGTCGTCTCGGTGACGGCCTACAATCGGGGAACGGCGCCTTTCAAGTCGGACCGCGGCTCGTGCGGCATTTCGGTGGGCAAACAGGTAACCGGTTGAAGGTTGCAAGAAGGGATGGCTCCGGCAGGGGCGTCGTGGGCGTTCAGGGACGGGGTGCGTAATGGGTTGGGTGAGTATCGAGGCCCGGCGGGGGCTTCGCAGTGGCGTTGTGGTTCTCGCCGCAATGGTCGCGGCTTTTGCTTTTACCACCAATACCGCCAGCGCCCGGCATCACCACCGGGGTCATTTCCGTATTGCCCGTCACGAGAGTCGCCACCAAAGCTCCGGCCACACGGGAGGCTACAACCCGCCCACCGCCTCGATCATGGTGGACGGCAATACCGGCGCGGTTCTCGAGGAGTCTAATCCGGATGCCCTGCGGCACCCGGCTTCGCTCTCCAAAGTCATGACACTTTATTTGCTGTTCGAGCGGTTGGACGCCGGTCAGCTGAGGCTCGACTCGCGGCTGACCGTGTCGGCTCACGCGGCCGCGCAAGCGCCCACCAAGCTCGGCCTTAAGCCCGGTCAGACAATCTCGGTCGAGGATGCAATCGAGGGGATCGTGACCCGATCGGCCAATGACGCCGCGGTGGTCATCGCCGAGAATCTCGGCGGCAGCGAGCAGGCCTTCGCCAAGATGATGACGCAAAAGGCGCGCGCCTTGGGCATGAGCCGCACCGCTTACGTGAACGCGTCAGGATTGCCCGACGACCGCCAGATCACCACCGCGCGCGACCTGGCCCGCCTTGCGCTCGCCATCGAGCAGCGTTTCCCCCGCTACTACAAATTCTTCTCCACCACGTCGTTTGTCTTCCGCGGCCAGACGATCCGGGGCCACGACCACCTGCTCGGCTCGGTGCCGGGAGTCGATGGGATGAAAACTGGATTCACCGACGGGTCCGGCTTCAATCTCATGACTTCGGTGCATCGCGACGGACGCTATCTGATCGGCATCGTGCTCGGCGGCCGCACGGCAGCCGAACGCGACGCCCACATGCGCGCTTTGATCGAAGCCAATATCAGGCTCGCTTCGGCACGACACACCGCGCCGCATTTCGCTGAGCGAACGGCGCCAAACTCCCAACGGCAACAAGGCTTCGAAAAAGTGCTCGCGAAGGAATTTGCTGCGGAGGCCTCGCAGGCGCGCCCAGATCCCACTCCCACGGCGGGCACCGATCCGCGTGTCATCGTCGGCTCGAACGATCCGATCCGGCCGGTCGTCGTAAAGACAATCACCTACCGTGCCGTGACGGTGCGCGCACCTTCGATGAAGCCGATGCCGGTTCTGGTACCGGTCGTGCCCACGAGGCCGGCGCCATTCGCTGCCGCCCAGCAACCGCCTGTGCAGCTTTCGGCGTCGACGCTACCGGTCGAAACACCTCCCAGGGTAGTGGCATCCGCCGGGCCGATGCCGAGCGTCGCCGCGCCAGCGAGAATGCAACCAAGCGTCTTTGCGGTCGCCAAAGCTGAGCCAGACCGATCGGAAACTGCGAATTTGGTCCAGCAATCGCTGCAACATGCGCACAGCGGTTGGGTGATCCAAATCGGTGCCTACGGGGGCGAGGACGAGGCGCGCCAGCATTTGAACGAGGCGCAGGCCAAGCTGCACGCTATGCTCGCTTCGGCCGACCCATTCACGGAGCGGGTGCAGAAGGGCGATACGACTTTCTACCGGGCGCGTTTTGCCGGGTTCGACAAATCCAGCGCCGAAGCCGCCTGCCGGCAACTCAAGCGCAACGATTTCGCCTGTATAACGCTTAAAGACTAAGAATGCCGTTCCGCGCTCCCAAGCTTCGTTCGGGCAGCGAAAAGACGCGGTCCTGCGACCGGAACGCCATTGCTGAAACGGACGGGTAGTCGAGTAAGGATTGTTGGGAAGCCTCAGCGATGGCGGCGAAGAAGCACGTCCTTGGCGTCATTGACGCGGGCCGCAAGATACGTCGACCCCCCCTGGTCGGGATGGAGTTTCTTCATCAAGGACCGGTGGGCACGGGAGATTTCCTGCGCGCTGGCGCCGGGCTGAATGCCAAGGATCTGATAAGCCTCCTCTTCAGTCATTTTGCTGCCGTTCGCCGCGCGCGAGCGGCTCCCCGATGCCGCATCGCGCTCCGCGTGCGCACGCCAGCCGGGCTGCCGGCGATCAAGATACGCTGCGAGTAAATCGCGACTATCGCCATCCATCGCGCCAAGCAGACCGATCAGGGTCGGCGGGTCGAGCGCATCGAGTGACGCGCCTTGGTGCGGGCCGGCAAGGATACGCCCGTGCATCGTGCCGCTGTCGTGATCGAGTTGCATGTCGAGGAACGCCGTGCGCACCCGCGAGACTTGGCCTGCACTCTTCTGCGTCCTCGCCCCAAAGCTCGCCGGCCATAACGTCACCCAGCCAAGCGCGCCGAGGCCGAGGGCACCGACGGTAATCGCTGCCCCGATCTCACCACGCAACAAAAGAAATGCGGCAAATAGCAGTGCGGCACCGCCGCCGAGACTGCGCAAAAGCTTTGCCGCCTGCTTTGGGGTGGCCTTGGAAAACGAATTGCCGGCCCAAAGCAGCAAAAGCAGAACGACGACGCCGAGGAGAAATGGCATATCCGCTTTCTATTTGAGCTGCTCAATGAGCTTGGTCGCACCGGCGCCGTGCCGGGCGCTCAGAGCGGCGAGCGCCATCATGCCGCCCGCCGCATAAGCAGCCGCCGCCCGCAGAAGCTCGGCCAGTTCGTGGGCGGCCCCTGGCGTGAAACGGCAATATGCGCCGCGGGTCAAACGGGCGATCTCGCGAAAGGCCTGCTCGCACACCGGATCGTAGCCTTCCTGAAACATGAAAGCGGCAATATTGCGCAGGCCAAGCTCGCCGGCCCGGGTGCAAAGCTCGTCGAGCGTTTCCTCCATCGCGTCTCCCACGAAGACCAGCGCCGCAAGTTTCGCCTTGTCATGCTCGCGGCAAGCATGCCCGAGAACCTTACCGATCTGGGTGTGGCCGCCCCGGCAATCGATCCGCGACATCAGCGCGCCGAGCCGCTGCGGTTCCGCGATCCACGGCGAAGCCCGGCACTCCGCCAGTCCGCGATAATAGACCAATTGGATCGACAGCCCGCCGACCGACGCGGCTTCGCCGAACATCTCCGCCTGTAATCGGCAGGCTTGGTCCCAGGTCGGCTGCCGGCTCATCGTGGCGTCCAGCGCAAAAATCAGGCGGCCGCGACTGGTCGCGGGGGCGAGCGCACCGACGCGCGTGAGGAACGCATCGACCTCGCCACGCGAGGCCGCCGCCGGAGTGCGATCGCTTGCCGGCCCGGTCGGTGCGGGGGCACGGTCGATGGGATTTCCGCTCATGAACGCCGCAAGGTGCCGAGGCCTGAAAGCTCCGCATAAGGTGGTCCTCGGGATCGGGCGGCGCAATGATGACGTGAGCGATCTCGCCGCGCCCTGCCCGGCCGCAAGACTGTCTTGCGGAAAGGCCTGCTTTGGCGAAAGGCCTGCCTTGCCGAAAGGCCTGCCTTGCTCGAAAATCTGCCTTGCGGAAGACCTGCCCGCTTCAATCGGCGAGAAGATCGTGAGTTTCGAGCGGCTTGTCGGCCGAGGCGACCCATTCGGCGCGGGCCGCAGCACGCCGTTTGCCGCGCGGATCGATCGGCAGCTTCAATACGTCGATCAAGGCCTTGACCTCGTCACGCGCCGTAACGTGCGAGAAGCTCGGCCGCTGGCCCAAGGTATTCTCGTTGAGTTCGTCGAGCGCCGTCAGACCGCGCGGGAAAAACTCGCGATAGATCAGCCGTTCGGCAAATCCATCGGCGGCCCGGAAACCAAGCTGCTTGCCCAGTTCATCGACGCCTTCGCCGACCAGCCGTTTGTTGCGCGAGCCGAGAGTGGAGAGGCGGTTGCGCAAGACCACCCAATCGATGAGACCGCCATCGACCAGCCGCCGTTGCCGGCGGGCTTCCCGCACCATCTCGGCGTAGTGGCTCGCGCCTGCGACTTCGAAGGTCGTCGGGTCGACCCGGCCGAGCACATCGAAATCAAGGAAACTGTCGTTCAACGGCGTGATAAGCGTGTCCGCCATCGAATGGGCGAGCCGCATCAGATAGGAGTCGCTGCCCGGCGTGTCGACGACGACGAAATCGTGAGTATTCTCGACCGTGCTGATCGCCTCGGCAAAGACCGCAAACTCCTGCGCCTCGACCTCATCAACCCGCACGCCGGAGCCGCGCGCGACGCAAAAATGCCGCGGAATATCGAGCTTGAGGCGAGCACGTTCGGCCCAATCGCGCCGGTTCTCGACGTAATGCGTGAAACTCTTCTGCCGCGAGTCGAGGTCGATGGTGGCGACGCGCTGCCCGGCTTGCAGAAGCGCCACGGCCACGTGCATCGCCGTGGTCGATTTGCCGGACCCGCCTTTTTCGTTGCCGAGGACGATGACGTGCGCCGAAGCCGGCTTGCCGACATCCACCTGCATCAACATGGAAGCGCGACCCCCGCGTGGCAGGCCGTTGTCAGGCTTGCAACGCCCGCGGTCAACGTACAGCATTGCGTCAGATAAGTTAATCATTAACCACGCGGCGCGAACAAGAAAGCGTTCACTGTGCTCGCGCGGCAACGCTGCAAATTCGCAACGGCAACGCTGAAATTCGAACAGATGGCATCAGTGAGCAAAACGTTAACCACATTGCGCCGACGTCCGCGCGTCGCACGGACCCTGACGGAACTTCGGCGCGCAATTGCCGATTTGCGCGCGCCGCGGCGAACAACAAAGGGAAAGCAAAACTCGACCGCCCTTGTCCCGACCATGGGCGCGCTGCACGACGGCCACTTGTCGCTGATCCGCCTCGCACGGAGCCGCGCCGACCGCGTCATGGTCTCGATCTTCGTCAATCCGGCGCAATTCGCACCGAACGAGGATTTTCGGAGCTACCCGCGCACCTTCGCGGCCGATCTCAAGGCGTTGGCGACGCTGGATGTCGACCTGGTCTGGGCTCCCGCGGCCGATACGATGTATCCAGAGGGCTTCGCCATAAGGATCGTGCCTGAAGGGCCGGCGCAGGCCGGCCTCGAAGACGCCTTTCGCCCGCATTTTTTTGCCGGCGTGTCGACCGTCGTGGCAAAACTGCTCATCCAATGCCAGCCGGACATCGCGGTGTTCGGCGAGAAGGACTATCAGCAGCTCAAAGTCATCACCCGGCTGGCGCGGGATCTCGATCTCAAGACCCGCATTGTCGGCGGCCCGATCGTGCGTGAATCGGACGGACTCGCGCTGTCCTCACGCAACGTCTACCTGACGCCGCACGAACGACAGGCCGCGCCCGCGCTCTACCGTGTCCTGAAACGATGCGCAGCGGAGATAAACGCCGGGAAGCCGGTCACTGACGTCCTTGCCGAAGGCCGTGAAGCCATCGGCGCCGCCGGTTTCAAGCTAGATTATCTGGAGGCACGCAATGCCGGCACGCTGGCGCCCGTTCAATCGGCCAGCGAACGGCCGCTCCGCCTTCTGGTCGCGGCGCGCCTCGGCAGGACAAGGCTTATTGATAATGTGGGGGTGGAGGGGGAAGTGGTCCCGGTTGTCTGAACAGATTTTCCGCGTCGATAAGTGGAGCGTCTGCCGGGTTTAGGCTGCCATGCGGAGGGGCAGCGCGGTGAAGTAGGCTTGATCGGGTGTCGTGCCGTCAAGGCTCGAATGTGGCCGCCGGCCG
>JBOHIU010000082.1:0-13730 GCA_050725855.1 Xanthobacteraceae bacterium | reverse complement strand
ACGCCCTCGTCGCGGGCCTGGCTCGAACGCCAGATCAACGATCCCTATGTGGCGCGCGCCAAGCGCGAGGGATTTCGCTCGCGCGCCGCCTATAAGCTTGCTGAAATCGACGACAAATATCGGCTGCTCAAATCGGGGGCGCGCGTGGTCGACCTCGGCGCCGCGCCGGGCGGCTGGAGCGAGATTGCGACGCGACGTGTCGGCGCGGCTGGGCGCGTGATCGCGCTCGATATTCTGGAGATAAAACCGATCGCTGGCGTCGAATTCCTGCAGCTCGATTTTCTCGATGAAGCAGCGCCGGATCGGCTGAAGGCCATGCTTGGGGGCAGGGCGGACCTTGTGCTGTCCGACATGGCTGCCAACGCCACCGGCCACCGGCAGACCGACCACATGCGCATCATGGCGCTGGCCGAAGCAGCGGCATATTTCGCCCGCGAGGTGCTGGCGCCGCGCGGCAACTTTCTCTGCAAGGTACTGCAAGGCGGTACCGAGGCCGCGCTATTGGCCGAACTCAAGCGCGATTTCGCCACCGTCAAGCACGTCAAGCCGCCGGCCAGCCGGACCGATTCGGCGGAGCTTTATCTGCTGGCAATGGGGTTTCGAGGGCTGACCTAAGAAGAGCGTTTCATCGCCGCCCCGGGCCCCCTCCGTCCCGACAACTCCGCCCCGGCGTCGGCTGGCAGCCGCATAAAGACCAGCGCGGCGACGGCGGAGAGCACGGCGATGGCGAGGAAGGCCGGCGGAAAATCGGCGGCGCCCATTGCCGGCGAATCTTTCAGCCGCAGCGTCAGCTCGACGGCGAGCGCGCCGACGGCGACGCCGGTCGACAATGACAATTGCTGGAACGCCGCGACCATCGAGGTCGCCCGGCTCATCACCGGCGCTTCGATCTCCGCATAAGCGATGGTGTTGACGCTGGTGAATTCCAGCGAGCGGAAAAACCCGCCAGCTAGCAGGATGGCGATCATGGCCGCATAGGGCATGCCGTGAACGAAGGTCGCGCAGGCCGCCATGAAGGTCGCGCTGATCAGGCTGTTATAGAGCAGCACATTGCGATAGCCGAGGCGTTTGAGCACGGTGGTCGCGGCGGCCTTCATGAACATCGAGCCGACCGCGCTGGTGAAGGTGATAAGGCCGGATTCGAACGGCGAGAGGCCGAAGCCGATCTGCAACAGCAGCGGCAGCAGAAACGGCAGGGCGCCGGCGCCGAGCCGAAACATGAAGCCGCCGAAGACGCTGGCGCGGAAGGTCGGGAGCTTGAGCAGCTTGAGATCGAGAATCGGCGTCGCGGCGCGCTGCGCATACATGACGTAGGTCACGCCGCAGATCGTGCCGACGCCGAGCAGCGCCGCGATCACATAGTCGGGCAGAAAGTTGAGTCCCATGACCGAAAGGCCAAATGCCAGCCCGCCGATCGCAAGGCCGGACAGAATGAAACCGGCGAGATCGAACGGGTAGGGGTATTCGGCGCGGATGTCCGGGATGAAGCGGGTCGCCAACGCAATGCCGAGAAGGCCGATCGGCACGTTGATGATGAAGATCCAATGCCAGCTCGCGTAGGTGGTGATGAAGCCGCCGAGCGGCGGTCCGCAGATCGGCCCCATCAGTGCCGGAATGGTCAGGAGCGACATCGCATTGAGCAGGCGCTCTTTCTCGATTGAGCGCACCACGATCAGCCGCCCGACTGGCGTCATCATCGCTCCGCCCATCCCCTGGAAGATTCGGGCGAACACGAAATCTTCCAGCGAATGCGACAGCGCGCAGCCGATAGAGCCGAGCACGAATACCGCAATCGCGATGCGAAACACGTTGCGCGCGCCGAAGCGGTCGGCGGCCCAGCCGCTCGCCGGGATGAAGATGGCGAGCGACAGCAGGTAGGACGTAATGGCAAGCTTCAGCGCCAGCGGGTTGGTGCCGATATCGTGCGCGATCGCCGGCAGCGAGGTCGCGATGACCGTCGAGTCCATGTTCTCCATGAACAGCGAGACTGCGACGATCAATGGGGCGGCGCTGCCGTCCTGGTTGGCGGGCATTGGCGGCTATTATGGTTTCTTATTGGCTTATCGGTCGCTTGGTGGCACTGGCTGAAAGCCGCTGCAAACCCTCGGCTGGCTGTTGAAATTTTGGATCGAGCTTGAGCGCCTGGCGGAAGTCGGCCATCGCGCCGGCCCGATCGCCAGTGTGCTCGCGCAGCAGCCCGCGGGTGGAAAACGCGCTTGCCGACTGCGGATCGAGCGAGAGCGCGCGATTAATGTCGGCGAGCGCATCGGAATCGTCGCCTTTAAGATAGTGCGCCCAGGCGCGGTTGTAATAGGCCAGCGCCGCGTCTGGCGAAAGCGCGGCGGCCTGCGTGTAATCGGCGATGGCGCCGGCGAGGTCGAGTTGGTCACGTTTGGCGGTGCCGCGATTGATGTATGGGGCGGCCGCCTTCGGCTCGAGCGCAATCGCCTTGTTCAGATCGGCGATCGCCTGGGTGTGCTCGCCTTGAGCCGCGAGCGCACTGCCGCGACTGTTGTAGGCCGCGGCCGTGGGCTTTAGTTCGATCGCCCGGTCATAATCGGCGACGGCGCTGTCAAGATCGCCCTTGCGCTGCCAGGCAAGGCCGCGATTGTAGTAGGCGGCTACGTCGTTCGAGTTGATGTTGAGGGCCGCAGTGTAGTCGGCGATGGCGTGATCAAAATCGCCTTTGTCCACGAACGCGTTACCGCGATTGTCGTAGGCGATGGCGAACTTCGGATCGAGCTTGATCGCCCGGTCGTAATCGGCGATGGCGCCATCAAGCTGATGCTCCTGATAAAGAGCGTAGCCGTGCTCATTATAAGCCGCCGCAAGCTGCGGGTCGAGGCGAACGGCGGTGGTGAGATCGACGACGGCCTGAGCGAGATTGCCGGCGCGGCGGTAGGCGACACCGCGATCGTAATAGATCCAGGCGTTCTGCGGTTCGAGACGCACCGCCGCCGCGTAGTCGCTGATCGCGGCGTCACGATCGCCGCTATCGTCATAGGCATTGGCGCGGTCGTGATAGGCCTGGGCATCGTTGGGATCGAGACGGATGGCCGTGGAAAAATCGGCAATGGCACGTTGGTCGTCGCGTTGCTGGTAAAAGACGAGACCGCGATTGTCGTAGGCGATCGCGGATCGCGGGGAAAGCTTTATCACCCGATTGAAATCGGCCGCGGCGCGGGCGAGATCGCCCTTGCCCCGCCAAGCGTCGCCGCGGTTGCTAAAGGCCGCGGTCAGAGCCGGATCGAGGTGGAGCGCCTGATTGTAGTCGGCGATGGCGCGGTCGAGATCACTCTTGTCGAACCAGGTAACGCCGCGATCGTTGAAAGCCGAGGCATCCCTGGGATCGATCCTGATCACTTGACCATAGTCCGCAAGGGCAAGATCGAACTCGCCCTTGCGCTGCAGGGCCATGGCGCGGCTGAATAACGCGGCGGCATAATTCGGTGCAAGCCGAATCGCCTGATCGTAGTCTGCGATGGCTTTGTCGTCCTTGGCCTTCTGGCCATAGGAATTGCCGCGCAAGAGAAACGCGGCTGCGTTGGTCGGATCGAGCTTGATCGCCTGGTCGAGATCGGCGATTGCGGCATCGAAGTCGCGCCTGGCGAACTGCACGCTGGCGCGATGGCGAAATGCGCTCGCCAGGGTCGCATCGATGGAGATCGCTGCGGAAAAGTCATCCAAGGCGCCGCCGAGGTTGCCTTCCGCTTGCAGCGCCATGCCGCGGTTGTCGTGCAGAATGGCGAGATTGACCGCTTGGTAGCGACCGGAATCGATCAGGGTCGTACAGGATGCGACGCGCTGCACAGCCGCGACACGCCATTCGCCGGTACAGCGCCGTTGATCGGCCGTGCCCTGGGCGTGGGCGGCGTGCGCGACCACGAGCATGATCGCGGCCAGCGGCAGCCATAGGGCGGTTCGGCGGTGGCGCCCGGCTGGTTTCCAAATAGTCGATACCGCGCGCACGGAAGTCACGCCAGACGCTTCGCCGCTTCTTCGACCATGCTGAGATCGGAATATGTCTTCACGTCAATATCCTCATTGAGCAGGCCGACTTGTTTTTGCAGTTGCAGATTGCGCTGCAGCGCGGCGAGATTGGGCATGCCGTTCGGATCGCGATATTGATCGCGAGGTCCGAAAGCCCACTCCATGCGGGCCGGCGGCGCTTTGTCGAGCTTTGCCACAATGGCGACGGCTTCCTCGTGGTTTTCGGATCGGTGTACCAGCGAATCGCACGCACAACATCTTCGAGGAAGTCGACCAAAGCCGCGCGGTTGCTCTGGATGAAGCCGGTGCGCGCGGTCCACATCGTCAGCTGCGTGATGCCGAACGCGTCCTTCTGCGTGAACAGCGTATCCGCGATCGCCGTCAGGTTGGGATCGAGCGAGAACGGCGGTACGGCGCTGATCAGATCGGCCTTTTTCTCGGCCAGCATCGCGCGCATGGCCGGAAACGGCGCCTCGACGATGGTGTAGTCCTTATTGGCTTCCAACCCGCTGCGCTTGAGCATGGCACGCATGGCGATGTCCACGGCGCTTCCCATGACATTGGTGGCGAGCACCTTGCCCTTGAGGTCGGTAACTTTCTTGATCGGGCCGTTCTTGAGCACCATGAACTGATTCGTTCCATGGCCCGGCACGCCGTCCTGAATCTCATCGCAGATCACCCGCAGGTCTGTCATGTGCGCGTTCTGGACGGCGAGCGCGAAAGAGGAAAAGGCAAGCGGTCCGACCTCCAGTTCGCCGGCGGCAAGCGCGGTGATCACCGGCGGCGTGCCCTCGAAGTGAAATGCCTCGGCGACATAGGATTTTCCGAAGTGGTGCAGAAGGTCCTTTTTGGCCAGCACCAGCGGCGCGGATGAGGCCGGCACAACCACCCAGCCGACTCGGATCCTGACCGGCGCGGCAGCCTGCGCTGGACGGGGGCCTGCCGCCGTTGCCAAGGCCGTGCTCGTCGCCAGTGCGCCAAGGCCGAATTGACGGCGATTCATTGGGATTTTCACGATGATTTCTCCAGTTTGCGCCCTTTAGGTCTGTTCATTGCGGCAAAGGCATGCTATCGACCGCCGCCAACCCAAAAGCGGGCCACCGAGCCGGCGGCGGACTTAATCGTTCGCTCGTCCACAGGGCGTCACCCGATGCGCCGGCCCGCCGTCCAAGGGCATGCGGAGTTGGCAATGGCAGTGACTTCAAGAGACCTACCGCTCGAAGCATATACCTTCGATGACGTGTTGTTGAAGCCAGGCCTTTCTGAGGTTCTGCCGTCCGACGTCGACGTCCGCTCGCGCATCACGCGAACCGTAGCGCTCAATATTCCGATCGTCGCTTCCGCCATGGATACGGTGACCGAAGCGCATATGGCGATCGCCATGGCGCAGGCCGGAGGCATTGGCGTCATCCATCGCAACCTGGAGCCGGCTGTGCAGACGGCGCAGGTCCGTCAAGTCAAGAAGTTCGAATCCGGAATGGTGGTGAACCCGGTCATTATCCAACCCGAGGCGACGCTCGCCGACGCGCTCGCGCTCATGCAGGAGCATCGCATTTCAGGCATTCCCGTGGTCGAGGGCGGCGGCAATGGCCGCGCCGGCAAGCTCGTTGGAATCTTGACCAACCGCGACGTGCGCTTTGCTACCGACAAGCAGCAAAGGGTCTCGGAGCTGATGACCAAGGAAGGCCTGGTCACGGTGCGGGAGGAGGTCGGTCAGGATGAGGCCAAGCATCTCCTGCATCAGCACCGCATCGAGAAGCTGCTCGTCGTCGACGCCGATTACCGCTGCGTCGGCCTCATTACCGTCAAGGACATCGAAAAGGCGGTGACTTACCCGAATGCGTGCAAGGACGAGCAGGGCAGGCTGCGCGTCGCTGCCGCCACGAGCGTCGGCGACGCGGGCTTCGCGCGCAGCGAGGCCTTGATCGATGCAGGTGTCGATCTCGTCGTCGTCGACACCGCGCACGGCCATTCGCGGCGCGTGCTCGAAGCCGTCACCCGAATCAAAAGGCAATCGAATGCCGTGCAGGTGGTCGCCGGCAATATCGCAACGGCCGACGGCGCCAAGGCGCTGATCGATGCCGGCGCCGACGCCATCAAGGTCGGTATCGGGCCGGGGTCGATCTGCACGACCCGCATCATCGCCGGCGTCGGCGTGCCGCAGCTCACGGCGATCATGGATGCGGTCGAAGAGGCCAAAAAGAGCGACACGCCGGTGATCGCCGACGGTGGCATCAAATATTCCGGCGATCTCGCCAAGGCTATTGCCGCCGGCGCCGACTGCGTGATGATCGGCTCGCTGCTTGCCGGCACCGACGAAACCCCTGGCGAGGTTTTTCTGTATCAAGGCCGCTCCTATAAGAGCTATCGCGGCATGGGCTCGGTCAGCGCCATGGCCCGCGGCTCCGCCGACCGGTATTTCCAGCAGGAGATCAACGACACGCTCAAGCTCGTGCCTGAGGGCATTGAAGGACAGGTGCCCTATAAGGGGCCGGTCGCCAACGTGCTGCACCAACTGACCGGCGGACTTCGCGCGGCCATGGGTTATGTCGGCGGCAAGAATCTCGCCGACTTCCATGGCAAAGTCCAATTCTTGCGTATTTCCGGCGCCGCTTTGCGCGAAAGCCACGTGCATGACGTGACCATCACGCGCGAAAGTCCGAATTACCCGAGCCGGTCATAGGTGCCGGGATGGCCGTTCCGGCTCCAGACCGGTTCGAAAACGTCCGCGCGGCGACCGACGCCCACCGCGCGCAGCATGGATGCAACGCCTATCCGTACGACAACGGCCCGCTGCTCGCGGCATTGGCCGCTGCGGCGGGCGCGCGCCGTATTCTGGAATTGGGCACGGCACTCGGCTACACCGCGCTCTCCTTCGCATCCGGCGCCCCTGACGCGACTGTCGATACGATCGAGCGCGATCCGGAGCATGTGCAGCTGGCGCGGGACAATATCGCGGCCGTGGCGATGGACCATCGCATCACGGTGCATGAAGGCGATTTCGCAAGCGTTCTGCCGACGCTGGACCCAGGTTACGATGTGGCGTTCTTCGATGGTCAATCGCCGTCGCCGGCCTTGCATAAGTCGCTGCGCGGGCTGCTGCGCACCGGCGGCACGCTCATCACCGCCAATCTCAACCATCGCGCCACGCCGGAGTCCGTGCGAAGGGCTTTGTTCGACGGGAAACACTGGCGCAGCGCCTTCGTCGACGAGTACGGCGAGACGGCGATCAGCGTAAAGCTTTGACCGGTCTGCATGGCGGCGCGGCCGTTACCGTGGTAAGTGGAAACGGTCGGCTGGGGGCAATCCACATGTCCGTTCAAGTGGTTCTGTTGCCGTTGTTCGTCGAGGTGATTCTGACCTTCGTGCTTTGGGGCTATATGGCTGCGTTGCGGACCCGCGGTATGGGCTCTGGCGGCGTGCGCACCGAAGATATTGCGTTGCGCGAGCCGAACTGGTCGAAACCGACCTTGCAGGCGGCGTATTCGTTTTCCAACCAGTTCGAACTGCCGGTGCTGTTTTATGTCCTCACCATTCTTGCCTACGCCACGCACAAAGCCGGCTTTGCATTTGTCATTCTGGCGTGGATATTTGTGATCTTTCGCCTGGCGCATGCCTATGTCCACGTTACCAGCAACATCGTGCGCCTTCGTGGGTCGCTTTACGGAATCGCGGCCTTCGCGCTTATCGTCAATTGGGTGATCTATATCGTCGCAATTCTGACCAGTCCCTGGGTGTAAGCCATGCCGCTCGAATTCTGTCATCCGACCGCCCCGCACGAAAAGCTCAGATTGCCGGAATGGTATGTCTCCAGTCTGATGATGGAGCGCGCGCTCGATGCCGTCGTGCGCCGCGTGAAAAAGCTCGATCGCAAGCACGACATTCCCTATCTCGCCGGCTATAGCCTCGATGGCAAGGTCATCTACATCGACCGGCACATGCCGAAATCCTTCGTGTTCCGCGGCCGCACCATTGACACCGACCGCTTTCTCATCCTGCACGAGGAAGTCGAGAAGACGCTGATCGATCAGCTCGGTCTGCACTATCTGCATGCCCATCAGATTGCGACCCGCGGCGAGGAGGCCGCGGTGCGCGCCGCCGGCATCGAATGGCACGCCTACGACCACTTCATGCAGAAATACGTCAAGCGCATCGGCGACGAGCGCCTGACAAAGGTGCCGAAGGATCTGGATCTGAAACCCTACCGCGATGAGCACGATTTCGAGCTGTTGCAGCGCATGCTCAAGAGCGTACGCGCCGGCAAGGCGCCGAAAGGTGTCCACGTCCGCGATCTGGAAGAGGCGATCCTGGAGTTGCGCAAGCATGTGCGGAGCCACAAGACCCCGGCCGCCGAACGGTCGGTGGGCATCGCGCAGGCAAAGAAATAGCGTGAAATATTTCGCGGTCCGGCCTAAGGCGCATGTATGACGCCGGCCGCTCGACTATTAGCCGCGATCGACATTTTTGCCGACATTGAGGCGCGGCGGCGGCCGGCCGCCGATGCGCTCAAGGACTGGGGCCTCTCCCATCGCTTCGCCGGCTCGTCCGACCGCGCCGCTATCGCCGGCGTGGTTTACGACGCCTTGCGCCGCAAGGCGTCGTCGCGGTGGCTGATGGGCGATGCGAGCGCACGCGCGGCGCTGATCGGCATGCTCCGGCTCGAACGCGGTCTCGATGTCGCGGCCGTCGAAAGCCTGTGCAGCGGTGCGCGCTTTGCGCCGGCGCCGCTAAGCGACGCGGAACGCTCGGCGCTTACGGCGAATTCGCTCGCCGGCGCGCCGGCTTACGTTGCGGGCGACTACCCGGAATGGCTCGATCCGCAGTTTGCGCGCGTGTTCGGCGACGACCGGGTGGCGGAGGGCGCGGCGCTCGCCACGCGGGCGCCGCTCGATCTGCGCGTCAATACGCTCAAGGCCGAGCGCGAAGAAGTGGCGCCCAAGCTCGCGCACCTTGAGGTCGTGCCGGCACGGTGGTCGCCGGTCGGGCTGCGCATCCGTCTTTCGGCCGATGCGCGGAGCCCCGCCGTTCACGCCGAGCCGCCGTTCCGCAAGGGTGAGATCGAGATCCAGGACGAGGGTTCGCAGCTGGCCGCCTTGTTTGCCGGCGCCAAGCCCGGCATGCAGGTCGTTGACCTCGCGGCCGGCGCCGGCGGCAAGACGCTGGCGCTTGCCGCCGTCATGGAAAATCGCGGCCAGATTTATGCCACCGATGCCGACAAGCGCCAGCTTGCGCCGATCCACGAGCGCATCGCGCGTGCCGGCGCCCGCAATATTCAGGTGCGGACTCCCAGAGGCGAAGTTGATGGCGTTGCCGACCTTGCCGGTCGCGCCGATCTGGTGCTCATCGACGCACCCTGCACGGGCACCGGGACGTGGCGCCGCAATCCCGACGCCAAGTGGCGCGTTCGTCCCGGCGCGCTCGCCGAGCGGATCAACGAGCAGCAGGCGCTGCTTGACCGCGCTGTCCCGCTCACCAAGCCCGCGGGGCGGATCGCCTACATCACCTGCTCAGTGCTGGAGGAGGAAAACGGCGATCAGGTGAGGGCGTTCGTTGGACGCCATCCGGAGTTTTCCGTGGAAAAGCAGGGCGAGATGACTCAAATCCTCGGCGAGCGCGCCTATGTGTTCGCCCAGGCCGCGCTTATCTCCGGCGCGGGCCTGCTGATGACGCCGCGCCGGACCGACACCGACGGGTTTTTCGTCGGCATCCTGCGCCGCTCGGCATGAATCGGGCGGAGGAGCGGCTAGTGGAGCGGATTTGACATTCGCTACCCACCCAGCCGAGAACTCCGGTAGCGAATGTCAAATCCAAGCTCCACTAGAACTTATAATATCTAGTGGTCCCTTTGATTCTAATATTCGCATAAGGACGTGCGGAACTGGGATGCGAATGTTAGAATCGGACCACTAAAAACCTTCATGGCTAATCACGACAGGATTCTCATTATCGATTTCGGCTCTCAGGTAACGCAGTTGATTGCGCGGCGCGTGCGTGAGGAGGGCGTGTACTGCGAAATCGTGCCCTACCAGGACGCCGAAGTCGCGTTTCGCGAACTAAAGCCCAAGGGTGTGATCCTCTCCGGCGGGCCGGCATCCGTGCACGACAAGGATGCGCCGCTGGCGCCACCATCGATCTATCGGGCCGGCGTGCCGGTGCTCGGCATCTGCTACGGCGAACAGGCCATGGCGGCCCAACTCGGCGGCAAGGTCGAAGGCGGCCACCACCGCGAATTCGGCCGCGCCGAAATCGAGCTGACGAAAGCCTCCGCGCTCACCGAAGGCGTTTGGGAGGTCGGCCAGCGCTATCCGGTGTGGATGAGCCACGGCGACTGCGTCACCAAGCTGCCCGATGGCTTTGCGGCGACCGCGACCTCGGCCAATGCGCCGATCGCCATGATCGCCGACGACGTGCGCAAGTTCTACGCCACCCAGTTCCATCTCGAAGTCGTGCACACCCCGCACGGCGCCGCGCTCCTGCGCAATTTCGTGCGCAAGATCGCGGGCTGCGCCGGCGATTGGACTATGCGCGCGTTCAAGGACGAGGCGATTGAGAAAATCCGCCGCCAGGTCGGCAAGGGCAAGGTGATTTGCGGGCTGTCCGGCGGCGTCGATTCCGCCGTCGCCGCCGTGCTTATCCACGAGGCGATTGGCGATCAGCTCACCTGCGTGTTCGTCGACCACGGCCTCCTGCGTCTCGGCGAAGGCGAACGCGTGGTCGCGCTGTTCCGCGGCCATTACAACATTCCGCTCATCCACGTGGCCGCCGAGGACCTTTTCCTGAAAGAGCTTGCCGGCGTCGAGGACCCCGAGCAAAAGCGCAAGACTATCGGCAAATTGTTCATCGACGTGTTCGAGGCGGAGGCAAAAAAAATCGGTGGCGCGCAGTTTCTGGCGCAGGGCACGCTCTATCCCGACGTGATCGAGAGCGTGTCGTTCACCGGCGGCCCGTCGGTGACCATCAAATCGCACCACAATGTCGGCGGCTTGCCCGAACGCATGAACATGAAGCTCGTCGAACCGTTGCGCGAATTGTTCAAGGACGAAGTGCGCGCACTGGGCCGCGAGCTCGGCCTGCCCGAGGCCTTCGTCGGCCGTCACCCGTTTCCCGGCCCTGGCCTTGCCATCCGCTGCCCCGGCGAGATCACCCGCGAGCGGCTTGATATTCTCCGGCTCGCCGACGACGTCTTCCTCGCGGAAATCCGCCGCGCCGGGCTCTACGACGACATCTGGCAGGCCTTCGCCGTGCTGTTGCCGGTGCGCACCGTCGGCGTCATGGGCGATTATCGCACCTACGATTACGTCGTGGCGATACGCGCGGTCACCTCGACCGACGGCATGACGGCCGATTTTTATCCGTTCGATGGCACATTTCTCGGCGCGGTCGCCACCCGCATCATCAACGAGGTCAAGGGCGTCAACCGCGTGGTCTACGATGTGACCAGTAAACCGCCGGGCACGATCGAGTGGGAGTGAATTAGGGTGGTTTCAGACCATCCCGCTCTGTGCCGGAAATCGCACGATCTATTTGACTGACAAGGATTTTTCTTCCTACCCCGTATCACTGCATGTCACCCCAGCCCGGCCACTTTGTTGGTAGCGATGTTGGTATGGCGCAGGATGGTCGGGAAACGGGCTTTCGCTACCAACACCCCCTTTGTTGGTATCCGTTCGCCCCTCGACCGGATGCGGATTTATGGGCGATCTCACTGATAAAGAACTGAAAAATCTCAAGCCGAGGGCCAAGCTCTACAAGGTGACGGACCGCGACGGGATGCACGCGGCCGTCACGCCGACCGGGGTCATCTCGTTCCGGTATCAGTACCGAGTGAACGGGCGGCAGGAGGTCTTGACCATCGGCCGCTATAGCGCCGAGGCGGCGCGCAAGCTGACACGGGCGCCCGACGCGCTGGAATACGGAATGGAGGTGTCGCTTGCGGAGGCGAGGACACTGCTGGCGCGTGCCCGGCGTCAGGTTGAGCGGGGCTAGTCGCCGTCGAAAGCCAAAGTGGAGAAGCGCACCGCGTCAGCCGAGGCGTTCACGTTCGGCGGGTGGGCGGAAGCCTATTTCAAGCACAAGGCCGATCCCAAGTCGGGGGCCGAGAAACTGGCTGACAGCACCTTGGCGATGCGCCGATCCGTCTATGATCGCGCCATCGCGGGAGAGTTGTCGAAGCTCAAGCTGGGAGAGGTGACGCCGCAACGTCTCAAACGCCTGTGCGACGAGGTTAAGGAGAAGCGCGGGCCGGCCGTCGCCGTGCATGTCCGCGAGGTCGTGTTGCTGGTGTTCCGCCACGCCCAAGCATGTGGGTTGGACGTGAGCAACCCGGCCGAGTCGATCCGCACCAGTGCTATCGCCACCTTCGAGCCGCGCGAGCGTGCCCTGTCGCCGTCCGAGGTCCGCGCCGTCCTGACGGCTCTGGATCATGTGGCGGCGGCACCCACGCTGCGTTCAGCGGTGAAGTTCGTCCTGTTGACCGGCGTTCGCAAGTCGGAGTTCATCGACGCTACATGGAAGGAAATCGACTTCGCCGCTGCGCTCTGGACAATCCCGGCCGAGCGCATGAAGGCCGCAAGGCGCATGTCGTGCCGCTGAGCGATCAGGCGCTCGACATTCTGACGGCGTTCCGCACCATGTTCGGCGTCAGCCGATACCTGCATCCCGGCCGATACGACGGCGAAACGCCCATCAGCAACGCCACGCTCAACCGCGTGATCGACACGGTGGTAGAGCGCATCCGGGAGGATGATCCTGACTTTCAGAGCTTCGGTGTTCACGACCTGCGCCGCACGTTCTCGACCGGCCTGAACCGCGCCAAGTTCGATGATCGCTGGATCGAGATGAGCTTGGCTCACGCGCCCCGGAACCGGATCGCGGCCGTCTACAACGTGAACCGTTACCTCGCCGAGCGGAAGATCATGCTTCAGTGCTGGGCTGACATGCTCGATGCTTGGGTAAAGGGGGAATCCGCAAAAGACCTGATCGCCGACGCGAAGCAGCGTGCCGCCGAGGTCCACGACGACGAACTGGACGACGATCTCTGAACTACGTGCGGCTCGCGTCCCTTCTGTCAGTCGTTGTCATTGTGGCCCGCCAGCCGGCGGGATCGGCGAACCAGCGGTCGATGTCGGATTCCTTCCATCCTGCGCCGTTGATGCTGATCTTGATCCGAGGCGGGAACGTGCCCTCGGCGATCTTGCGGTAGATGGTGGACCGGGACAGGCCGGTGCGGGCGAGAACGGTTTTCATGCGGACGATACGGTCTGCTACGAGCATGGCTGCGCTGCCTCCTGCCGGGGTGTTTCTGACGATTGCAGCGACTAGACAGAGCGATGATTTATTGTTGTGCAATAGATATTTAGCGGTCGTAGTAGTGTGGCGTAGAGGCGGCGGAAAATAGGATAGTTCTACAGTCCGATGCCCCGACCTCTGCCGAGGTCGATGCCGTGGCTGAAGGCGAGTTCTCGACCAAGGCTGCGGCCCGAGTCGATCCCGATGCCGAGGTCTCGCTTGTGGTTGGCGAGGATCGATTCAAGCTGCGGATCGCGTTCGAGGCTTTTCGCCATGTCGCCCATCGCCGACCGCGTGGATTTGTAGCCGGACATGTCGCCCGCCTGGTACTGGTGCTGGCTGGCGCGGTCGAGGTTCCGCCAACGCTCCACGAAGCGATCCGCACGAATCTGCGGATCGGTGCGCAATTCGGCTTCGAGCTGTAGCGCGCGAATGGCGCGTCTGACCTGACC
>JBOHIU010000081.1:0-10187 GCA_050725855.1 Xanthobacteraceae bacterium | reverse complement strand
ATCCAGTAATCACCGCGCTTTCGGTGTTTACTGGATCGTCCGCCTTCGCGGACGATGACAACTAGACTTTCTCGATCGCCAGCGACACGCCCTGCCCGACGCCGACGCACATGGTGGCGAGTGCGCGCTTGCCGCCGACCTTGCGAAGCTGGTGCGCGGCGGTCATCGCAAGCCGCGCGCCCGACATGCCGAGCGGGTGGCCGAGCGCGATGGCGCCGCCGTGTGGATTGACGTGTTCGGCGTCCTCGGCAAGGCCGAGCTGGCGCAGGCAGGCGATGCCCTGCGAGGCGAAGGCTTCGTTCAGCTCGATCAGATCGAAGTCGGTGATTTTCAGATCGAGCCGCTCCAACAATTTCCTGGTCGATGGCACCGGCCCGATGCCCATGATGCGCGGCGGCACCGCGGCCGACGCCATGCCGAGCACGCGCGCGCGCGGCGTCAGACCATGCGCTTTGACCGCGTCTTCGCTGGCGAGGATGAGCGCGGCGGCGCCGTCGTTGATGCCCGAAGCGTTGCCGGCGGTGACCGTGCCGGGGTTGCGCACGATGGGCTTGAGCTTGGCCAAACCCTCCAGCGTCGTGTCAGGACGCGGATGCTCGTCCTTGTCGATGGTGACCGGGCCGGACTTGCCGCCCGGCGCCTGCACCGGCACGATTTCCTCGGCAAAGAAACCGCTGGCCTGCGCCTTGGCGGCGCGGGCCTGCGAGCGCAGCGCGAACGCGTCTTGACCCTTGCGCGCCACCTGGAATTCCTCGGCGACGTTCTCGCCGGTCTCGGCCATGGAGTCGACGCCGTATTGCGCTTTCAGCACCGGATTGATGAAGCGCCAGCCCAGCGTGGTGTCGTAGATTTCCGCCGAACGCGAATACGCCGCGCCGGCCTTGGCCATGACGAACGGCGCCCGCGTCATCGATTCGACGCCGCCGGCGATGGCAAAATCCATCTCGCCGGCGCGGATCGCGCGCGCTGCGTCGCCCACCGCATTCAGTCCCGAGGCGCACAGCCGGTTGAGGGTGATGCCCGGCACCGTATCCGGCAGTCCGGCGAGCAGCAGCGCCATGCGCGCGACGTTGCGGTTGTCCTCGCCGGACTGGTTGGCGCAGCCGTAAAACACTTCGTCAAGCCGCGACCAGTCGGCTTCCGGATTGCGGGCGATCAGCGCCTTGATGGGGACCGCGGCGAGGTCGTCGGTCCGCACCGTGGCGAGCGCCCCGCCGTAGCGGCCGATCGCGGTGCGCGCGGCATCGCAGATGAAAACCTCGCGCATCGGTGTCTCCTTTAAGGCTTTCCGCTGGCCGACGCTATTTACGGGTCGCGCCGGACGGGGTCAAATAGCGCCGCCAGCCGCAAGCTGAACGATTACGCGTGTGACCCCGTGAATTTTATGTTATGGCAGCAATATGTTAGAGGCCGATCGAATTTCGCAGATTGTGTCGGAAGTGGTTCGGGCCAACACGACACCGACCAGCGTTCGAAATGTTACGGCAGAGCCCGCGACTGCTTTTGAGGGCGAAGAAGCGCTACGGATTACGATTGTCATTACGCCCGAGGCAGTGAAAAAGCTCGAAACAGGTCCCGTGCTCGATACGCTTTTGCAAATACAAGATCGCCTTCGCGAGGCGGGTGAGGAGCGATTTTCCTATTATCGACTATGCGACCGAAGAAGAGCTTAACGACCTTGGCGATTCTGAATCCTGACCACCTGCTTGAGCAAGCAGAAAAACTCATTGCGCCACCGCCGCATGGTCCGCCGCGACAGGTGGATATCCGCCGAGCAATATCTGCCGCTTATTATTCAGTGTTTCACGCTACGCTTGCGGCGAACGAATATGTTGGTGCAGCACACAAATGGGCAAATCGATATACTCTCGCTTACCGAAGCATCGATCATCAGAAAGTACGGGAAGTATGTGCCAAGGCTAAATTGGCCCATGTGCCGCGCGAAATAAGTCTCTATGCGCCATCTGATGGCTTTGATCCTGAGATCAGGGATCTTGCCAGTGCGCTGCACGAGTTGCAGCAAAAGAGGCATGATGCGGATTATAATCCGTCAATTCGCGTGAGAACTTCTGACGCTAGACTGGCGATTAGCGCCGCACGACGTGCACTGGACAGATTGCAGGCCGCAAATTCCGCAAGTCGCGAAGCCTTCCTTGGACTTCTGCTATTCAAGGTCAGATGAGCTCTCAGAAGCCCCATCGAACAAGTCGGACCTTTCCCAATCTGCCGCCGACGCTGCGCGCCAAGCGGCGCGGCGCCGTCGCCGTGCTGACGCTGGCGCGCGCGGAGAAGCGGAACGCGCTCGACGATCCGACGGTGCACGGGCTCGAAGCGTTTTTCTCGTCGCTGCCGGGCGACGTGCGCGCCGTCGTGCTGGTCGGCGAAGGCGATCATTTTTCCGCCGGTCTCGATCTCGGCGAATTGACCGAGCGGGACGTCCATGCCGGCATCGAACATTCGCGGTCCTGGCATCGCGCCTTCGAGCGTATTGAATTCGGCGCCGTACCCGTCGTCGCCGTGCTGCGCGGCGCCGTCATCGGCGGCGGGCTCGAGCTTGCTGCCGCGACGCATGTGCGGGTGGCTGAGCGCTCGGCGTTCTACGCGCTGCCGGAAGCGAGCCGCGCGATTTTCCTCGGAGGAGGCGGGTCGGTTCGGCTGCCGCCGCTGATCGGCACCTCGCGCGTCATGGAGATGATCCTCACCGGGCGCACGCTCTCGGCCGAAGAGGGCCACGCCATCGGGCTGTCTCATCATCTGGTCGAGAAAGACGAGGGGCTCGGCAAGGCGCTTGAACTTGCCGACCGCATCGCCGGCAATGCACCGTTCACCAACTATGCCGCGATGCATCTGTTGCCGCACATTGCGCGCGCCGACCCGGCCGCGGGCTTCGCCACCGAAGCGCTTGCCGCCGCGATCGCGCAGGGCGAACCCGAGGCGAAGGAGCGGTTCAAGGCCTTTCTGGAAAAGCGCGGGCCCAAGGTGGGGCGGAGCTGAGAGCGTCAAATGAAGGAAGTTTATCAATAAATGACCCCACCCTGACCCTCGCCCTTTCAGGTCGAGGGAAATCCAAGCGGCTCTCTCTTCCTCCCCCTCAAAGGGGGAGGAATAAGGTGGGGGTCAATTAGGCCGACGCTATGTCGAATGCGCGCGTCAGTACGGACACGACCTCGGGCCGACCGCCGCTGCGGGCGGTCAAGCTCGGACCGGCCGATGTCGTGGTGGAGCAAACAAGCGACGGTACGATCTTGATGCGTTCGCCGCATCCGCTGCCGGCGTTTCCGCAAAATCTCACGCAGCGGCTTGTGTACTGGGCCAAGACCGCGCCGGATCGCGTGTTTCTTGCGCAACGCGATGGCGGCGGCGCATGGCGCACGCTGACCTATGCGCAAGCGCTCCACCGCGTGCGCGCGATCGCCGGGTCGCTGCTCAGGCGCGATTTGTCCGCGGAGCGGCCGATCGCGATCCTGTCCGGTAACGACATCGAGCATGCGTTGCTTGGCCTCGCGGCCATGCATGTCGGCATTCCCTACGGGCCGATCTCGGTGCCGTATTCGCTCTTGTCGCAAGACTTTCAGAAGCTGAAAGGCATCATCGATATTCTCACGCCCGGCTTGGTGTTCGCCGCCAACGGAAAGGCTTTTTCGCGCGCGCTGGCGGCTGCCGTCCCGGTGGGCGTTGAAGTGGCGGTGACCGCCCCCACACCGGCCGATCGGCCCGTGACGCCATTCGCCGACTTGCTAAAGACGCAGCCGACCGCGGCGGTCGACGCGGCGCATGCCACGGTCGGTCCCGATACGGTTGCCAAGATTCTTTTTACGTCGGGATCGACCGGCCAGCCCAAGGGCGTGATCAACACGCAACGCATGCTGTGCGCCAACCAGGCGATGCTCCGCGCCGGCTTTGCCTTCGTGGCCGATGAGCCGCCGGCCGTCGTTGACTGGCTGCCATGGAATCACACTTTCGGCAGCAACCATAATTTCAATATGGTGCTCGACAACGGCGGCTCGCTCTACATCGACGAGGGCAAGCCACTGCCGGGCGCGATCGAGGCGACGGTTCGCAATCTGCGCGACATCGCGCCGACGATCTATTTCAACGTGCCCAAAGGATATGAGATGCTGCTGCCGTATCTCGCCTCCGATCGGACGTTGCGCGAAAGATTTTTCAGCCGCCTCAAGGTGCTGTTCTATGCCGGCGCCAGCCTGTCGCAGCATGTGCTGGAGACGTTGCAGCAGCTTGCGGTCGACACCATCGGCGAACGCATCATTTTTCTCTCGAGTCTTGGCTCGACCGAAACGGCGCCGCTGGCACTGGCCTGCACCTGGGAGTGCGAGCGCGCCGGCAATATCGGGCTGCCCGCTCCCGGCGTGGCGCTCAAGCTCGTGCCGCGCGACGACAAGTTCGAAGCGCGGCTCAAGGGCGCTAATATCACGCCCGGTTACTGGCGGGCCCCCACGCTCAACGCGCAAGCGTTCGACGAAGAAGGCTATTATCGGATTGGCGACGCGCTCAAATTCGCCGATCCGGCCGATCCGGCCAAAGGTTTGCTGTTCGACGGCCGGCTCGCCGAGGACTTCAAGCTCGCGACCGGCACCTGGGTCAGCGTCGGCCCGTTGCGGGCGGACGTCATCGCCCATTGCGCGCCCTTGGTCCGCGACGTGGTGTTGGCCGGCGCCGAGCGCGACCAAGTCACGGCGCTGATATTTCCCGACCTCGATGCGTGCCGCAGCCTCGCACCCGACCTGCCGCCTGAGATCGGCGCCGCAAGCGTTCTCGCCGACGGCCGCGTGCACGCGGCATTCGCGCGCCTGTTCGAGGGCTTGGCGGAGCCGGAGCGCGGCACCTCGCGCCGCGTCATGCGGGCGCTGCTGCTCGCTGAGCCGCCGTCGCTCGATCGCGGCGAGATGACCGACAAGGGATCGATCAATCAGCGGGCGGTGCTTGCACGTCGCGCGGCATTGGTGGAAGAGCTATACGCCGATCCGCCACCGGCCCGCGTGATTGCGGCGCGCGCTCTCTCCGCCGCAACGTCATAGAAGCGAGTCGACTTATGGATATTGCAGGACATGCCGCGATCGTGACCGGCGGCGCTTCCGGTCTCGGCGCCGCCACGGCCCGCATGCTGGCCGAAGTCGGCGCCAAGGTGGCGCTCTTCGACGTCAATCAAAAAGCCGCCGCCGAAGTCGCGACCGATATCAAAGGCATCGCGGTCCATTGCGACGTGACCGACAGCGCGGCGACCGAGAAAGCATTCGCCAAGGCGGCGGCCGATCACGGCGTAGCGCGCATTCTCGTCAATTGTGCCGGCGTTGGTCCGGCCAAACGTATCGTCGGCCGGGACGGGCCGATGCCGCTCGATGACTTCGCCCGCGTCATCACGATCAATCTCGTCGGCACATTCAACGCGATGCGGCTTGGCGCCGCCGCCATGCAGAACCTGTCGGCGCTGGCCGAGGGCGAGCGCGGTATCATTCTTTGCACTGCGTCGGTCGCCGCTTACGAGGGCCAGATCGGGCAGGCGGCCTATGCGGCCTCCAAGGGCGGCGTGGTCGGGCTGGTGCTGCCGGCTGCGCGCGAGTTCGCCCAGTTCGGCATTCGGGTCAACGCCATCGCGCCGGGAATTTTCTCGACGCCGATGCTGCATGCCTTGCCGGAAGCCGCGCAGCAAAGCCTCGCGGCGGCGGTGCCGTTTCCGAAACTGCTCGGCCAGCCGCCGCAATACGCGGCGCTCGCTCGCCACATCATCGAGAACCGTTATCTCAACGGCGAGACCATCCGCATCGATGGCGCACTGCGCATGGGGCCGCGGTAATCAGGTGTCGGAAATCAGGGATCGGGGATCAGGAATTCGAGACCGAAGATGCGTTCCCCCTTGGCTTCAATGAGAATTTTTCAATTCCCTTGCGCAGAATTCCTTTCCTCGCTTCTGATGCCTGATGCCTGATGCCTGATGCCTGCCATGCTCACCAGCACCTATCAGACCCGGATCGAATGGGGCGACTGCGATCCCGCCGGCATCATCTTCTATGCCCGCTATTTCGATATTTTCGATGTTGCCACGACCGTCATGATCGAGCGCGCGCTGGGCCTGAAGAAGATCGACTATCTGAAAGCTTATGACATTCTCGGTCATCCGCTGGTTGAAACGCGCGCCCGTTTTCTTCGCCCGACGCGATTCGGCGACGACGTCGTGATCGAGAGTGCAGTGGTCGCCTGTGAGAGGTCCAGCTTCAAGATCGAGCATCGGCTCAGTCTTGCGGGAACTGTCGCGGTCGAAGGGTACGAAACGCGCGTGTGGGCGATCCGCCATCCTGACGATCCAAAGCGGATCAAATCGCAGCCGATGCCCGCCGAGGTCGTTGCGCGGCTGATGCAAACACCCGTTGCATGATCCGCATGGCGAGCGCGTGCGCTTTGCGCTTGCGACAACGGTAGATGACGGATGACGGCGCGGGTGCTAGAAGCCTTCCCACCATAAGGAGAAACATCCATGCGGATCGATGCGTACACCCACTTTTTTCCGAAGAAATTCTTCGACAAGCTCAATGAGATTGCCGGCAACTACAAGGACATGGGTAAGCGCATCCGCTCGCTGCCGGGGCTGTTCGATCTCGATTTCCGAAAGAAGATCGTCGACGGCCACAAGGACTATCAGCAAATTCTGTCGTATCCGCAGCCGCCGATCGAGCGCTTCGCCAAGTCGCCGGCCGATATCGACGAGTTCTGCAAGATCATCAATGACGGCCTTGCCGAGCTGATCGCAAAAGAGAAGGACCATTTTCCCGGCTGGGTGGCGCAAGTCTCGCTCGCCGCGCGCGATGCCGGCGTGGCCGAGGCGGAACGCGCGATCAAAAACGGCGCGCTTGGCGTGCAGATCTACACCAACGTCGCCGGCAAGCCGCTCGACCGCCCGGAATACGCGCCGTTCTGGAAGAAGATGAACGAACTCGGCGCTCCGATCTGGCTGCATCCGGCGCGCGGCGCCGAGACGCCGGATTATCCCGCAGTCGAAGACAAATCGCTCTATGAAATCTGGTGGACCATCGGCTGGTCCTACGAGACGACCTGCGCGCAATTGCGTCTCGTCTATTCCAAGATCATGGACAACCATCCCAACCTGAAAATCATCATCCACCATTTCGGCGGCGTCTCGCCGATGCTCGAAGGCCGGCTCGGGCCAGGCAACGACGTGATGGGCAACCGCACCACCGACCAGGATTATGTGGCGCTGCGCAAAAGCCTGAAAAAACGGCCGGTCGATTATTTCAAGAACGACTTCTGGGCCGACACCGCCGCGTTCACCGCGATACCGGCCACCAAGGCCGGCATGGAATTCTATCCGATCGACAAGATCGTGTTCGCTTCCGACTGCCCGTTCGATCCGGAGGGCGGCACCATGTTTCCGCGCGAGACGCTGAAAATCCTCGACTCGCTCAAGATGGACAAGGTGACAAGCGACAAAGTCTTCTACAAGAATCTGGAAGCTATCACCGGTAAGACGCTGGTGAAGTAAAGAGACTCGCCGGGTCGCTTTGCCGAGGGCGACCTGGCTCGTCATTTGGACGACGGGCAGCGTAGATGCCCAGACAACGGGTTCCGCGATGCGAGCGCGTGGCGTGGTGCCCGTGTCGGGCACGAGGCGTCATTTTTTGCTAGGCTTATCAAGCCATGGACGCTCCGCACCCCGCATCGGATGACGCCGCCCGCTCCGCTGAGCCGGCGCGCGTCACTCCCATGATGGAGCAGTATATCGAGATAAAAGCCGCCAATCCGGACTGTCTGCTGTTCTACCGGATGGGCGACTTTTATGAATTGTTCTTCGACGATGCCGAAGTGGCGTCGCGCGCGCTCGGCATCGTGCTGACCAAGCGCGGTCGGCATCAGGGCCGCGACATTCCGATGTGCGGCGTGCCGATCGAGCGCGCCGATGAATATCTGCATCGGCTGATCGCGCTCGGCCATCGGGTCGCGGTATGCGATCAGCTTGAGGATCCGGCCGAGGCGCGTAAGCGCGGCAACAAGAGCGTGGTGCGCCGCGACGTGGTGCGGCTGGTGACGCCCGGCACGTTGACCGAGGATGCGCTGCTCGACGCCAGGCGCAACAATTATCTCGTTGCCCTGGCGCGCTCGCGCGCATCGTCGGGCGAAGATCGCTTCGCGCTCGCCTGGATCGATATTTCGACCGGCGATTTTCGCGTCGCCGAATGCGAGCGCGGCTCGCTTGCGGCCGAGATTGCCCGTATCGAGCCGGGCGAGATCATCGTCTCCGACGCGCTTTACGCCGACACCGAGCTTGCGCCGGCATTGGGTGCGCTGCCGCCCTTGACTCCGCTAGCCCGCGACGTGTTCGACGGCGCCACCGCGGAGCGGCGGCTCGCCGGATTTTTCAGCGTGGCGACGACGGAATCGTTCGGCACATTCTCGCGCGTCGAACTGACGGCTGCCGCGGCGGCCGTGACCTACGTCGAGCGGACCCAGATCGGCAAGCGCCCGCCGCTGTCGCCGCCGACGCGCGAAGCTCCGGGCGCGACGCTTGCCATCGACCAGGCAACGCGCGGCAATCTTGAACTCATACGCACGCTCTCGGGCGAGCGCCGCGGCTCGCTTCTCGCCGCCATCGATCGCACGGTCACGGCGGCCGGTGCGCGGCTTTTGGCGCAACGTCTGGCGGCGCCGCTGACCGATCCGGCGGAGATCGCGCACCGGCTCGATGCGGTTTCGGCGTTCGCGGCCGATGCGGTTACTTGCGGCGATGTGCGCAAGCAGCTCAAAGCCGTTCCGGATCTGCAACGCGCGCTGTCGCGCATCGTGGTCGGGCGCGGCGGACCGCGCGATCTCGCCGCCATCCGTGACGGGATTTTCGCAGCGGCGGAAATCGCCGGAAAAATTCCAAGCTTCGGCCAGGATGGTGCCAATCTGCCGCGCGAACTTGTCCGTGCTGTCGAGGGCTTGCGCAGTCCGGATCGGGCGCTTGCCGCCGAGCTTGAACGTGCGCTGGCCGACGAATTGCCGGCGTATCGCCGCGACGGCGGTTTCGTGCGTGCCGGCTACGAAAGCGCGCTCGACGAGGCGCGCGCGCTACGCGATGAATCGCGCCGCGTCGTCGCCGCGCTGCAGGTGCGCTACGTCGAGACGACCGGCATTCGTTCGCTGAAAATCAAGCACAACAATGTGCTCGGCTACTTTGTCGATGTGACTGCGCAGAACGGCGACAAGCTTTTGACCGCGCCGCTCAACGCCACCTTCATTCACCGGCAGACCACCGCCGGGCAGGTCCGCTTCACCACGACGGAGCTTGGCGAACTGGAAGCGAAGATCGCCAACGCCGCCGAACGGGCGCTGGCGCTCGAACTGGAGATCTTCGATCGGTTGGCCGCCGGCGTTGCCGCCGCCAGTTCCAAGATCAAACAAGCCGCCGATGCCCTCGCGGCCATCGACGTTGCCGCCGCGCTGGCGAGCCTCGCGGTCGAGCGCGGTTACGTGCGCCCGGAGGTCGACGGCAGTCTGGCTTTCGCCGTGACGGGCGGCCGCCATCCGGTCGTCGAACAGGCGCTCGGCGCGCCGTCTTCCGCGCCCATAGGAGGCGGAGGCGCGGCAGCCGGACCTTTCATCGCCAATGATTGCGACCTGTCGGGTGGGCGCATCTGGCTCGTTACCGGGCCCAACATGGCGGGCAAATCGACGTTCCTGCGGCAGAACGCGCTGATCGCCGTGCTCGCCCAAATGGGCAGCTACGTGCCGGCGCGTGCCGCCCACATCGGCGTGGTCGACCGGCTGTTCTCGCGCGTCGGCGCCGCCGACGATCTCGCCCGCGGCCGCTCAACCTTCATGGTCGAGATGGTCGAGACCGCCGCGATCCTCAATCAAGCGGGCGAACGCGCGCTCGTCATTCTTGACGAGATCGGCCGCGGCACCGCGACCTTCGACGGCCTGTCCATCGCATGGGCGGCCATCGAGCATCTGCACGAAGTCAACCACTGCCGGGCGCTGTTCGCCACCCACTTCCACGAAATGACGGCGCTCGCGGCTAAACTGCCGCGGCTCTTCAACGCGACGATGCGGGTGAAGGAATGGCAGGGCGAGGTCGTGTTCCTGCACGAAGTCGTGCCCGGCGCTGCCGACCGCTCCTACGGCATTCAGGTGGCGAAGCTGGCCGGATTACCGCCGAGCGTGATCGAGCGGGCCAA
>JBOHIU010000080.1:0-31035 GCA_050725855.1 Xanthobacteraceae bacterium | reverse complement strand
TTACAAAGATTGGAAATTGCACCCTAGACCGGGATTAGGCGCGGTGCTGGTTAATCAGGTCCACGCCCTTATGTGACCATTGCACACGGAACTAGCGGCCGTGGCATCCTGATAGCCGCGCGTATTTATCCGCGCAGGCATTTACTCCGCCTTCGCCCCTCATAAATCCCTTAAGCGATGTCTCCGGCGGCTTGCGTTTGGCGGCGTATCGAAGCGCGCGGCTCCAGCGACTAATCGTTTTTCGATCAATGCTATTGTTTGAAGTGCAGCGAATGACTGCCGCAAATGGATCCACACGTTTTTCCCGCCACGGCAAGTCGGCTTTTTCCAAAGCGCATCGCACGAGCTTTTCACGTTTTTGTTTCGCTTTGTAGAGCATCACCAGGTCGAATAGCGGTGAAAAATACCCATAGATGGCGCTTCGTTGACGCTTTTCGGTCATGGCCCTCCAAGCCGCTTGCACCGAGAAAATACGTTGCTGAAGCGACTGCGGACCGGCAACTGGTACCGCGTGTCGCGGTGCGCGTGGGACCGGCGGCCGCCGTGCAATTCGAAATCGCGGGGCCCCAGCGTGCGCAATCGCACTCTTGTTAATAGCTATTTTTCGCTCTTCTGGAATATTCAATTTAGTGTCGTCTGGGGCGACCTCTAAATTCACCGTTTTTACCCTATTCTCTTCCTCTCGAACGTCTTGTAGCCACCTGGCATAATCGAACTTATCGCCCTCGCGGATCAGCGCTTCAACGTATTTTACGGTTCTGGGAGAGAGCGTTGTTGTGTTAGGCGGAGATGAAATGTCTGTCATTGCTGAAAAAATCTTCGCATCGTGCCTTGGTCAACCGCTTATTCTCACCGAAATAATTGATGCGAAAAATCACGAATCATGCGCCGGCCTGAACCTTTGTCGTAGCTTTTCCCGTGGCAAGCCAGCGACAGGTCGAGATGCGGAAGTCGGGTCGCCCACTTGGAATACAGCGGATTGTCCACTTCCACGACGCGAAACCCGCGAAATCCGCCACCCCTGTCGTATTGATATTCAATTTCGCAGTTTGCCCAATCTCGGCGTGGAATCCTGATGGCTTGCGCCCGACGTGCCAGGAATTGGGCCTCCTCGCCGAGCCAACCGTATAGCCTGGTCAATGCCCAATAAAACCAGTCCAAATCGCCGACGATTATCTCTGGAAGGGTTTTCCCATTGTATTTTCCGAACGGTACCGTGCTCCACGACATTTATTCCAACCTTTCTTTCCAGATGACATTGTTCTCGACGCATTAGAAATTAGCGTGTTCCAAAGCGGCTTTTTGCCGCTCAAAAGCTCCATTGTGCCCACCGAACAGAGTTTATCGGTTTTTCACAACAATTCTCGGCTTACTATTTGAAGCGTCCTTTCAGACGACAAAAGTATCTTCCATCGGGAAAACATAAATGTTGTAAAATGCTAATTTGATAGAGCAAGTTATTTGGTTCAACGGATGTCCGGAAGAAGCAAGGTTTGCCCAAGGGAAAAAAGAAATGCGGCTCACAGAGCTTGCATATGAAGTACTATTACATTGATACATTGATACATTGATTATTAGGAATATTGATTAATTGATACATGATCACATGAGTTATGATTCGTTGCTATAGCGTGATGTCAAGCATCTTGATATTCACTAATTTGTAAAATCAATGCATAAAATCATTCCGAAGAGCATATTTATTGAAAAGGGTATTCATACATGTCATCGGAATACGGTTCTGGTACGTGCTCGACAAAATCAATAATTCCCGTGACCAACGGCCACGCGCAATTAATTCAGGATCGAGTAGATGAGGGTTGGGATCCATATCTGATTACTTTCATGTTCAAGCCCCTGCCAGGTGGCTTGTCGTCCATTGTTGCGCAGATGCTGGATGAGATTGATCGAGTGTACTCAACCTTTCTGACCCGTGTTGTTCGCAATCCTCGCCGCGACGCATTACGGAACAAAATAAGTCAGTATTTCGGCTTGGACAGCTACGAGGACAACAGGCCGGTTTTGATAGCGTGCCTAGACGGGTTTTGCCTAAAGCGGGTCGAAAAGTCAGCCGTTAATGCGTATTTTAATGATGGTCGGCACGTGCATGGGATTTTGGTGGTGCCATCGAAGAGCCGCTTGAAGTGTGGGGTGCGCGAGCACGTTGACATGAATAAGAACTTGTACGTGAAAAATCGTCTACTTCGGATCGATGTACGGCCCATAGACCATGATCTGGCCTCCACGACCGATTACGCGCTAAAAGCTCTGAAGACCGGCCGTGCCTCTTGGGATGACGTTGCAGTTTTCCCGAAAGCCATGAGCGAAGGTTAGGGCTAGACTGACCGGATAAGGGAGGAATCAAGATTACTGAGCTATTCCAAGTCAAACCGGGCAATGGTCCGACTAAGCGACTAAGCGGCTCCCGTCGGCAGCTTTCATGCGTTCATGCCGCCGGGTTTGCGCATATCGTCCAGGATTTCGAGCTTGGCGCGCGCCTGGTCGGGGGTGAGTGTGGTGAGCCCTCAGTTCGCCCGGCAGATCGTGCGCCGGCATTTTGAGCAGGCCGCAGCGTCCATCACCGCGGGCGAGCAGCAAGGGGGCGACGAGTTACTCGATGGTAGTTGGCGGAGCAGTGTCACGTCAGGCCTTGGGGCCAAGCTCGCCCGCAGACGTAATCAAACGCGGGGACGGGCGTCTCGTTCCTAGCGGTTTCCCGTCAGTTCGGGGCTATCTCACGTTGCCACGCTCAGCGCCTTATATTTTCGATTTGGCCCGCAGAGTCATGGTCACAGCCGGTAATAATCATCTTCTTGTTTGGAGACTTTCGTGGCTGTGGGGTCGCTCGATGGACCGTGCAAGTCATAATCATCGTCAGCTCGCTCCGGGAGCTTTTGCCCCTTGAGTTCAGACTCGGAAATTTTCGGAAGCTCGTTTTTCCAGTCGTTGTTGCTGTTTCGATAATATACTGGGCCACTCCGCCCCTGACGGGTGCGCTTTAGGCGATGGTGCTGGTACTTGACAATCATGCGGACTGCTTTCTTCGGCAAGCCCCGCTTTTTGGCTAGCGCATACAGATCAGCGGCGTACACGTTTTGGCGTCCCATGAACACATCGGTGACGAAAGTATGTACGTCTCGATGTGCTTTACAGCGTGCTCGACTCAGCATTTCGATGAACCGATCACGCTCGGGCTTAGGCAGGTATTTCCAGGCGCGGCGGCAATGCTCGTTCCAAAGCGATTGAATTTGCTCGAAAGTGGTATCCGGGTGGCTGGCCTCGCTCTTGTTCCGGCGTCTCTTCTTGGGTTCTTCAAGGTCCGTCTTGTCTTCGGCGTAGACCTCAGCGACAGATTCGCTCGTACCCTCGGCACCGGGCTCCTCGGCGGCGTTGCCGGCGTCTTTAGCGAGCGAAGCCACCTTTTTCAGCTGTGCCGTCTTACTGGAAGCTTTGGCGATTGCCAGCAGCGCCGTTTGATCGTCGTCCAGGCCGGCGTCGATGGCCGCCTGTTTTGCTTCCGGGGTTATCTGGGCGATTGATTTTGCGCGTTGAAGAATCTTGCGCTGCGCATGAAAGCTGTCAAATGCGAAAGGCAGGGTGCGGGCAATTTCCGAGTCCCCACCTGGCGGACGGCCACGCGTTCTTTTCTGCCCATCTTGGCCAGAAATTCGATTCTTAATCGCAAGCTCGTACCATCGCATGATGAGGTCGGATTTCCGAAGGACGCTCAAATGCTTGCGAAAGAGGTTCTCGGCTATAGCCACTAGTTCAGCAAATTCGTCGTCGTCGCGGTCGATGAATTTGCAGTCGATACGTTCCCAGCCCAGTTGTTTTGCCGCTTGGAGCTGATTTGTGCCCGCGACGAGCACAGTGCGAACCTTCGCCTGGCCATCGAGTTGGACCTTGCGCACAGCGATCGGATGAATGAGGCCGATAATCTTTGCGGATTCGACGATACCGTGCACAACGTCGAGGTCAATATTCCGCTTTGCCTCGGGGATGATGATCTTATCCACCAGAACCGACCTGTATCGGTTGGCGGCCTGACCGGGTAGAGCGAATTCGGATCGATCCGGTCCGAATGCGTGAGGGCGCGACCGGAGAAAACCGGAAGTGCGATCACGGCGGCGTCTTTGCTGGTTGCTCGAATGGGCGGAATCGTGGTGATCGACCTTTTTCATCTCCCTCATGACATCGCCTCGCTCATTAAGACTTCGCGAAAGAAGCGGTAGCGAACGAGGATAGAAGCCTTAGCCCAGGGAGCGCGGAAAGCCGGACTGTTCGCCAGGCCGTGCTTGATCGCGTCCAGTGCGATCTGATCCTCGCGTAACAAAGGGCGAAGATCCAGAAAAGCAGGAATATCTTCGTCGTTCGCCGGCGCCGTGGATGTGCCATCGCATGCAGGCTTGCGTGAAGCCATGGCGCGCGCGCTTTCGACCTCCTCTTCGAGTTCGTGCAAGCGCTCGGTCGCTGCAGCCAGCTCGGCCTTAAGACGCTCGACCTCGGCGGTTGCTGATGCTTGAACCTCGCGATCGGGCTGTTGGACGGCCTGACGCCGGTCTGTTTGCCCGGGAGCGGAGAAATCCTGAGCTACCGGGTTACTTTCGCGCCTGACCTCCGTGTTCTCACCGTCCCTACTGCCGCGGGCCAACGGCGGGGAAGCTTTTCCTTTGGAGCTCTTCGAGCTCGTAGCTCGTTGTTGCGCATGCGCAACACGAACCGATTTCGTAGTCGGTCCGAACGGGCTCTGTCCCTTGTAACCCGAACGGCACCATTTCAACAGCCGGTTCACCCAGCTCGCCGAGCGACCGACGGCTTCGGCCATTTCGCGCTGCGTCGCGCCGAAGTCCTTTTCCGCCCGAGCAAGCGCCTCGGCAGCGGCGCGCAAAGAGCCCTCGCTGTTCTCGATCTCACTATTTGCGATACTCAACAGCTCGTCCTTCGAAGTGGAGTGTTCTCCGGCTGCGAAGGTCTCGGTTGTGGCTGCCAGCGGCTCGCCGCTGGAGACGTGCGGTGTTTCGCTCTCGGTGTCCCTTGATGAAGAATCGCGAATCGCGCTGGGCTTCGTACGAGGGTTGGGCTCCTCGGTTGCTGTCACCTCACCTTCGCCGATTGCATAATGCGACGTCGCATCCTGGCTGCACCACGCCGTCGTAGCTCTGGACGTTGCCTTGCCAGTGCCGAGTGTCATCAGCCAGTCGGGCGCGTCGGCAGTCTCGACCTCGCCTACTGCACGGCCTTTGCAGAAGCGGCGGCTTGCCGATCTATTCGGGCTATTCGGTGCGATGATGAGAGCACGGTCGCCAAGTAGTTGGAGGCCGTCAGCAAGGTCAACATGACGCGGGTGGTCTCCCGCATGTCTAAACAGTCGAAACCGTTGGTTCCCTGCCCGAATAATGACTGTCGGCGGCAGCTCTTCATTCTGCCAAACGAGGTGCTCCAGACGACGCTGATCCTTCTTGCCACGGGTCTTCAAGGCGACGAGATTTCCAGACGGCGCTGTGACGATACCGACCCCGGCCGTCGGCCACCTCTTCCAAAGGCGCTCGATTTGATTGCGATCGACGGTGGCATCAACGGTCCCGTGCTTCGTGCGGGGGTACCTGCCGGGCCGGCGGCAATTCTGGCTACGGCAGGTGCAGCGGCCGTCCTTCTCCCTGGCATGAAGCGGCACGACCGGAATCCCTGCTTTGGCAAGCAGCAAGGCAACATGGAGGTGGGCGGCGGCAGGGCTAATACCCGCCTGTGCCGTTTCCGACATCCACGGCCATCGTCCTTTCCTGGCCTTCTTCCCTTTGCGCGAAGTCATCACGTCAACCGGATTTCCTTTGGCGCAAAAGGATAATGGCGTCGTCGACCTCGTCATCTGTTAGGGACTCGATGAAGCGGTTCAGCAGAGCCGAGGCCTTTTTACCGACGGCGGCTCGCTCGTACGTCGAACCTGTCCGGAACACCGGATCGTTGCTCATTCGGACGCCTCTGGCGGCCTGCAGAAAACCCTCCTCTTCAAGCAGCGCCCGGACGCAGAGCCCAGCGAACCGCTTAATGGGTGGCAACTTCGCGGTCTTTGGCCCAACAGCTTCCAACAAGTCAGCGCTGATGGCCGTGACAGGCGGGAACCCAGCCTCGGCCGCGGCGACCAGCTTCTTCCGCATCATCGGGGCGGTGATCAGACTAAGGATTTCTTTTCCCTTGGCTATCGCCGGGGCGCTCCGAACAGCGCGCCGCATTGATCTGGACGGCATGGGTGTCCCTATTGTTGTGCACGTTACTGCATGATATGTAGCACCGTGTCAGATCGCAGGCAATAGCGCACGTCTTATGCAGTGTGTCGGGTCAGTTGGGTAGCCGGAAACGAGGTCGGGCCTCGACGCACCGCTTCGGCTGGCCATCGCGGCTGCGCTTGCGACGGCGCGATGACGTCATCGGGCCTGCGGCGCGATTTGAGCTAACCCGGCGGAAGCGACTGAGATGAGTGATAAGTTTTTGACCGCGGAAGAAGTAGTTGCCCGATACCGCCAACAGATTTCCGAAGGCACGCTGCGAAATTGGCGCGCCATGCGAATCGGCCCCCCATTCGTCAAAGTCGGCAAAGCCGTGCTCTATCCGGTCGAGGGGCTTAACGTCTGGGATCGGATGAACACCGTGGTCTGTAGTTGTAAGTTACCGACCGATACCGAGAGTAATGCAACGTGATGATCGCGAACGGCGGCGACGTACAGCCCCCAATACACGCCCCCAGCTCGCCACCGGCGGTAAAAACATCCAACCAGATCAAGCAGATACGAGGAGTCAATTTGCTGGTGCACAACCATCCCTCCGGCGATCCGACGCCGTCCCGCGCCGACATCCAAATGACCCAGCAGATCATCGCCATCGCCAACCCGCTCGGCATTTCCGTGCACGACCACATCATCGTCGGCAAGGACGGGCACGCCAGCCTCAAGGGGCTGAAGCTGGTGTAATGAACCCTTAGGCCAGGGCAACGGTTTTGCCGATGATGGCTTTCGCGTCCTGGAATGTGCCATCGCCGGTCCAGGCGACATAGCGGTCCGGGCGCACCAGGATCAGCTTTGCCTCATAGCCTTTGCGGCCGTTCTGATACGTGTCGCGAACGACCCTTAGAGGAACGCCGAGGACCTTTGCCGCCTCGGCGAATGCCGCGACGGCTCGCTGCTCGGCATCGAACGCCAATAACGTGAAGTATGGCCCGAGGTCCTCGAATACATTGCAACCCGAGCTTAGAAGTTGCGGCGGCAGGTGATGCCCGGTGCGGGCTGTGAACGTGTGCGTTCCCCGGGCACTCGAAACGCCGTTCCGAGGTCCAAAAACGATCGGCGAACCTTCATAGTGCGGCTCGTAGGTGAGCACGCGGGGCGCCGCGGCGCCTTGCTGTTCGGTCCAGGCATGTTCGAATTCGGCACGGTCTTTCTCCGGGCTGTAGCGCGCGAGAAAAGCAGCATCCTTCGCAATACCGGCCTCGATGAAGTCTCGCCCGGTCTCCATGAAGATCGGCTGCCGCTCGTCGGTGTAGCTTTGCAGCAGCGCATCGCCGCCCCAGCCTTGCAGCGTGGCGGCGAGCTTCCAGCCCAGATTGGCAACGTCGTCGAGACCGTTGTTCAATCCATAGCCGCCATAAGGCGGATGCGAATGCGCGGCGTCGCCGGCGATGAAAACGCGGCCCTCCTGGTACCTTTCCGCAACCTCGATGCGCAGATCCCAGAAGCCGACATAATCGAAATCACAAGCGAATTCGAAGCCGGCGACCCGCTGCAACAGGCCGTGAAAGTCGTAATTGCCGCGCGTCGTGATCGACGGCACCGGAGAATGGAAGAACCAGCTCTCGCCGACATCGACCCGGCCGAAAAACTGCCAGTAGCCCTTGAGGTCCGGATGCAGCACCCGATAGGTCGAGCGGGGCGGAAAGCGCTTGAGCTTTTCGTGCAACTCCTTGGAGCGGAACAGCGCCAGCACCATAGGCTGGTCGAAATCGGAGCCCGAACGCCGGATGCCGATCTGACGGCGCACGATGGAATGCCCGCCGTCGCAGCCGACGACGTAGTCGGCTTCGAGAATTTGCCGGCCGGCGCCGCCCTCTTTGACGACTGTGACGCGCGCGCCGGACGCATCCTGTTCGACCGACTCCGCAATCCAGCCGAAGCGGCTCTCGACATTTTGAAGCTGCGTCAGCTTCCTGCGCAGAACGTATTCGACCAGGTATTGCGGCAATCGCTCGTTGTGCTGAAAATAATAGGCGTTGACGATCTCGCGCAGCGGCGGAGCATACCAGAATTCGCCGCTTAGATTGCGATAAGCAATGATGCCGCTCATCGGATAATCGGGCGGCAGCATGCGGGAGGCGCGCACCTCATCGGCGAGACCCCATGAGTAAAGATGCTCCATGGAGCGCTGCGTCAGATTCTGTCCCTTGGGAATGCGCTGCGGCTCCAGGCGCCGCTCGAGGAGCGCACATTTCACCCCCCGCAATCCGAGCTCGACCGCGAGCGCAACGCCTACCGGACCGCCGCCGACTATGACGACTTGATATCTGTGATTCATTCCCAAACCTGTCTGACGGATGTTAGTGCGCGGAGCCGCTTCCGGTAGCCCCAGGGCGCGTCGTTTAGCGGGCGACCGCCTCCCGCGCCTTGGCAAAGATCGCAGGCGGAAAGCCTGCAAAATGCTGCAGCAGATTCTCCACCTGCTCTGCCGTAGCCGGATCAATGTCGAGGCCGACTTTGTTCGCTTCGGCGAGGAAATCCTTGTCCTTCATGGTCGCCAAGAAAGCCTGGCGCAGGGCTGCCAACCGTTGCGGCGGAATTCCCGGCGGCCCGGCTACCGGCCGGCCGAGCACCAGCTGCTTGAAATAAAGATCAAGTACTGCACGCTGCTCATCCGCCTTGGCATAATCATAGACGCTTGGAATATTGCCGAATTCCCTCGATTTCTTCGGCCCCATCTGGATCACGAGCTTCATCCGGCCGGATGCTACGTCATCGCGGAAGTCGGCCTTGATCGAAGATGTGTACAGGCCGCATATGCCGCTCACCTCGCCGCGGTGCATTGCCAGATCGATGGCGCGGGTGCCGGCATAACCGGGAATGAGGCGAATATGCGCTCCCAGCACGTTCTTCAGAATGAGAGGATGCTGATAGGTTACGGCAGCCGGCGCCCCGCCGCCGAAGATAGTATCCGTACCGTTTTTGAGCATTTGATCGAACGAAGTCACCGCTCCCGGAGACTGCCACACGCCGCAATAGGCGACCTCCTGCGACATGCTTCCGATCCAGCTGAACTTGGTCGGATCGAACAATGCGGCCTTGTTGCCGAGCAGCGGCTCCATGATGGCCGACGAGGCGAACATGCCAAGCACGCTGCCGTCTTTGGGCTGATCGTCGTACATCCGGTTGGCGGCGGTCATCGAGCCGGCCCCCGGCATGTTCGAAGGCACGACGGAAGGATGGCCGGGAATGAATTTGCCCAAATGCTGCGCCAGGACCCGGGCATTGGTGTCATAGCCGCCGCCGGGCGGGAAACCGATGACCATCGATAGCGTCTTGTGGCCGTAGAAATCGGAAACCGGATCTGCCGACGCGCAACAGGTGCAGCCAATCGCGATGAGAGCACCGTACGCCAGCAGGCGAAGGTACTTACCGATTGTTGCCATATCGGACATGTCTCACAGCCTCACACTTGCGAATGCCCTCGGAAAATCGGATTCGCGACAACGAGCGCTCGTCAATTCCACGATCGCCACGGCGTTTCCGGAACCGGCGTCAACGGCGGCTTGCCTGCAGCCCAGGCCATGATGTTATCGACAACGAGCTGATCCATCCGCTCGCGGGTCGCGACGGATGCCGAGCCGACGTGCGGCAACAATACGACGTTGTCCATCGCCAACAGCTCGCCTGGTACTTCCGGCTCGCTGGCGAAAACATCGAGGCCAGCGGACATGATGCGCTTGTCCTGCAGCGCCTTGATCAAAGCCGACTCATCGACCACCGACCCGCGCGCCATGTTGATCAGAATACCGTCCGGGCCGAGGGCATCGAGCACCTCGGCGTTGATCATGTCCCGCGTCGCCGCACCTCCCGGCACGATGGCCAGCAGAACGTTAACGTCACGCGCCATGTCGATCAGCTTCGGATAGTTGCGATAGGGAAGTTCGCTCCGCTTCTGCCGCGCGTGATAAACCACCGGCACCTTCATGGCATCGAGCCGCCGCGCGATGGCTTGGCCAATCGCACCCATGCCGACCAGCCCGACGGTGCGATCGCGCAGCGAGGCGCGGCTGAGCGGATAAGCCTTGTCGATCCACTTGCCGGCGCGCACGTGTCTTTCAGCTTGAGGAAATTCACGCACCGTGCAAAGCAACAGGCCGAGCGCGGTGTCGGCGACCTCTTCGGTCAGCACGCCCGGCGTATTGGTGAGGATCACGTTATGGGCCGAGGCCCATTTGACGTCCATATGATCGTAGCCGACGCCGAAGCTCGAGACGATCTGAAGCTTTGGAAAGCGCGCCATCAGGCTGCCCGGAATGGCTTCGCGCGTGTCGCTGCAGGCGATGGCTTGCACCTGCGCATGCTCAGCGATGAATTTGTCGGGATCGGCGGCGACAGCGGCTTTGTGCAGTGTACAGGCGGCATCAAGGCCGCGCACGATGACCGGTTTCAATGGACCGATGAGCAGAACTTCTCTCTTGGCGACATCCATGTCCGTTCTCGTTAGATAAGCATGCCGAGCGGCGCTTCCACGAACATCTTGAAGGCGGCGAGAAGTTGCGCGCCAAGCGCACCGTCGATCACGCGATGGTCGCAGGACAGCGTCACGCTGAGCATGCTGGCGAACGCGACGCCGCCGCCTGCCGTCTCCACTGCCTGACGTCGCGCCGCGCCGACCGCGAGAATGGTGGCGTGCGGCGGATTGACAATGGCCGAGAACTCGCGGACGCCGTACATGCCAAGATTCGAGAGCGCCGCGGAGCCGCCCAGATAATCCGCGGGCGCGAGCTTTTTCTCCCGCGCGCGCGTTGCGAGGTCCTTGATCTCGGCCGAAATGGCGCTGAGCGATTTGGCGTCGGCATTGCGCAGCACCGGCGCCACCAAGCCGTCGTCGAGCGCGATTGCGACGCCGATGTCGGCCTGCCTGAAGCGCAGGATGCGGTCGCCGGCCCACACCGCGTTGGCGGCCGGCACGCGCAGCAGGGCCAGGGCCAGGGCACGGATAATGAAATCGTTGAGCGAGAGCTTGAAGGATGGGTCGCCATTTGCCTCTTTGGGTGCGCCGGCATTGGCCTCCTCGCGGAGCGCAATCAAACGACCGATTTCGACGTCCGCGGTAAGATAAAAGTGGGGCACGACTTGTGCCTGTGTCAGCCGCTCCGCAATCGTACGGCGCATCGCGTCGAGCGGGACTTCCTCGTAGCTGTCCGGCGCATAAAGCGCCTTGATCTCCGTGGCCGCCGGACCGCCGGAGCGTGCCGCGAGCGGTGCCGGTGCGGCTTGCGGCGCATGCTCAATGTCATTTGCAACAATGCGTCCGTGCGGACCTGAACCGCGCACGCGAGAGAGATCGATGCCCTGCTCGGCGGCAAGTCGGCGCGCGAGCGGCGTCACCGTGACGCCACCCGGCAATCGCGCTGGACCGAAATTGCGCTCCGGCGTGCACACCTCGAAGAACGGATCGAGCGGTTTGTGGGACCGGCGATCGGCAGCTTGCGGCCCGGACCTGCCTTCGGTTTTCCACTCATTCCGCATTAAGCCGGGATCCGGCGATGCTTGCCCCTGGACCACAGCCTTCGCGCGGGTGAGCGGCGACTGCGCGGCGGCTCTAGCCTTTGCCGGCGCGCCAGCACCGTCCTCAATGACCGCGACAATTGCCCCGACTGTCGCAACCTCGCCGACCTGAAACCGAATATCGGTCAGCGTGCCGGCGGCCGTGGCCGGCACTTCCATCGAAACCTTGTCGGTCTCGATCTCAAACAGATTATCTCCCGGCTTGACCGATTCGCCGGCCGACTTGAACCACCTGGTGATTTTTCCCTCGCCGACGGTTTCGCCGAGTTGCGGCATCAGCACGTCCATGGCGGGATTCCAGATTCCGTCATTCCGGGGCCGAGCGAAGCGAGGAGCCCGGAAACCATAACCTCAATCAGTGCAGTCTCTGCAATAACCACAAATATGGATCCCGGATAGCCGCTGGGCGGCTTCCGGGATGATGTTCTGAAGGAGCACATCACTTGATCCGTTCCCACATGACTTCCACGGCGGTCCCAGCCGGCCGCAGAATCAGCCGGTCGCCGACAAAGTCGTAACCCCGTACGAGATCGCCCTTGTCGCCGGGTTGCACGCTACCCTGGCGATGATGGGTGACTGTGCGCGCCTTCTCGTCGATCGAATAGGTGCCGAAATAGGCGATGTGCCCGTCAAGCGCGGCTATCGCTTCCTCGCCGGTTGGCTTGTCGCCGGCTTTTGTCGCCTCGCGGTCTGGCGCGACTTGGCACGCCATATGGCCATGGGCGTCGTAGATGATGATGCCCCGCGGATGCGCCCCTTGGCCGGAACGCGGCTGGCCGTTCACGGTCGAGCCGACGTGGCGCCATGACCCAACGAGGCGCTGCGTGTCTGATTGCGCTGATCCACTCACCCAATGCATTCCCAAATATAAAGCTGCGCCGTACTTATCTGATCCGCTCCCACGTGACTTCCATGGTTGAATTCGGCGGGCGCAGGATCAAACGATCGCCGACGAATTCATAGGCACGGACCAGATCGCCGCTCTCGCCCGGCTGCAAATTGTCGGCGCGATGGTGAATCACCGTAGCCGGCCTGCTCGTCGACGGTGTAGGTGCCGAAATAGGCGATGTAGTCCTTGAGCGCGACGAACGCCTCTTCGGGCGTCATCGCCGGCCCGGCGCGCGTACGCTTGACGTCTGGCGCGATCTGCACCGCCATCTCGCCGTGCGGGCCGTAATAGATCATGCCCTTCGGATTCTGGCCGCGATCCCAGTTGCCGCCGTTGATGCGGGTGCCGACATAGCGCCACGCGCCGAGCAGACGGTCGCATGCCATCAGCGGCTTTTGCGTTTCGCCGCTCACCACGTCACCGAAATGTATTGCGTCTCCATGAACTCCAGCAGTCCTTCGTGTGCGCCTTCACGCCCGAGGCCCGACTGTTTGGTGCCGCCGAACGGCGCCGCCGGATCGGACACGAGGCCGCGGTTCAATCCGATCATGCCGAAGTCGAGCTTCTCGGATACGCGCAGCCCGCGGCTCAGATCCTTGGTGTAGAGGTAGGCGACAAGCCCATACTCGGTGTCGTTGGCGCGCGTGATGACTTCATCCTCGGACTTGAACGTCTGGATCGAGGCGACCGGTCCGAAAATCTCCTCGTTGAGCATCTTGGCGTCGTCGGACACGTTGGAGAGCACGGTTGCCGGGTAGAAGAACCCAGGGCCGGCCGGCAGCTTGCCGCCGGTGAGCACCTTGGCGCCTTTCTTGACCGCGTCATCCACCAGCTCGATCACCTTGTCGAGGCCATCCTTGTTGACCAGCGGCCCGAGCGCGACGCCGTCGTCGAGCCCGTTGCCCATTTTCAGGCCGGTCATCTTGGCGGTGAGCTTTTTGGTGAATTCGTCCTGTACTTTTTCGTGGACATAGAATCGGTTCGCCGCCGTACAGGCTTCGCCCATGTTACGCATTTTGGCAATCATGGCGCCATCGATGGCGGCATCGATGTCGGCGTCGTCGAACACGATGAAGGGCGCATTGCCGCCCAGTTCCATCGCCGGCTTGACGATACTGTCGGCGGCCTCGTGCAGCAGCTTGCGGCCGACCTCGGTCGAGCCGGTGAACGACACCACGCGCACACGCGGGTCATGCAGCATGGCGCTCACGACTTTGCCGGAGGAGCGCGACGGAATGACGTTGACAACGCCGGCCGGCACGCCCGCTTCCTGCAGGATCGGCATCAGCGCCAGCATGGTCAGTGGCGTGTCGGAGGCGGGCTTGAGCACGACCGGGCAGCCGGCGGCGAGCGCCGGGCCGATCTTGCGCGTCGCCATCGCGGCGGGGAAATTCCACGGCGTCACCAGCACTGCGATACCTGCCGGCTTATGCTGCACCAAGATGCGCGCGCCGCTGGACGGCCCCGTGGTGTTCGAACCGATATTGCGCACCGCCTCCTCGGCGTACCAGCGAAAGAACTCTGCTGCGTAGGCGACCTCGCCGCGCGAATCCGGCAGCGCCTTGCCGTTCTCGATGGTGATGAGCTTCGCCAGCCGCTCGGCGTCGCGCATGATCAGCTCATAGGATTTGCGCAAAATCTCTGCCCGCTCGCGAGCCTTCTTGCCGGCCCAACCGGGAAATGCCGCCTGCGCCGCATCGAGCGCCGCCTTGGCGTCCTCGACGGTGGCGCTCGCGACCGAGGCGATCTTGTTCTCGGTCGCCGGGTCGATCACGTCGAAGCGGCCGCCATCGGAGGATTTGCGCCATTGTCCGCCGATCCACAGATCGGTCGGCACGTTGGCGAGGAGATTGTCGTACATGGCCATGATCGTCGCTCCTATCGGCCCGCCCGTGCATCATTACGAATTTTGCCGCGTCCTGGCGAGTTTTCAATCCCACGGATTGAACATTGGGACCTTTGCCCTTTCGTATTCGTCCGTGTCCCGCGAGACGATCGTCAGCCCATGCTCGAGGGCGGTCGCCGCAATGATGAGATCGGGCTGTGAAAACGTGTGGCCTGCCTTGCGCCCTGCTTCGACCAGGAGCCGCCACTTGAACATGACGTCCTCGGTGACGGGCAGAATACGCTGTTCGAACATCGGACACACCTTGTGGGCCAACCAGTCGTTCAATTCGGCCCGCCGGCCGGCATCGGGGAGCAACTCGATGCCGAAGCGGATTTCAGCGAGCGCCACCGCGCTGACATAGAGGGCGTCCAGCGGCTGAGCCTTGATAAAGGCGACAACCTTCGGCGCAGGCCGAGGCCGGCGCAGTTCCGAAAGCACATTGGTGTCAAGCAGCCAGCCCCTCACAGCTGAACGTCGCGCACGGGCATCCGGAAGCGCCTCGCTTCGATGTCAATGCCGTGGTGGGGCGTTGCCCGCATGACGGCGATGAGGGCGTCACCGGTGAGATCGCCCTTGAGGCGGCGAAATTCCTCGGCGGCAACGACAACAACTTCGTCGCGGCCGTGCACCGTCACGTGCTGCGGGCCTTCCGCACGTACGCGCCGGACCAGTTCGCTGAAACGCGCTTTCGCGTCTTGCAGGCGCCAGCGGCCGGGACGCTGGTCGTGCGGACGCCGGCGCGGCTTGAGCGTCCTAGCTCGTTTTCGGTTGCAGCATTCTGGTCATTCTGACTAGAATAGCATACCGTATGCGCATTTCAATAAGAAGAACGGCAGGACGATAAGACAACGCTAAGGCCAAATCCGTCAAAATCAATCGGCGCCGCTTCGACGCCATGATGCGGAGGCTCCGCGAATAGCCGCCATCGGCCCAGGAACTGGCCGCAATCGCGGCCGGGAGAAAGGAATTTCGCGAAGGCAGCTTTGTCGATTTGAGCGAACTTAGTTGTCGGAGACCAAGACATCCAGCGTCTGGCGGGGCGCGACCATTGTGGATTACGTGCGAATTTGCCGAGCGATCAAAATCGATCCGGGAGAGCCGTTGCGTTCAATTGGCCAAAAGTCAGTTAGGAAGGAACGACTTCTGCGCTGAGCGTGAATACGGATAAAGGGAACGCCGGCCGTCACGTCAATCTTTTTGACCCTGGCTCTACAGCACTTCTTTTCGTTTTTTGGCCGTAATCCAGATTTCGTTTCACTCAATCGGAGCTAAGTTTACTCATCACGCCAGGACTTGACTCGGGCATCCGTGCCGGCATCACCGCTCCATGGATTGCCAGATCAAGTCCGGGAAGGGCAATGACGCTTACGATTGCAATGACTTTCTCACCCGCTCCGCGATGCGGTCCACCGTCGGCAGCGCGATGTCTTCGAGAATGTCGGCGGCCGGCAGCGGGATGTGCGGCGTGGTGATGCGCACCGGCGGGCCGTCGAGATCATAGAACGCTTCGTCGGCAACGATGGAGACAATCTCGGCACCCCAGCCGCATAACCGCGGATTTTCCTCCACCGTGAAGAGGCGGTGCGTGCGCGCGAGGGAGCCGAGAATCGTCTGGGTGTCGAGCGGCACCAGCGAGCGCACGTCGACCACTTCGCAATCGATACCGTGCTCGGTTTTCAGCTTCTCGGCCGCCGCCAGCGCGCGCGGCACCATCAAGGCGAGCGCCAGGATCGTGGCGTCCTTGCCCGGCCGCACAATGCTGGCGCTGCCGAGCGAGTCGACGATTTCGCCATCGGGCACCTCGCCCTTGGTCGAGTAGAGCGACTTATGCTCGAAGAAGATCACCGGATCGGGATCGCGCACCGCGGCTGCCAAAAGTCCGATCACGTCGCGCGGCGTCGACGGCGCCACCACCTTCAGCCCCGGGATCATCATGCACCAGTTCTCGACGCTCTGGCTGTGCTGCGCGCCGAAGCGCGAGCCGGCACCGTTGCCGGTGCGGATGACCAAAGGACATTTGAGCTGGCCGTTCGACATGTAACGGCTCTTGGCGATCTCGTTGGCGATGTGATCGAAACAGACCGCGAAGAAATCCGAGAACATGATCTCGGCGATCGGCTTCAATCCGGTCATCGCCGCACCCATGGCGGCGCCGAGGATCGCCTGTTCGGAAATCGGCGTGTCGCGCACCCGCAACGGGCCGAATTGTTCGTAGAGCCCGACCGTTGCCTTGAACACGCCGCCGGCCTTGGCCACGTCCTCGCCGAGAAACACGACGTCCGGATCGCGCGTCATCTCCTGCGCAATGCCGCGCGCAACCGCGTCGCGATAGGTCAGTTCCGCCACGCGAAGCCTCCATCGGCGTAAACGTCCGTGGTCAGAAGATCGAGCGGCGGCATCGGCGCCGCCTTGCATTTTTCCGTCGCCTCATCGACGCGGCGGCGCACGTCGGCGTCGATCCCGGCGATGACTGCGTCCGAGACGCCGAATTGTTTGAGCCGCTCACGATAGAGCTTGATCGGATCGTGCGCTTTCCATTTGTCGAGTTCGCCCTCGGGCCGGTACTTGGCCGGATCGGCGCGCGAGTGGCCGCTGTGGCGGTAGGTCATACACTCGACCAGCGACGGGCCGCCGCCGTCGCGCGCCTTCGCGTAGGCCATCTGCGCGGCGCGATAGACCGCGTCGGCGTCGTTGCCGTCGATCACGATGCGTGGCAGGCCGTAAGAAGCGGCGCGGTCGGCAGCCGGATGCGTCACGGCGGTGACGTCGCCGATCGGCGTATATTCCATGTACAAATTGTTCTCGCAGACAAAGACCACCGGCAGCTTCCACACCGCTGCGAAGTTGAGCGCTTCGTGGAAGGCGCCGATGTTGGTGGTGCCGTCGCCGAAGAAGCAGACTGAGACGTCCTTGTCGCCCTTATACTGCGCGCGCCAGGCGGCGCCGCAGGCGATCGGCAGATGCGCGCCGATGATCGCATAGGAGCCCATGACGCCGTGGTCCGCCGAAGTCAGGTGCATCGAGCCGCCTTTGCCGCGCATGAGGCCATTGTCGCGCTGCATCAGCTCGCCCAACACCTTCTCGATCGGAACGCCCCGCGCAAGCGTGTGGGCATGGCCCCTATAGGTGCAGAACGACAGGTCGCCGGGCCTCATCGCGGTCGCGAAGCCGGCGGCGATGGCTTCTTGGCCGAGCGAAAGGTGGCTCGTCCCCTTGACCAGATTTTGCAGAAACAGATCGAATGCTCGCTGCTCCGCTTCGCGGATCTCGAGCTGTATCCGATACAGTCGAAGTCGCGTTTCCTCGCCGATATCGTCATTGACAGGCGCGGCCGAAACAGGGGCGCGGCCTTCGACCTTGGCCATGTTATTTCCTTCGCTCTTACCCTAAATCTGGTTCGGGCGAGCAACTTAGCGCCACTTGCGAAGTGGAAGCAACGCCGCCAGCAAAGCCACGGCGAACCGCTCCAATCGGGACTATAGCCGCTTCGCGCCGAGGCCGCTTGCACCGGGGCGCACAAGTTCTTAACTGACCCAATCGTCAGGCGGGAGGCTTCGATGGCCCAGGAATATCAACGCCCATACGATCACGCACTGGTCACCAGATTCTTTGGCGGCCCGCCCCTGGCGGTGGTCGGCCGGCTGATCCTGCTCTCGATCCTGGTCGGCGTGATCCTCGCCGCGATCGGTCTCGATCCCTTGGATATCGTCGACTCACTGCGCCGTCTCATCACGCATTTCTGGAACATGGGGTTCGAAGCCGTCCGCTGGCTTTGGCGCTATTTCCTGCTTGGCGCGGTTATCGTCGTGCCGATCTGGATTTTGCTGCGCCTGGCCAAGGTGCCACGCGGCCATTGAGATCGGCGACGTTTCCAGCACGTTGGTCGAACCCGTAAGCCCGGTGCGCGATCGCGTTGGCATCCGCAACACCGAACGGCCGTAACGGAGCTCGACGCGCGGCCCGCCGCCTCGTCCGTGCAATCAGTCCTCGACCGGACCCGGACCCGCGGAGCCCGTAGATTCGCCGTTGCCCGCCATGGAGTGGTCGCGGGGACTGCGATGACGCCGCCGCCGCCGATGCAGTGGAAACCGGTCCGCTTGGCCGTCGTGACCGTTGGCGTCAGCCGGGGCTTGATTCTGTTGCGGCGGCGCCTGCGGCGCCGGCTGTCCACCGGTAATGAACGACGGCAGCCGGTCGACGTCCGCATCGCTGGTGGGCGGCGGCGTATGCTGCGGACGCGGTTGAAATTGTTGCGGTTGAGGTTGCGGCTGGTGTTGCTCGCGTGCGTAGAAAGGCTGCGGCTCGCGCGGTGCGAAAGGCTCGCCGCCCATGCCCATATGCGGCTGCTCATCCTCTCCGTCGTCGAATACATCATCCGACATGGCGCCGCGAACGTCGCCCTGCTGCTGAAAGTAGGGTTGGCTCTGACGAAACTGCTCTTGGGCCGCCGCGATCAAACGAAAATAATGCTCGGCATGTTGATAATAGTTCTCCGCCGCGACCGGATCGCCCGAGCTTTGCGCGTCGCGCGCAAGCTGTAGATACTTCTCGGCGACGTGCGACGCCGTTCCACGAATTTTCACGTCCGGTCCGTTGGACTCGTACATCCGCGACAACGGATTCTGGTGATGGCCACCTTTGCGGTTGCGACCCCGCATGCGCTTATTCTGACCGTTTCTCATGGTTCGCTTTTCTGCCAACCCCCGTCATTTACGGCGACGTGGATGCCGCCGCTTCTCAGCTAGACTTCAATCACGTCTAACAGCCAATGCCCCGACGCGCGTGAACCGACACCAATGCCGCAATGCATACTTCTCGCTATCGGCATGAACCACCGTGTTCACTCATACCCGCTGCATCCGATTTTTTTGTCAGACTTAACGAATCCTGTTTTGGGCTCGCACCGGCACGTTGCGCCGGCGTCGAGCGTCCTCGCGCGCCACCATTCCACATCGATGCGCGCCTTACCGATGAACATCTCGGTCTGAATCTGGCGATCCCGTCTGCCGTCCGATCCGGTTTTTCGCTATCCAGCTATCCGCCTAGCCTGCGCTGCCAACCTCTATGGAGCCATGCTCCGGGCTGTGTCGTGCAACGCGGCGGCCCTCATCAAGGGCCTGATTCCGTGAGCGCAAGCTAGTCGGTTCCGACCAACATTCCAAGTACTTTTTTGCTGGGGTCCAATGCTCCGCGCTCATGCCGTTCTCGTGGCAACAAGCGCGCGCGGTACACCGTTAAGATCGTGCCGCGGCGGCTGCGGCGCAAGTCCCGCTGCCGCGAAGAGCGCGGCGACAGCCGGGGCCTGCCCCAGTCCCAGTTCGACAGCGACCAAACCATCCGGGGCCAGCAGGGATGGCGCCGCAGCGGCGATCGCCCGATAGAAAAGCAGCCCATCGCGCCCGCCATCGAGAGCGCGCCGCGGATCGAAATCGCGCACCTCCGGCGCGAGCCCGGCAATATCAGCGGCGGCGATGTATGGCGGATTGGAGGCGATCAGGTCGAACGGACCGGACAGCGCTGCCGCCATGTCGGAGGCGACAAACCCGGCGCGAGAAAATCCGAGATGCCGCGCATTGCCGCGCGCGGCTTCAAGCGCAGGTACGCTTGCGTCGGTGCCAACGCCGAATGCATTCGGCAATTCAGAAAGAAGCGCCAGCAGGATCGCTCCCGACCCGGTCCCGCAATCGGCGATGCGCAGCCGCCGCGTACGGGAACCGCCGGCGTCGACCGCGGCGAGAGCGGCCTCGACGACGGTTTCGGTCTCCGGCCTTGGCACCAGAGTTGCAGCATTCAACCTTAGAGGAAGACTCCAGAACTCCTTCGTTCCGACAATGCGCGCGACCGGTTCACGCATCAGGCGGCGGCGCGCGAGTTTCGCCACAGCTTCTTGTTCCACATCGTCCAGTTGGCGCAACGCGGCGGCGGCTAACCCGGCCCGATCCAGACTAAGCGCGTGACCGACCAGGATGCCGGCGTCCAGTTCAGGCGAATCGATGCCGCCGTCACTGAATTTTCTCGCCCAGGCGCGCCGTGCGTCGGCGACAGTGACCATGGCTTGGCCGATTGGCGCGACAACAGCCGCAGTGTCGGGCTCGTGGTGCATCACGCCGCATCCTCTGCCGCCAGCAGCGAGGCCTGGTGCTCGGCAACCAGGGCATCGATGATTTCGCCAAGCGCCTCACCTTCCATCACCTGCGGCAGCTTGTAGAGCGTCAGACTGATGCGATGGTCGGACACGCGTCCTTGCGGAAAATTATAGGTGCGGATGCGTTCGGAGCGATCCCCGGTGCCGACCTGGCCGCGCCGTTCGGCGGCGCGCGCCGCGTCCTGTTTCTGCCGCTCCAGATCGTAAAGCCGGGTGCGCAGCACCGCGAACGCCTTGGCGCGGTTGCGATGCTGCGAACGGTCCTCCTGCATCATGACGACGATACCGGAAGGAATATGCGTCACGCGCACCGCCGACTCGGTTTTGTTGACGTGCTGCCCGCCGGCCCCGCCGGAACGCAGCGTATCGATGCGCAAATCGGCATCGTTGATGGCGACGTCGATATCGTGCGCCTCGGGCAGCACCGCGACGGTTGCCGCCGACGTATGGATGCGGCCGGACGCCTCTGTGTCGGGCACGCGCTGGACGCGATGAACGCCCGATTCGTATTTGAGCTTCGCGAACGCGCCGCGGCCGCGAATTTCGGCGATGATTTCCTTGAAGCCGCCCATCGAGCCTTCGCTCATGCCGATGATTTCGACCTTCCAGCCCTGCCTGGCGGCGTATCGTTCGTACATGCGGAACAGATCGCCGGCGAACAAGGCCGCCTCGTCGCCTCCGGTGCCGGCGCGGATTTCAAGAATGACATTGCGCTCGTCCATGGCATCCTTCGGGATCAGCGCCAGCCGCAGTTCCTGCTCGAGCGCGGCGCGGCGCGCTTCCAGCTCGATCCTTTCCGACTCGGCAATGGAGCGCATCTCGGTATCGGTCGCCGGATCGTCGAGGAGGCTCCTGATGCCTTGAAGCTCCTGTTGCGCGGCGCGATACGATCTCACCGCATCGACGACAGGTGCCAGCTCGGCGAACTCGCGCGAGAGCTTCACGAACGTCTCGGGCGGCAGCGCACCGGCGAGATCGCGTTCGAGCGCGGCTTGGCGGGTGATCAGCGCGTTGAGTTTCTGGTCGGGAAGCATTGAAATTCCGGTGTCATCCCTCAAGCCAGCAGGCCCTGCGCGGCAGCGAACTCCTCCAGACGCGCGCGGATCGGCTTGCCGCCAATCGGCTTTTCGATGAGCGGCACCAAAAATTCCGCAGCCTTGGCGAAATCGAGATCGAGAAGCGCGGCCTTCACCGGCCCCATCGCCGATGGCGTGAGCGACAAGGAGCGGTAACCGAGGGCAACAAGCGCGATGGCACCGACGGGTTGGGAGGCGAGTTCTCCGCAGACCGTTACCGGCTTTTTGTGGGCGTGGCCCTTGTCGGCAATTTCCTTGAGCGCGCGCAGCACCGGCGCCGAGAGAGAATCGAAACGGGTCGCAACGCGCGGATTACCGCGATCGATGGCGTAAAGGAATTGCACCAGATCATTCGAGCCGACCGAAAGAAAATCGGCGCGTTCGAGTAATTCGTCGAGCTGATAAAGGAGCGAAGGAACCTCAACCATGCTGCCGACCTGAACCTCGTCCGGGAGCTTGTGCCCATGGCGGCGCAGATGCGTCAATTCGCGTTCGACCAACTCGCGCGCCTGCTCGAACTCGCTCACGGCGGCCACCATGGGAAACATGATTTTCAGGGGCTTGTTTCCCGCGGCCCGCAGCAATGCGCGCAGCTGCGTGCGCAATAGTCCCGGACGATCGAGCCCGAGGCGAATCGCACGCCAGCCGAGCGCGGGATTCTCCTCTTCGACGTTGCGCATATACGGCAGCACCTTGTCGCCGCCGATATCGAGGGTGCGGAAGGTCACCGGCTTGTCTCCGGCGGCATCAATCACGGCCCGGTAGAGCGCGTATTGTTCGCTGGTGCGCGGGAAGTTCGGCGCGACCATGAATTGCAGTTCGGTTCGGAACAGCCCGATACCGGCGGCCCCGGTGTCGGCGATGTGCGGCAGATCGACCGTCAAGCCGGCATTAAGCATCAGGCTTATTTCCACGCCATCCTTGGTCACACAGGGCCGGTCGCGCAGGGCCTGATATTGCTGCTGCCGTCGCGCACGAAGGCGCACGCGCTCAGCGTAGGCTGCCTCCATGTCGGGAAGCGGCCTGACGTGCAAATCCCCGGTCGAGCCGTCGACGATAATGGCATCTCCGGGATCGACAATGCCCACGGCATTGTCGATTTCGCCAACGGCGGGAATGCCAAGCGCCCGCGCCACGATGGCGACGTGCGATTGCGCGCCGCCCTCTTCGAGAACGAGGCCGCGTAGACGCTTGCGGTCATAGTCGAGCAATGCCGCCGGACCCATGGCCCGCGCGACCACAATCGCATTCTCGGGCAGGCTTTCGCGCGCCGGCGCGTGGTCTCGGCCGGTGAGTTGCCGCATCAGCCGATTGGCGAGATCGTCCAGGTCGTGAAGGCGCTCGCGCAAAAACGGGTCGGTCTGGCGCAGCATGCGCGCGCGGGCATCGGATTGCACCCGCTCCACCGCCGCCTCCGCGGTTAGGCCGGTTAAGACCGCTTCTTCGAGCCTGTGCACCCAGCCGCTGTCGTAGGCGAACATCCGGTAAGCTTCGAGCACATCGCGATGTTCGCCGCCCTCCACCACGTCGCCGTGTTCGAGCAACTGGTCGAGATTGGATTGCAACGTCTCGATCGCGGCATGCAGGTGTTTCAATTCGCTCTGGACGTCATCCGCGATGTAATTGGTGACGACGACCCGCGGCTCGTGCAGCACCACATGGCCGAGCGCAATTCCGTCGCTCAAGGGCGCGCCCTTGAAATGAACCGCGCGGCGAGCCGCCAACTCGTCGCCGGCGCGCGAGAGTTCGCCCGACGCGATCATCTCCGCCAAGACCATGGCGGTGGTTTGCAGTGCCTCGACCTCTTCTTCCGAATAGGTGCGCCGCGCGCGGTTCTGCACGACCAGCACGCCGAGCGTATTGCCGGCCCGCAGCACCGGCACGCCGAGGAAAGAATGATAGATTTCTTCGCCCGTTTCCGGCCGATAGGAGTATGCCGGATGCGCCTGCGCGTTCGAAAGGTTGATGGCGCTTGCCTGGCTCGCAACCAAACCGACCAGGCCTTCGTCCGAGCGCATCACGGTCTGGTGCACGGCATCCCGTTTCAGGCCCTCGGTGGCGTAGAGTTCGAGAGTCGAATCTCCGCGCAGCACATAGACGGAGCACACCTCCGCAACCATGTTGGCGGCGATCAGCACCACGATCTTGTCAAGGCGTTCCTGCGCGCTGACCGGCTCCGCCATGACTTCGCGAAGCCGACGCAACAGCACGCGCGGACCGCCGAGCGCGCCACGCATGGCGTGAGGTCCTTCGGGCTTGCCGCCATGGCCGGAGCGCTGCCCGCTTCGCGCCGACCGGATCGACGAGGATTTCGCCGGGGCCGAGCCGCGGCGAGTGTTCTTCAGCCTATATCGAATGCCCTATGCAAACCGCAAGCCAAAGACATCAGGATGACGCGATGGAAATTGTGCGCTGCAATGCGAATGGGGCTTTTTGATAGATCATTCCGTCGAATCGTCCCGCTGCGGCGCGAAAAGACGAGGCGGAGCGATGGTCACGCCGCCTGATCGAGCCCATACAGCGAATGCAGCGTGCGCACCGCAAGCTCGGTGAATACCGCGTCGATCAAGAGCGAGAATTTGATCTCCGACGTGGTGATCGCCCGGATATTGATGCCGCGGTCGGCAAGCGCGCGGAACGCCTGGGCCGCCACGCCGGCGTGGCTGCGCATGCCGATGCCGATCACCGAAACCTTGGCGACATCGGTGGCGCCGTCGAGACGCGCATATCCGATCGTTCCCTTCGCCTTGGCGATGGTATCGAGCGAGCGCTGATAGTCTGCGGCAGGTACCGTGAAGGTAAGATCGGTTGTTTTGCCGTCTGCCGAGACGTTCTGCACGATCATATCGACATTGATGTTGGCCTCGGCGAGCGGGCCGAAAATCGCGGCGGCCACGCCGGGCTTGTCCTGGACCTGGCGCATCGAGATTTGCGCCTCGTCCCGGGAAAAGGCGATGCCGGTCACTGTTTGCTGTTCCATGATTTCCCCTTCGTCGCAGATAAGGGTGCCGGGCGGATTACGGTGCGGATCGATGCTGTCCGGAGCATCGAAGCTCGAACGCACGAAGATCCGTACATTGTGGACCATGCCAAGCTCGACCGAGCGCACCTGCATGACCTTGGCGCCGAGCGACGCGAATTCCAACATTTCCTCGAACGCGATCTTCTCGAGTCTCTTGGCCCGTGGCACGACCCGAGGGTCCGAGGTGTAGACACCATCGACGTCGGTGTAGATGTCGCAGCGTTCAGCCCGGATAGCCGCCGCCACCGCGACCGCCGACGTATCCGATCCGCCACGCCCCAACGTGGTGATCCGGTTGGTCTCGTTGTGGACTCCTTGAAAGCCGGCGATCACGCCGACTTCCTTGCGCTCACTGAGGCGCCGAATCAGTTCGTCGCCGTTGATGTCGAGGATTCGCGCCGAGCCGTGCGCGTTCGACGTCGAGATCGGCAACTGCCAACCTTGCCAGGAGCGCGCATTGACGTCGAGATCTTGCAACGTGATGGCAAAAAGGCCGGCGGTGACCTCCTCGCCGGTGGCCACCACGGCATCGTATTCGCGCGCGTCGAAAATACGCCGTTCCTTGAGCGCCGCTTCACACCAGGCGACGAGCTGATTCGTGACGCCGGCCATGGCCGACACCACGACGGCAACTTCGTGGCCGGCGTCGACCTCGCGCTTGACGTGACGGGCGGCGTTGCGGATGCGGTCCAGATCGATGACCGAGGTTCCGCCGAATTTCATGACGAGACGGGCCATGACGACTGATTCGTGATCCCAGGGCGGACGCGACGGCGCTCAATACAGGAGATTACGGGAGCACCGACGCTCAATCGGCGCGTATAGATAACGGCGGCCGGTAGCGGACGCAATGACCGCGTCTGCACGGTTTGTCACGCAATATTGGAACGTGATAGAGACCCGCGCGAATGACACTTTAAGAATAACGGGCGAGCGGACGAACCGATCCGCTCAAGGCGTCGAGTGAGGGTGCGAAATGCCGGCTGTCGTCGATCCGGTGAGCGGGCTCGAATTGTTTGAATTGAGCCACCGCTGGGGCATGTATACCCCGATCTTCCCGGGCTACGAGGAGATCAAGCTCGAACGCATCACGCATCATGCCAGGCAAGGCGTGATGACCCACAAGATCACGACGATCTTTCACACCTCCACGCATGTCAACGCGCCGATCCATCTCGTTCCAGGCGCAGCGGCCGTCGGCGATTTGCCGCTCGATCGGTTCTTCGGCACGGGCGTTGTGCTCTCGATCCCGAAAAAGAAATGGCAGCTGATCGAGCCGTCGGATCTCGAGCGCGCCAAGCCGCAAATCCGCGCCGGTGACATCGTCCTCATCAACACCGGTTGGCATCGCAAATACTCCGACAGCAAGGAGTATTTCGGCTACGCACCGGGCCTGAGCAAACATGCGGCGGCTTGGCTCGCCAGGAAAAGAGTCAAAATGGTGGGCGTCGACAGCGCCTGCGTCGACCATCCGCTGGCGACGTCGCTTGGGCCGCATCGCAACGGGCCGCAAATCAAATATTTGTTGCCCGAATACAGGGAAGCGACCGGACGCGAGGCGATCGTCGATTTCCCGGAATGGAATCCCGCGCACCGGACGCTGCTTGCGGCCGGCATTCCGACCATCGAGAACGTCGGCGGCGATCTCGACGAGCTTTCCAGCAAGCGCTGCACGTTTCAGGGCTTTCCGTGGAAATGGCACGAAGGCGACGCTTGCGTCATTCGCCTTGTCGCCATGCTCGACCCGGCGGGCGATTTTCGCCTCGCCAGTGGAGCGGCGCGGGCGCCGGCTCCGAACGGCACGTCGCGCAGTTCGGCGACAAGGCAAAGCCTGCAATTTTTCGACCTCAGTCATCGTTGGGGTCACGGCATGCCGCAATGGCCCTCGCGCGCCAATCTGAATGTGCGGGTGGTCGAATTTCATTCCAAAGACGGCCTTCTGGTGCAGCAATTCGAAGGCATCATGCACCGCGGCACCCACATGGACGCGCCAATTCACGTCGCGGAAAATCAACCGACGTTGACCGGCTATCCGCTGTGGCGGTTTTTTGGCACCGGCGTCGCGGTGTCGATCCCGAAAGGCAAATGGGGAGTCATCAGGCCGAAGGATCTGGAAAAAGTCGAGCCGAAGATCCAGAAGAACGATATTGTCATGATCAACACCGGCAGCCATCGGCAGTACGGCGACAATCCGGACTATTTCGCCTACTCGCCCGGTCTGTACAAGGAAGCGGCGGAATGGCTGGTCGAGCGCGGTGTCAAGTTGGTCGGGATCGATGTGCAAGCGCTCGATCATCCGCTCGGCACGTTCCTCGGCCCGCATGGACCGGGGCCGGCGCAGCCGCACCTCGATGTCGAGTACAAGGCGGCGACCGGCCGCCATATTATCGAGGATTTTCCGTATTGGGAGCCGGCGCACAAGATCATGATGACCAATGGCGTTCCCGGTATCGAAAACATCGGCGGCGACATCGACAAGATCACCGGCAAGCGCTGCACATTTTTCGCCTTTCCATGGCGCTGGCCGGAAGGCGAGGGCTGCGCGCTGCGCGTCGTTGCCGTACTCGATCCGAAGCAGGCGTTCCGATTCGAGAGCGGAAGATGAATGCGATGCCAAAGGGGCGTTTCTCGGATGCGGTGCAGCAAAAGCGCGTTTACGCGCGTCTTCAACGCGCTGTGGCGGTGCACCGCCGATGATCCGGGACCTTCGCAAGCTCCGAGCTATAATGATTTGAGTTTGTTACGATCCCGGTTCTGCAGCGCACCGCTTCGCTTCGCTCTGTGCTGCCCGCGCCCCGGAAACCGCACAGAATGCGAGTGTAATTACGATGATCTCCGAGCCGCTACGCAATCCGCTCTCGCTGTTTGACGTCAAGGACAAGGTCGCCATCGTCACTGGCGCGTCGGGGACGTTCGGGCGCGCCACCGCGCTGGCGCTCACCGCGCTGGGCGGCAAAGTGTTGCTTGCCTCCGGAAGCGAGAACGAACTCGGAGAGGTCGCGCGCGAGGTGCGCGAACTGGGCGGCGAGCCGGCCGTCGTGGTGCGGCGTCCGGACAGCCAGGCCGACGCCGAGGCGATGCTCGATTCCGCGCTGGCCGCGTTCGGCCGGGTCGACCAGCTCGTCGTCGCCTCGGGATTGAACAAGCCGGGCTTTATTCACGAACTCGCTTACGAGGATTGGCAGGCGGTGATGGATGCCAATGTGCGCGGCATCTGGTTCATGGCCAAGGCAGTCGGCGCCTACTGGATCGAGAAAAAGGTGCGCGGCAAGGTGCTGCTGATGTCGTCGGTCCGCGGCCGCCATGGCAATTACTCCGGCTATACCGGCTATTGCGCGTCGAAGGGCGCGACCGATTCGCTCACTCGCGTGCTGGCAACCGAGTGGGCCAAGCACGGCATCACGGTGAATGCGATCGCGCCGACGGTTTTTCGGTCAAAGCTCACCGCGTGGATGTATGGGGACAACGAACTCGGCCAGCAGACGCGCGCACGGTCTTTGTCGCGCATTCCGCTGGGTCGGCTCGGCGAAGTGGAAGATCTGATCGGCATGGCGATTTATCTCTTGTCGCCGGCCTCAGACTTCTGCACTGGGCAGGTAATGTATGTCGACGGTGGTTATACCGCCGGATAACGGCCGCGATGGCTAGACGATTTTACACGGATCAACTGGGGCTGCCGGCCCCAACATTCTGCGTTACCCATCATCCAAGACCAAAACGCGACCCACAAAAGAGCAGGCATGACCATTTCTCCTCTTGCAGATCGGCCAATCATTGGCTTTCGATTGAGTAACGTCTGACACACACGCCCGTTCCGAATTTCTTCATCGAGGCGGACATGAACGAGCAAAAAATCGCGGTGATCGGCGGCGGCCTGATGGGCCACGGCATTGCCTATCTGCTGGCGGCGGCGGGACACGAGATAGGCGTGTTCGAACCGGACGCGGAGGTCCGCGCCTCGCTGCCGCAGCGGCTCGCCGCCATCGCCGATATTCTCGGTGACGACAGGGCGGCCGTGCAGCGCATCGCCGCGCACGACCGATTGGCTCCGGCCGCCGACGGCGCGGGCTTCGTATTCGAGGCGGCGCCGGAAAAGCTGCCGCTCAAGCAACGCATCTTCGCCGGACTGGAGACCGTCGTCGCGCCGGATACGGTCCTGGCGAGCAACAGTTCGGCTATTCCGACGACCGACATCGGCCGCAATCTCGCCCATCGCGAGCGCGTCGTCGGCACGCATTTCTGGAACCCGCCGCATCTGGTTCCGCTGGTCGAGGTGATCCAGAACGAAAGCACCAGTGACGCCGTGGTGCGCGCCACGATGGAGCTGCTGCGCGGCGCCGGCAAGACACCGGTTCACGTCCGCCGCGATGTCCCAGGCTTCGTCGGCAACCGGCTGCAGCACGCCATGAAGCGCGAAGCCATCGCGCTCGTCGCCGCCGGCGTGTGCGACGCCGAGACGATCGATACCGTGGTCAAGGCAGGCTTTGGCGCGCGCACGGCGGTGCTCGGGCCGATGGAGCAGTCGGACCTTGTCGGCCTGAACCTGACGCTCGACATCGCCGAGGTGCTGTACGAACACCTCGATCGCACGCCCGGACCGCATCCGTTCCTGCGCGACAAGGTCACGGCCGGCAAGCTCGGCATGAAGACCGGCGAGGGTCTGCGCACATGGGCGCCGGGCGAAGCCGACGCCGTGCGCACGCGGCTGTCGCAATTTCTGGCCGAGCAAGCCAAGGCGCGGAGACGGAGCCCCGTTTAGGCCTTGGCCGCGGCCCGCGGCCGGCGGAGTTGCGCGGCAAGCCGCAGCGCTATTCCGCCCGCGACCATGATGACGAATGGCACATAGCTCAGCGGATATTTGTCCGGACCGCTGGCCCGCAGAGGTTCGACGATGAAATCGGCCGCGAACACGAGCATGATGTATTGGAGAGCGAGTTCCATCGCGAGCCGCCACAGGCGCGAGCCGAGCGCATCGCGCAGTCGCGCTACGGAGAAGAGCGCGAGCGCGTAAGTGCACAGCACGCCGGCCCAGAAAAACAGCATCGGCGCCCGCTGATCGGCGACGATGACGTAGAGCCACACCACGAGCGCGACGTGAACCAGCAGCGCGGACGCGAAAGCAAGACCGAAGGTACGGCCGTGACGCGCCAAAATGGCGAACCGCGATCCGAAAAATTTTGCCAGCGCGCCGCCCGCATAGGCGGCCCAAAACAACAAAAAGCACCAGCGCGCGGTCACGCGCAACGCGAGCGCGGTGCCGCGTTCGCCGGCGCCGAACGCCGCCAGCACGAGCGCCGCGAGCGCCGCCGAAACGAGGAAGGCCGCCGCCATCCAAACTGGCGCGCCGATAGCGTGCGCGGCGATGCCACGGCTGCCAAAGTCGCGCGGTTCCGGCGCGCGCGGCATGACGGTTGTCTTGCTCACGGGACTCCTGCTCCGCATCGAGGAGAGCCCGCGGCGCCGCGCAGTCAAGCACGGCCGCGCGGTAACCTAAACCTGCAACCAAGACGGCCGGATTGTGACGCTGTTTCAGAGTGTCGTTCCAATCCGCATATAATAACGTTCGAGCCATGATGTGTTCCGAAAACCGGCATCCACCCTCGGATCAAGTCCAGGGGCGAGCTTTTCGCGATCATGTCTAATACGGCAACCCGACATACTGCTCCGCCAGCGACGCGGCGGCGCGGTCAGAGGCATGCAGGTAATCGAACTGGCTGAACCGGATCTGCTCCTCGAACGGCGTCTCGCCGGTGAAGCGGTGCAGCAGCATGGTCAGCCACCACGACATGCGCGCGGCGCCCCAGACCCGGCGCAGAGCCGTATCCGAATACTCATCCAGATAGGCGGCGTTGTTCTTGCAATAGGCCTCGGTCAGCGCGCGCGACAGATAGAATACGTCCGATACCGCGAGATTGAGCCCCTTTGCTCCGGTCGGCGGCACGATGTGGGCGGCGTCGCCGGCGAGAAACAGCGCGCCGTAGCGCATCGGCTCGGCGACGAAGCTGCGCAGCGGCGCAATGCTCTTCTCCAGCGCCGGGCCGCGAGTCATGTGCGCGGCGGCCTGAGGACCAAGCCGAATCGCCAGTTCATCCCACAGCCGCTCGTCCGGCCAGGCGTTCAGGTCCTCGTCAACCGGGCACTGGATATAATAGCGGCTTCGCATCGGCGAGCGCATGCTCGCCAGCGCAAAGCCCCGCTCGTGATTGGAATAGATGAGTTC